>JAEZSC010000097.1 GCA_023422005.1 Bacillota bacterium | reverse complement strand
CGGCGGTGTGCTTGACGAAGATGTCGCGGCCCATCAGCGTGGACTGGGTCAGCCGGTCCACATAGTTGAGCGCCAGCAGCAGGAACACGACCAGCGAATCGGTGACGGGCATCGTGGAGAGGAACGCATACGCCACATAGATGGCTGTCGCGATGACGCCACCGCCCACCAGCAGCTTGCGCTCGCCGTAGCGGTCGATCAGATGGCCCATGAAAGGGTTGAAGAAGAACACCGTAGCACCGCCGATGACTGCCAGAAGCGTCATCGTTTGCACCGGCTGCTGGAACACCTTGACCAGCAGCCACGGCGCGAATACCAAATAGATCTGCTTGCGCAGGCCACTGATGAAACTGATCAGATAGTACAGTGTGAACTTCTTCTTGAACACCAGCCTGGGGCGGGAAAGGTTTTCGGCCTTGCGGGTGCGCATCAGAAACAGAGAAGCGCCGCCGAAAGCTGCCATGACCGCTGCCAGGATGAAGAAGATCTGATAATCTCTGAGCTCGTTTCCATTGAAGAAGAACAGTATGAACAGGCTGGGCAGCATATACATGATTGTGGACGTGGCATCCATGAACCCGATGACCCGGCCCTCATAGCCATGGTTGGCCACGGTGATGCCGATGCTGTTGCGCAGCGGCATGAAGATGTGGTCGCCCAGGCTCACGACGACCATGTAGGCCACAAAGGCCGGCGCAAAGCCTGTGGTCAGCAGGCCCACCAGCAACATGCCCACTCCGCGCACAGCCATGGCCAGCGCACCCATGCGCCCGATGGTCAAAAAGCTCAATGCTGCGATGATGAACATCATCAACAGGCCCGGCAGCTCACGGATGGGCTCCAGCACCGTGCGCTGGCTCATATCCATGCCGATCAGGCTGTAGAAGTTGGTCCAGATGCTTTCGGAAAAACCCTGAGACAGACCAATGAACGCCACGGCGATGAACAGGCACACGACCTCGCGGCCCATGCCCTCTATGAACACGCCCTCCCGACGGAACAGCTTGCTCATGTCACTTCTCCTCCTGATCCACGGCCCACACGCGGCTGGCGGTGTCCGAGAGCTTAAGCCCCTTGTTGTGATCCTCCGCCCACGTGATGGACCACTGGTTTTCAAACAGCAGCACCGGCCGGCCGGCGGCGTCCTGGGCCCGCAATGTGGTGCTGGTCAGGTTGAGTGCGGACAGGTCCTCCCAATCGCTGACCCAGCGCACGAAGCGATAATTGAGACGCTCGGTGCGCAGTTCCACATTGTACTCGCTTTTGAGGCGGAAAGCCAGCACATCGAATTGCAGCAGGCCTACGACGCCCACGATGAGCTCCTGACGGCCGATGTCCACCTGGCGGAACACCTGTATGGCCCCTTCCTCGGAGAGCTGCAGCACGCCCTTAACGAACTGCTTGCGCTTCATCGTGTCCATGGAGACCACGCGGGCGAAGTTCTCCGGAGCGAACATTGGGATGCCCTCAAAGAGGAAGCGGGAACCCTGGGTGAGTGTGTCGCCTAGGTGGAACACGCCGGGGTCAAATAGCCCTATGATGTCGCCGGGCCAGGCCTCCTCCACAGACTCGCGCTCCCGGGCCATGAACTGCTGGGGCTGAGCCAGCTTGATGGTCTTATCGGAATTGACGATGAGCGCCTCCATGCCCTTCTCGAACTTGCCGGAGCACACGCGCATAAAGGCGATGCGGTCTCGGTGGGCCGGGTTCATGTTGGCCTGTATCTTGAACACAAAGGCGGAGAACTCGCGGTGGTGCGGCTCCAGGATTTCCTCACCAACAAAACGTGCCGAGGGCGCGGGAGCCATCTCCAAAAACTTCTCCAGGAAGCACTGCACGCCGAAGTTGTTCATCGCGGAGCCGAAGAACATGGGGCTCAACTGCCCGCCCAACACCTTGATCATGTCCAGGCTTTCGCCGGCGCCCTCCAGCAGCTCCAGCTCCTCCAGCAGCCGCTTGGTATGGTAGCTGCCCAACTCCTCAGCGAAGGCCGGGTCCCGCGGGTCCCCTTCCACGCTCTGTACGCGTTTGGATCCGTGCTCCTCATCGCCCAGGAACAGCTCCACCCGGTCGCGGTCCCGGTGATAGATGCCCTTGAAGTCGCCCTCGGTGCCGATGGGCCAGTTGACCGGGCTGCAATGGATGCCCAGCACACTTTCGATCTCACCCATGAGATCGAAAGGGTCCCGGGCGGCGCGGTCCATCTTGTTGACGAAGGTGAAGATCGGGATGCCCCGCATGCGGCACACGTGAAAAAGCTTGATGGTCTGGGGCTCCACGCCGCGGGCGCCGTCTATGAGCATCACAGCGGCATCGGCGGCAATCAGCGTACGGAAGGTGTCCTCGCTGAAATCCTGGTGGCCGGGGGTGTCCAGTATGTTGATGCGGTAGCCCTCGTAATCGAAGGCCATGGCAGAGGACGTCACCGAGATGCCCCTCTGCTTCTCGATCTCCATCCAGTCGCTGACGGCGTGGCGGCTGGCCTTGCGGGCCTTTACGGAGCCGGCCAAATGGATGGCGCCGCCGTACAGCAGCAGCTTTTCAGTCAGCGTGGTCTTGCCGGCGTCGGGGTGTGATATGATGGCGAATGTACGCCGGCGGGAGATTTCGTCGGCGGGAGCGGCGATCAATGGCATGGGAACAAACACCTCATGATGAATACAATACGGATCATTTTACTTGATAAAGCGTTGGTTCGTCAAAACAATTATGCGGAAAAGAGCTTTCCACGCCGTGCCACGCCCAGCTGCACCGCCAGCAGCCCACCTGCCCACAGCGCGAACAGCCAGGGGTTGAAATGCGACCCGGCGTTGGGAAAGGCGCTGATGCACACGTTGATCATCGCGTGGGTCAGAACGGCCGCCAACAGGCTGCCGCCGCCATGAGCGTATGCATGGGCCATGGACATGCGGATGAGCACATCGAACAGCATCATGCCGGCGATCCAGCCCGCCGAGTGCTCCCAGCTCCAGGGCAGCACATGCCACAGGCCCCAGAACAGGCCGATCATCGCGCCGGCGGCCAGCGGCCCGTGCCGCCGCACCAGCGGGCCGGTCAGCGTGGCCGTCCAGCCCAACTCCTCGGGGATGGCCCCCAGGAAGTACAGAGCGAACATCACAGGCAGCTGCCCCCACGCGACCACGGGTACATCCGGCAGGGCGTCGGGCCGCAGCGTGGCGGTCTTGTAGGCCAGCAGCGCCACCAGCGGCATGCCCAGCACGCTTAAGGCCAGTGCCGCAGTCGTGGCCTTTCGCACATCCAGGATACCCAGGAACAGGCGGCCGACCACTGGCCGGCCGCCCTCCCGATACGCGTAAACAATGGCCAGCGCCATGGGCACGAGGATGCTCACAAAACTGATGGGCAAGCCGAAGGGCAACCCGCCCACGGGAAAGAAAATACCCCAAGCATAGAACGGCAGCGTCAGCAAGGCCACCCACAGGAAGAACCAGTAATATTTGCGCATGGGTTCCATGGGTCACCTCCTAAAACGCCGCAGGCATTTTCCATCAGTTTTTTCTCTCACAGCAAAAATGTTGGACATGCTTTATGTTGCTCAACAAGCTTTGCAGCGACGATTATACACCGGAATGTCAATGAATGTATAATCGTCGCCGTACATCATGTCACCACGGCTGCAGGAAGCCCTCTCTCCGGCTGCGCAGCATAGCGTCCAACTTGGCGCGCAGCTGCACCATCCATTGTGGAGGGTCTGCAATGGCCTCACCGCCCAGCGCGTGCAGCAGCCTTGCGCAGGAGTTCAGCGCCATATAACGACGGAAATGAGGAAAGCGCTGCTCCCACGACGCGCCCAACCGGCGCTGCTGCCGATAGCCAGCCAGGAATGCCGCCTGCAACCAATCGGCCCTCTCCCGAGGCAGTTCCTCCAAACAGCTCAGCGACACAGCCACGTCCACGGCGTACCAGTGGTACAGCGCGTCATCGAAGTCGATGGCGTGGAAGATGCCGGTTTCGGCATCCAGGAACACGTTGTCGTCCTCGAAATCATAATGGATCAACCCATAGGTCTCACGGTCCACCGGCAGGCCGGAAAGCCACGCGTTCACGCGCTCCCATTCGGCCAGCGCATCCTGGGCACCGTTCTTTTCAAACACGCCGCGCATCCACGCCATTTGCTCGCACCAATCGATCCGGCGTTCCCCGTCGGGCTCATAGCCTTCGCTTAAGGCGTGCAGCCGGCCCAGCGCCGCGCCCCAACCTTGAGCCGTTGTCTCGTCCATCGTGTCAAGATCCAGCTGCGCGCCGGGCACCCGCGTGAACACCTGGGCATACACGGGGCCGATGGCTGTCTGCACAACCTCCACTTCCTCCCCCTGCCGCGAAAACACGGTGTTAGGTACAGGGTAGCCGTTCCCGCGCAGATGGCGCAGGAAATCCAGCTCGGCCCGCACCTGCTTCAGGCTCTTCTCCGCCGCCGGCGCGAAGCGCAGTATGCGCACCGCGCCGCCGCAGGTGAAGGGATACACGGCGTTGGCACTGATGCGGTAATGGTTCAGCAAATCCAGGTTGTCGGCGTCATATTCCCAACGGGACAGGATGTCCAGGACCATGGGGCGGTCATCCACCAGATATTTCAACTGCATCATAGCTCAAATCCTCTTTCTTCATAATAAAAAGTGCCGCAGGGCTTC
Source organism: Bacillota bacterium (assembly GCA_023422005.1). Classification (GTDB taxonomy): domain Bacteria; phylum Bacillota; class Clostridia; order Christensenellales; family UMGS416; genus JAEYRA01. The sequence goes on along the minus strand of JAEZSC010000097.1, from coordinate 9,195 downwards.
CTGCGGCAACACACAAAAACCGGCGGCGCACTGCGCTGCCAGCCTATCGGTACAGGCTCCCTCACCAGCGGGGCAAGCCGCCGGCTCACTCTATTGGTTCCTGTCCACCGTTGTCTTCATCTGGCCGTTCATGCCTAACACTCCTTTCGGGTAGGGATATGCTAAAAGTACCATTCGGAGAGGGTATTGACAAGGGTTGCGCTCAGGAGAGTTTGTTTTTAAACAATAACACTGTATGAGTGAAAGGGAGATCCTTCGCTGCGCTCAGGATGACAGTACAGATTTAGGCGACATTTTTTTCGATCATAGCGTGCTACGCTTGCGGCAAGGGCTGGTCGCACACTTCGTGTGCTGCTCGCCCATGCGACCTGGGCAGAGCCTTTGCTCTACAATGATACGTGGCAAGGTGCCTGCGCTGCATTGCATGTCCCCAATAACGCTCATTGCCGAAGGCCGGTTCATCCGGCCAAGGCTACGCGCAACCAGCCAGAAACGCTCACAAAACCTCCGCCGCAGCGGTCCATCACGTTTCTCAAGCAACCAGAATGAGCCGAATAAACAAGATGCCCGCTGGCGACATGCGCGGCAGCGGGCTTCAGAATCTCAGAACAAGGTGCTCACTAGCAGGGGGTTGTCTCGGCGGGGGAGAAGTTCCCCCGCCGACCCACGCTGTTTTGTTTAACCACGCGGCCGTGCAGGCTGACCCGCGGCACACGGAGCGTCCCGTTTAATGCTGCTTCCTTCCGGACCTGACATGATTCACGGCGTCGCGTTGCACGGGACCCACCAGACCGCGTGGGTAAGCAAAACAGCGAAAGGTGAACTTTATTTTAACCCAATACAGCCAAGTACGCAAGCTATATTTCGCTGGAAAAACGCCGGTCTCGAACGCACCCAGTGTAGAAACAACATAAGAAACCTACCATAGTGCGAAATGTGATATACTTTCAGTGTTATGATACACAGGGAGTACGATATGAAAAAAGGCATCGTTTTATTGCTGTTTCTCGCGCTTCTGACCGGCTGCACGCCCAAACCCACACTGGATCCTTCCGCACCACATGTGGATATCACCTTCACCTATGGGGAAGGACTGCGCTACCCTCCCAGCTACGCCATCTGGGCGCAGGACGAAGCGGGCAACAAGACCACGCTGTTCGTGAGCCGAAAGTCCGCTTCCAAGCGCTTTGTCACAGAGACCCGGCCCGCCACGCTGCCCGTGTGGGCGGGCATCCGCGAGGAATCGGTGGACGCCGTGTCCGGAGCCACGCCCTCCGGCGGGTTGGAGTTACAATGCAATCTACCTCAATCGCTGGTGGGTAAGCCCTTCACGCTGTTCATAGAGGCCAACGCGTCCTATGACTACAACGACTACTACCGCGAGGGCCTGAAAGAGGGCGACGAGGGCTACAACGATGTGAACGGCCAGCCCTCGGTGCTGTGGAGCGCCGCGGTTGACGGCGCCGGGAGCGCAGCGGTGACGCCGACGTTGATCGGCCGGGGCGACGCAATTGGCGAGGATCATCAGGTACATGAGGATATGGGCAATGTTACCTCCGCTAAAGAGCTGCTGCGCGACATCGTCGTGACCGTAGTTCCGGGCAAGTAGAGATCACAAAAAGGGCGGGAGGCTCAATGCCTCCCGCCCTTTTCATGCCTGTCTCAGCCAACCATCTCAATATAGCGCTTCAGGTTCTCATACCCGATCGTGATGCCCTGTATCGGGTCTTCCAGTCCTTCAAACTCTAGCGACACGGTGCCTTCATAGCCGGCATTCTTCAGCAGGCGCAGGCACTGCAACACCGGCACCTCTCCGTGTCCCACGATGGCGCCGCGCAGATAGTTGCCGCCGCGGCTGCGGAACCAGCCCTGGCCGGGGTCGGGCAGCATGCCGGATTTGATGTGGAAATCCTTGGCGTGCACATGGAAGGCGTAGGGCGCGGCGATGCCCACGGCCTTGAAGGGCTCCTCATCGGCACACACGAAGTTGCCCATGTCCACCAACCAGCCGAAGTTCGGGTGGTTCACGGCGTTCATGAGCTTTTCCACCCGGGCGCTGTCCTGGGCGAAATACCCGTGGTTCTCCACCATTGTGCGGATGCCCATGGTGACGGCCTGCTCGGCGACGGCGCGGCAGCCCTTGGCCAGCAACGGCAGAACATCGTCGAAGGCCCGCGGCCCGTGCCAATTGGCGCCTAGTCCCCATGTTGCGTCGTGGCGCATGCCCGGCGCGCCCATGAGGCTGGCGGCCTTCAGTTCCTCTCCCAGCGCGGCAATCTGTCCGTCCAGGCCGCCGGGGTGGTTCAGGAAATCCGCGGCGATCGTATAATTGCCGACCTCGATACCCACACGAGCGGCCTCGTCGCGGATGCGCGGCGCAAAGCTGACCGGTGTCTCACCCTCGGGCAGGTGCAGCGTGGCGAACTCGATGATGTCAAAGCCGATCTCCTTGGCCTTGGCGATGACGTCCAGCTGGCTCATGGCTCCGCTGGCCACCAGCCGGTGGAAGCTATAGGAACTCACTCCGATCTTCATAATGCAAACCTCCAATGGTATATACCAGTATCATAGCACATTCTAAACAGTATGCTATACTATTTATACTAAATCATCCTCATAAATTGGAAAACATCGATCGAGTGTGTCTTGTATGTCATCAACCATACTTTGTAAATGCCTAAGGTAGCTAAAGGAATACCTAAAGATCAGGTGTGTCCCCAAGTTGACTTCAACATACAAACATACAATAATAACGAATATATAAAGGTAGTTTGCAGTCAGATGCATTAACATATCCGAAAGAGGCTTAAAGGCTAGCGTTATACAGCCATTTATAACTATGTATGCATTCCTCTTAATAGTCTCTTGATTTCCTATATACTTAAGGCATCGATTTCGTAGCTGTTTTATTTTCAGTTTTGAATCATATTGATTATCTTTAAGCCACTTTCTAAACTCGTCATAATACGAACCAGTATCCAACCGCAGGAAGGATTTATTCAGAATTTCATGTCGTTTATCCTTAATGAAAAACAAAATACATAAAGGTAAGGACAACACTAGAGATAAAAATACTAGAATTAAATATGAGGTTTTAATCAAAAAAGACAAAACTATAAAATATATGATAATCACGGAAAAGAATAAAGTAAGTAGGAAAAACACTGTGCGTGAACGCTTTAGAGGATCACAAAAACTATCGGATACGCGGCTCACTATAGATTGTTTTTGAATGTGCTCACTTCTCCATTTAAGATAGCTAAGTAATAGGTTTTGAAGAAAGTTACTCTTTATCATGTTATTATTCCCTTTCTCAAATAAACGCAGTGTAGATTATGTACCACGAGGAACGGACAGCAAAACGGCATGTCCGATAGGACATGCCGTTTTGCCGCTTTTCATTACTCCTTAAACCTGCCTGGAGCCTTGCAGCTCCGTTGTGATCCTGGCAACTTCGCCGAAGCTGGGCTTCAGCGCCTTATATAGATCCCGATACAAAGGATAATATTTTCGATAAACCTCGCCGCTGGCGACATCGGGGTTCTGCCTGCGGGTGACCTGTATCGTCGCATCGCACGCTTCACGGACGCTATTATACACCCCCGTGCCCACGCCTGCAAGCAGGGCCACGCCCAGCGCGCCGCCCTCGCTGGAGTTGACGGTCACGATGTCGCAGTCGAACATGTCCGCCTGCATCTGCCGCCACAGCTCACTCCTGCCGCCGCCGCCGCTGGCGCGCACCTCGGCGGCCTGCACGCCCATCTCGCGGATGATGCTGATGCAATCCAGCAGGCTGTACCCTACGCCCTCCATGACAGCTCGAATGACCTCCTGGCGGCGGTGCCGGGCCGTGAGGCCGAAGAACACGCCGCGGGCATTGGCGTCCAGATGGGGCGTGCGCTCACCCATCAGGTAAGGCAGATAGATCAGCCCCTCGCAGCCGGGCTGCGCCTGCGCCGCCTCGCGGCCCATCAGGTCGTAGGTGTCCAGGCCGATGCGGCCGGCCAGCTCGCGCTCCATGGCGCCGAACTCGTTGCGCAGCCATTGCAGGCTCAGGCCCGCGCCCTGGGTAACGCCCATGACGTGCCACGCGCCGGGCACGGCGTGGCAGAAGGTGTGCACGCGCCCCAGCGGGTCGATGGCCACGTCGTCCATGTGGGCGAACACAACGCCGGAAGTGCCGATCGTCGAGGAAATGACGCCGGGGCGCACAATGCCGTTGCCCACGGCCCCGGCGGCCTGGTCTCCGCCGCCGCCCACCACGGGCATGCCTTCCCACAGACCGGTGAGCTGGGCCGCCTCGCGGGTCAGTTTGCCGCTGACCTCGTAGGATTCATACACATTGGGCAGCCACTCCATGGGGATGCCCAGCTTGCCCAGCACCTCGGCGGACCACTGCCGCTTGGGCACATCCAGGAACTGCATGCCGCTGGCGTCGCTTACCTCGGTGGCGTATTCACCGGTCAGCATCAGGCGCACATAGTCCTTGGGCAGCAGAACCCTTCGGGTCTTCTCGAAGATGTCCGGTTGGTGGTTCTTCACCCACATGACCTTGGAGGCGGTGAAGCCGGTCAGCGCCGGGTTGGCGGTGATCTCAATCAAGCGCTTGGCCCCCACCAGCGCGGTGATCTGGTCGCACTCGGCCTGGGTGCGCTGATCGCACCAGATGATGGACGGCCGCAGCACGCGGTCCTGGGCGTCCAAGAGCACCATGCCGTGCATCTGGCCGCTGAGGCCCATGCCGGCGATGTCGCGGGAGTTCACGCCGCTCTTTTTGACGACCTCGGCGATTGAGCCGGCGCTGGCCCGCCACCAGTCGGCAGGGTCCTGCTCGGCCCAGCCGGTTTGCGGCTGGCTCAAAGGGTATTCCCAAGTGGCAGAAGCGACGGTAACACCCCGCTCGTCGAAGAGCACGGTTTTGGTGCCGGAAGTGCCGATGTCGATGCCCAACAAATAGGCCATGGTAGCCTCCATATACAAAAGTTATTTTATATTTCTACAACCTTAACGCCATTCCTTCTGAGCAGGGCCGCGGTGACGCCGTCGCCGGGGCGCAAAGCGCCGGAAAACGTGCCGTCATAGATACGGCCCACACCGCAAGAGGGGCTCTTGGCCTTGAGCCACACCTCGGTTGCGCCGTGCTTGCGACACAGCTCCAGCGTGGCTTGCGCGCCGCGCAGGAACTCCTGGGTGCGGTCCTCCCCATCGCGGCTCAGCACCTTGGCCCGGCTGTCCAGCACATCCGCGCCGTCGCCGCCCACGATCTCCGAGGGCACCCGTGGGATTTTGAGCCCGCCCAGCGTCTCCGGGCAGAACACCTTGGCTTCTCCCCTTTTCACCATTTCCATCATGCGCTCGTCGGGCTTGCTCTGCCCGTCATAGCGGCACGGGATGCCCGCCAGGCAGGCGCTTACCAGTATCATCGTATCTCCCCTAACCATCAGAATGATCGGATTTATTGTACTGCGTCCCGGCGAATCAGGAAAGAGCTTTTCGGTTCACGGCTTGACATTCATCCAGGAAGCGTTATAACTAAGAAAACGTACTCATTACCATTGAGAAGGAGAACAGAATGCCCATCCAAAAGACGACACATGAATACAAGCGGATCAACGGCTGTTCCATAGAGGCCGATGTGTACCTGGCCCGGCAGCCCCGCTCCCCGGCGGTTCTCTATCTGCACGGTGGCGCATTGATCTTCGGCGACAGGCAGGGTACGCGGGCCTGGCAGGTCGAGCTGCTCAACGAGGCAGGCTTTACCGTCGTGTCCGCCGACTACCGGTTGGCCCCGGAGACGAACTTGATGGACATCATGGGCGACGTGTGCGACGCCATGGCCTGGGTAACAGGCGAGGCAGCCGAACAGCTGGGCTTTGACGGCAGACGGGTGGCGGTCATGGGCTCGTCGGCTGGCGGCTACCTGTCGCTGATGACGGGCACCTTTGGCGTCCGGCCCAGGGCCATCGTGTCGTTTTTCGGCTACGGCGACATCCTGGACGAGTGGTACTCCCGGCCCAGCGAGCATTACTGCCAGCAGCCGCCGGTCTCGCGGGAGGAAGCGCTGCGCGCCGTGGGCGCCAAGGAAACAACCGCAGGCGAGTTTAGCCGGTTCGCCTACTATCTGTATACCCGCCAGCAGGGGAACTGGGTGCAGAGCGTCAGCGGCCTGCACCCCGAGCAAGACCGGGAGAAGCTGCTGGCATACTGCCCCGAGTTTCTGGCCCGGGCGGATTACCCGCCGACGATGCTGCTGCACGGCGACGCGGACACCGATGTTCCCTATGAGCAGTCCGTCGTCATGCACACAAGGCTGCGAGACTTGGGGGTGGAATGCCAACTGGTCACGATGCCCGGCATGGGCCATAGCTTTGACCAGGACGGCACAAACCCCGAAGTGCAGCGGGCCATGGAGCAGGTTCTGACTTTCCTTCGAAAGCACGTGTAACTTGCACGCAAGGGGCTGTCACGCTAAGCGCGACAGCCCCTTAGATTCATCCTATTGTAGCGACACGATGGTGACGCCGTCCTCGCCCTCGCCGTAGCGGCCCAGGCGGAAGGCCTTCACGTGGGGGTGGTGGCGCAGTGAATCGTGGATGGCAGCCCGCAGCTTGCCGGTGCCCTTACCGTGGATGATGTTGACCTCGGTGAGCCCGGACATCACCGCCTCGTCCAGATAGCGGTCAACTTCCTGCAGGCCTTCCTCGGCGTTGCGGCCGCGGATGTCCAGCTCGCGGGCGGTGTTGCCCATGCGCAGCATGGAGGCGCGCTCCGCCCGGCGTTCGGCCTTGCGCTCGGACCCTGTGGCCCGGCGCAGCTTGCTCACGTTGGTCATGAGCTTCATGATGCCCGCCTGCACGCTCAGGTTGCCGTCGCGGTCAGGCAGCGTCAGCACCGAGGCGGTCTGGTTGCTGTCCATCAGCACAACCTGCTCGCCCAGCTTCAAATCCTTGGGCGCAGGCGTCAGGCGCTCGGGCTGGGCGCTGGTTGCCAGCTCCTCCGTTACGGCGCGGATGCGGTCACGGGCCTGCTGGATGTCGCGCTCGCGGTTGTCCGAGCGGTTCTCCTTGAGGCTGCGGATGTCCTTGATGACCTGCTCGCTCTCGAAGCGGGCGCGCTCGATGAGTTTGCGGGCCTCGTCCTTGGCGTCCAGCAGCACCTTGTCGCGCTGGCGCTCCAGGCGCTCGCGCTCGCGGTCGGCGATGCGGTGCAGGTCGGCGATCTCCCGGCGCAGCTGCTCGGCCTCCTCACGCTCCCGCAGGGCGGCCTCCTTGGCCTTCTCTGCGCTCTGTATCACGTCCTCAAAGCGGATGACGTCCTTGGTCAGGCGCTCCCGGGCGCTGTCGATGATGCTCTCCGGCAGGCCCAGCCGCCGGGAAATCTCAAAGGCGTTGGACTTGCCCGGGATGCCCAGCGTCAGCTTGTAGGTGGGCCGGAGGGATTCCACGTCGAACTCCATGGAGGCGTTCTCCACGCCGGCGGTGGCCAGCGCGTAGGCCTTCAGCTCGCTGTAGTGGGTTGTGGCCATCACCTTGCTGCGGGCGGCCTTCAGCCGCTCCAGTATCGCGATGGCCAGCGCGGAGCCTTCGTTGGGGTCGGTACCGGCGCCCAGCTCGTCCAGCAGCACCAGAGAGCCGGCGTCGGCCTGCTCCAGGATGCTCACGATGTTGCGCATGTGGCTGGAGAATGTGGACAGGCTCTGCTCGATGCTCTGCTCGTCGCCGATGTCGGCGAACACGCCGTCGAACACCGGCATCTCGCAGCCGTCGTCCGCCGGCAGGAAAAGCCCAGCCTGCGTCATCAGCGCGAACAGACCCACGGTTTTGAGCGTCACGGTCTTGCCGCCGGTGTTGGGGCCGGTGATCAGCAGCGACGTGAAGTGCCGGCCCAGCTCCAGACTGATGGGCACCACAGCCTCCGGGTCTATGAGCGGATGGCGGCCGCGTACGATGCGCACGGCTCCGCCGGGTGTCACCACTGGCGGCCGGGCGCGCATCACGGCGGCCAGCCGCGCCTTGGCGAACAGGAAGTCCATTTGGGCCAGCGTCTCCAGCGCGTAGCCCATGGCCTCGCCGTGGGGGCGCAGCTGTTCGCTCAATTCATGCAAGATGCGCTGGACCTCCTCAATCTCCTGCAGCTCCAGCTCCCGCAGCTCGTTGTTGATCTCCACGACTTCCAGCGGTTCGACGAACAACGTGGCTCCGCTGCCGCTCTGGTCATGCACCAGGCCGGGCACGCGGCCACGGTGCTCCTGGCGCACAGGCACCACATAGCGCCCGGCCCGCTGGGTCACGATGGAATCCATCAGCGCGTCCTTGTACTGGCTGGAGCGCACAATGCTTTCCAGCTTTTGGCGGATGCGCACATGGCACAGGCCGATGCGCCGGCGTATGGAGGCCAGCGCGCCGCTGGCGCCGTCGGCCACGCGGTCCTCGCTCTCGATGCAGCGCTCGATGGTGGCCTCCATGTCCTTGAGGACGATCAACGCCTCACTGAGTTCCAGCAAGTGGGGGCCGGCCGGCGTCTTGTCCCGGCGCAGCGTGGCCTTCACCGTGCGGCTGACCTTCAGCGTGTTGGCCACGCTTAAGAGCTCGCCGGGGCCCAGTATCAGCCCGATGCGGGTCTTGTGGATGGCCTCGCGGATGTCATTGAAGCCGTGCAGCGGCGCGGAACCGGATTTGTCGATGTAGTCCACGGCCTCGAAGGTACCGTTCTGCGCCGCGGCTACCTCCAGCGGGTTGTCGGTGGGTTTCAGTGCCTCTGCCAGCTCCCGGCCCATGAAGCTTTCGCACTCGTTGGCCAGCATGGCGCGTATCTTGTCAAATTCCAGGGTCTTGATGGCTTTATCGTTCATCGCTTTGCGATCCTTTCATGTTCTTAGGGTTTCCAGCGTATCCAAATCGACGCATGAAAAAAGCAGCGTTGCCGCTGCTTTGTCAGTCGTTCAAAATAGCCCGTGCCGTCAGCCCTTCTTCAATTCCTTGCTGAAGGTCGTCACATTGTCCCTGCGCTGGGGCTGGGCCTGGGAGGATTTGTCCATCTTGAGGAAGGCTTCCTTCTCCCCGCGCAGCTCCATCACTTCGTCGGCTATGTTGATGGCTGCCATTACGGCGATCATGGCGGTGCTCAGGTTGTCGCGCTGCCGGGATACCTCCGCCATCTTCTTGTCCACGTAGATGGCGACCTTGTGGATATACT
>JAEZSC010000183.1 GCA_023422005.1 Bacillota bacterium | reverse complement strand
TACCCCTACACATGATTTCCAGTCATGCTCCTTCGACCACTCAGACATCTCTCCATGACGACTGAAAGCCATATCATGATACATGAAACACGTTCAGAAATCAAGGTTCTACAAACATTTTCTTGTCAGGCTGTTTTCGCTCAGAGAACAGGCTCATCCTTCTCTTCAGAAGCAACATAAACCAATCAAATCCTGCTAAGAAACTTCGTAGCAATACCCGCTCAAAGCCAATGCAACCTGCGAGGGCAGATAGAAAAACCACATGAAAAATGCCGCGAAAGGAAAATATGGATTGCTTGCATCCAGGACATTGAACAAAGCGACATGGACATCGCACAGCAAGAACAGCACCATGCCGGTGTTCACCAATCGGCGGTTGGTACGTGGCAATGGGGATAGGAACCCGCATACCGTGACAGTTGCGATCAATACGCAATACAAGCAAGCCATGACCTGTGCAATCGGGAAACCGGGAACCAGCCTTCCTGCCGTAAGGCACCCCGCCATCACCGCAAGAGCAGCCGCCGCAGCGGGATAAAAGAGCCTTGGGCGGTAGCGCCGGATATAAACCAAGTGCACAACACAAAAAAACAGCAACCCGGTGATGGGCCGGTTCAGAAGAAGCAGAAACAGATCGGCAATGCATGTAAAGAACAGGGCAGATATCAGCAGAACGGAGTCCCGCTTGCTCCAGGCTCCGCGGCGCAAGAGTATGGCGATTGCGAGGCAAAGAAGGATGCCCAAGTATTTGGTGAAAGTGGAAAACAGACCCAGGCCGGCAAAGAAACAGTCAGCCACCAAAAATGATATATAGACGACAGCCTGTAATACAAGCAGCACGCCAACAATCCGGTTCTTGTGAAGCTGCATCCCCATTTGCCTTCCTATTACCGCAGCAATGGCATCTATATGGTGTATTCCCTATTTCAGCGGCTGCTACACCCAAATGGCTTCGCTGAGCTGGCTTTGGCCTTGGAGGTTTTCCACGCAGACCATTTTGACCAGCAGCCACGCCCGCTGTTCCTCGCTCAGCTCCTGCAGCTTGACCGCCTCGTGGGAGCCTGCCAGCCTCTTCTGTATCGTCTGTATCGCGTCAATCTTGTTTTCGGCGACGGCGATGGCATCCTGCCATTGCTGCCGCTTCTTGTCCAGCGCGTCGGCAAAGACTTGCGCCGACGCACCACCGTTCAGGATGCGCTTGATTTCAGCCAGCGTGAACCCCAGGCTCTTGAGCTCCAGCAGCGCGTTCAGCGTTTGCACCTGGTCTGCGGAATAATAGCGATATCCGGTCTCCGGGTCCGTGTAGGCCGGAGTCAGGATGCCCCTTTTTTCATACACGCGGATGGCTTTCACCGAAACGTCGAAGAACGCCGCGATCTCGCCGATTTTCATCATAGGCTCGTCCATCTTTACTCCTCCAAAGCCATGTCCAGCGTCTCCAGCACGCGCCGCACGCCCGCCATCGCCGCGCGGATATTTATGACGCAGTTCACCAGCATCATCGCCCCCAGCAGTACACCGCCGCGGTATTGGAACGCCGCGGTCAACCCGCCAAAGGTCATCTGCCCCTGGGCAATCCATGAGCCGGCCGCCAGCAGCAGCGCCAGATAGCCAGCCATGCCCAGCAGCGGCAGCAGCCCGGCGTTCAGCGCGCCGCGGACGCGCAGGGCCATCTGGCAGCGGCGCAGCTCGCGGCTGCTGCGCTCAAAGCGCTCCAGCAGCAAGCCCTGAGCATCGTAGAGCAGCGCCAGGTCGGCGCACGTGACCAACGCATCGGCATCGGCAGCGTTATGCGCAGCGGCCTGCAGCGCACGCTCCTGCAGGGCCGACACAGGCCGGGCCACAAGCCGGCCCAGCAGCAGGTGCGGGATTACAAAGAGCGCCACCAACGCGAACACCCGGCCATCTGCCCGCAGCAGCAGCGCTGCTGACACACCCAGATTTACTATCGAGCACAGCATGTGGGCCAGATGCAGCGGTTGGTTCAGCAGCGCCGAGGCGGCCTGTGCGTCGGCGTTCAAACGTGTCAGCCATTCGCCGGCGGGGCGCTGCTCCACCTGGCGCAGCGAAAGCCCGGCAATCCGCCGGAACAGCATGCGCCGCAGCCTGCCGGTCCAGCGAACCGCGAAGGCTGCATAGAGTGTCCATACGGTTCCATTATACAGGAACAGCAGAGCGCTTCCAACTCCGAACCACAGGCAGGCAGCCAGCAGCGCCGGCCGATCAACTGCCGCCATGGCGTCAAAACTTGCGCTCAGGAAGGCCGCCTGCACCAGCGTCATGGCCATGTCAAAGGGTGCTCGCAGCGCCAACAACGCCGCGAAGCGCCTGGCGCTGCCCACCGCTCGCAGCAGCTGGCGGAGCTCACGCATTGCGCAACCGCCCTCCCTCCAGCCGGCAGATCCTGCTGCAACCCACCAGAGCATGGGCATGGTGCGTCACATGCACGACCGTCTTGCCCTGTGTCAGACGAGCCAATGCCTCCAGCACTGCCGCGCGGGTGTCCCCATCCAGCGCCGAAGTGGCTTCGTCCAGCAGCACCACCGGCGCGTCCTTGGCGATGGCCCTGGCGATGGCGATGCGCTGAGCCTGCCCGCCGGAAACCTGACCACCGCGTTCGCCCACCGGCGCGTCCAACCCCTGGGGCAGTGTGTCCAGCCACGGGCCCAGCTGCGCAGCCTGGCAGGCGTACAGCACACGCTCCTCGGCCATTGGGTGGCCGCAGGTCACATTGTCACGGATGCTGCCGGGGAACAGCATGGCGTTCTGCAGCACCACAGCAACATGCCTTCGGATGTCCTCCGGTGCGCGCGTCCCATGCACCTCCACGAACCCTCCGTGCGGTGCGTACAGGCCGCACAGCACCTTGAGCAGTGTGCTCTTGCCGCCACCGCTCTCCCCCACGATTCCAACACTGTCGCCGGGTTCCACGTGCAAGTCCACCCCGCGCAGCACCGGGCGCTCGGCATAGGCAAAGGTCACGCCCTCCATATGGATGCCCATATCACTGACCCCCTTGCCGACTGATGCTGGGCTGCAGCCTGGCCAGGTTGGCCGCGAAACGCCGGAAGCCCCCGATGCGCCCGGGCAGGTTGCCCAGCACGCCGGACACATTGCCCGATAGGTTTAGAAATATATATACGGCGCCGACATCCAACCGGCCGGCGATAACCTGGCCGCCTCCCACGAGGAACAGCAGCAGCAGCGGCAGGCAGCCCAGCACCGCGGAGAAAGACATCAACACCGCCCTGCGGCGCTCCTCGGCCACAGTGGCCGTCTCCCAATCCCGCAGCGCATCGTCATAGCGCCCCAGCAGCATCGGCGCCGCCTCAAAGACCTTGAGCACCGGGAATACGCCCAGCAGCGCGTCGGCAAAGCCGTTGCCGCGCTGGTTGGCCTGCTGGCTGCGCAGCGCCGCCGCGCCAATGCTGCGGCTGGTGAGCACGGCGATACCCAGTATGGCAAGCGACGGCAGTGTGGTCCACAGCGAAAGCTCCGGGCTGATGTGTACAAGCCATGCCAACGTGGCCACGAAGCGCATGGCATCGCCGATGAGCTGAAAGAGGTTGTCCCTCAGGTAAGCGGATACATCGGCGATCTCGTTTTGCAAAAGGGAGACCTGAGCGCCGGCATTGAGCGTTTGAATCTGCTCGATGGGCAGAGCGCTCAAGCCACGGGCCAGGCCCATGCGCAGGTCGTGGGCAAGCGTTTCGCAGGTCCAGCCGGTGCACAGGCCCACGCCCAGAGCTGCGGCAGCGCTGGCAGCCATGGCCAGCACGGCGGTCAATATTGCCGGCGTCGGAGCGGCCGCGCCTGCGCTAACCGTGTTGATCAAGCCGCGCAGCACCTCGTTCCACCACAGCGTGACGGCGCAGGAAACCGTCACCGCGCCCGCCGACAGCGCAATCCAGTCCCACCGCCGTCGCATCAGCCATAGCAATGATCCCATATCTTCACTCCTCGATATCAGCATAGACCATGCCCCAAGGGGAGAGTCAAACGCAGTTTTGATTCAACTTCATCGCGCACACGCACACGCGCAAATACAATACCGATCCCGATTTTCGACGTTAACCGGCCTTCTGGGCGCAATTGCGCGTTCCAGGCTTCGTTTTTCTAGCCTATGCTCCCTCTGATTCCGCTTTGCTTTTTGTTCACTTCATTGCTTTATACCGGGGTAAGAATATAATTCTCATTCGTGCATGTGGAAATACATTAAAGCAGCAAAGAGGTTGGATGATGGGAGACAAGTTGAAAAGCTTTTTCATAGGCCGTCCTCTCAGGAACGAGGCCATCGTACATGAGAAGCTCGGCGTGCTTTGGGGCTTGCCGATCCTGGCCAGCGATGCCGTTTCGTCGGTGGCCTATGCCAGTGAGCAGATTCTTCTGGTGCTGCTGCCGGTGTTCTATGGAGCTGCTTATGGCATCGCGCAGGGCGTCCTGGGCGTCATCTTCGGTCTGTTGGCCTTGTTGGTGCTGTCCTATCGCCAGACCATAGACGCGTACCCCAACGGCGGCGGCGCCTACAACGTGGCCAAAGATAATCTGGGCGCCATCCCCGGCATCACCGCTGGCGCCGCTCTGGCCGTGGATTATGTGCTCACGGTTGCCGTAAGCGTGGCCTCCGGCGTGGAGCAGATCTCCACGGCGTTCCCGGCGCTGGAACCTTATGTTATTCCGCTGTGCGTGGCCATCATCGCGCTGCTGATGCTGGGCAACCTGCGCGGTACCCGCGAGGCCTCGCGCATCTTCGGCGTGCCGACCTATCTCTTTGTGGGCGGCATGGCCCTCATGTTCGCCGTGGGCGCCTACAAGCTGCTGACGGGTACGGCAGCGGTAAACCCGCTGCCTGCGCCCCCCGCCGGCGCGGCTACAACCGCCGGCCTGGCCGGACCCGCGGCGCTGGTGCTGATACTACGGGCGTTCTCCAACGGTTGCGCTGCAATCACCGGCGTGGAGGCCGTCAGCAACGCCGTGCCTTTCTTTAAGAAGCCCAGCACACAGAATGCCAAACGGGTGCTGCTGCTGCTTGCCCTGTGCGTGTTTGGAACGCTGGCGGGCACGTCGCTGCTGGCTGTGAACTATCATGTCGTGGCCGGCGGCGGGCATCCCCAAGCCGTCATCGTACAGCTGGCGCAGATCACCTTCGGTCACGGCACGTTCTTCTACTTCTACATCGTGGCCTCCACGTTCATACTGCTGGTGCTGGCCGCCAACACGGCCTATTCCGGGTTTCCTCTGCTGCTGAGCCTGATTGCCACCGACGGATATGCACCCCGCCAGATGAACCGGCGCGGCGACCGCCTGAGCTATTCCAACGGCATTCTCGCGCTTTCGGCAGCGGCAGCGCTGCTCATCGTCGTGTTCCGTGCCCGCGTCAACGCTCTCATAGGCCTGTATGCCATCGGTGTATTTATCTCCTTCACGCTCTCTCAGTTCGGCATGTTTCGCCGGTGGCTGCGCGTGAAGGGCCGCCATTGGCACTGGAAGGCAGGCGTCAACGGCCTGGGCGCCTGCATTACTGCGCTGGCCGTCCTCATCATCGCGGTATTCAAGTTTGAGGAGGGCGCGTGGATCGTCATCATGCTGGTGCCCACGCTTGTGTACGGCATGCTCAAGATCAAGCGGCATTACACCGCCGTGGCACGCCAGCTGCGCGTGAGTGACCCCAAGGCCGCCCGCGAAGACCTGAAGCACCACCGCTACCGCACCCGCATCATCGTTCCGCTGGAGGGCATCAACCGGGCCAGCATACGCGCGCTGCGCTATGCCCGCACGATCTCGGACAATGTGACCGCCTTCAGCGTGGCCATAGACGACGCCACGGAGGCCAAGCTGCGCGAGCGATGGAACAAGCTGAACACCGACATCCCTTACATCATCCGCCTTTCGCCAACCCGCCGGGTGCCCCGGCCGTTGCTGGAGTTCATCGAATCCGAGGAGTACGACCACCGCAAGGACGACATCATCACGGTAATACTGCCGCAGCTCTCTGTGTGCCGGTGGTGGCACCACCTGCTGCACAACCACACGCGGCGGTCCATCGCGCGCCACCTGCTCCTTCACAAGCACATCGTCGTGGCGGTAATGCCCTTCCAACTCAAGGACGATCATGAGGTTACGACCGACAATGATGTTTACGAGTGAGCGCAACCCGGCGCGGTTGACAAACCACCCTGCGACCGTATACTGGGCTTAATTCAAACAAACGGACGGAAACATGATCAGGACGCTGCGCGGCAAATTCACCTTGGTCTATCTGGGGCTAACCCTGCTGGCAGCGCTGGCAGGGCTGGCCGGCGCGTGGAACCTGTTCCGCTTGGAGCGCTCCGTCGACGCTTTGATGACCGAGAACTATAAGAGCATCGACGCGATATATCGCATGATGGAGGCTATCGAGCGCCAGGACAGCGCGGTTCTCATGTACATCGGCGTGGATCGGCAGCAGGGCATCGAGCAGTTCTCCCAAAACCAAAACGACTTCGAACGCTGGCTGAACATCGAAACGGACAATGTGACCGAGAACGGTGAGCTGGACGTGCTGGGAGGCCTGCGCTCCGATTATGACCTCTACAGCCGCACGCTGTACGACCTGCAGGCCAATGGGCTGCAAGGCCCGGCAGCGCGGGACATATATCTGAACAGCATACAGCCCCTCTTCGAGCGCATCAAGGAGCGTTGCCGGCAGCTCGTGCAGATCAACGAGCGTGCCATGTTCGCCGCTAAGGACCGCACCACCGGCGACGCCCGGCGCTCCATGGAGGCGCTGCTGGGGGTGGCCCTGCTTGTGCTGGCAGCGGGGCTTGTGATCTCGCAGTTCTTCATTCGGCGCTTCCTGCGCCCCATACAGACACTCTCGGAGCACATCCGGCAAGTGCGCGAAGGCAACCTGGGGCTGAGCGTGGACGTAGGTGCGCGTGACGAGGCCGGGCAGTTGGCCATGGAGTTCAACCACATGACGCGCCGCCTGCAAGACTACGAACGCAGCAACCTGGGTACGCTGCTGAACGAGCGCAACCGCTCGGTTGCCATCGTCCAGAGCATCTCCGACCCGCTCATGGTGCTGGACGCCCGCTGGCACATTCAATTGATCAACGAGGCCTGCGCCGACTATTTCCGCATCGACGCCCTGGAATCGGTGGGCCGTCATTTTCTGGAAGTCATCCATGACGGCGCGCTGTTCCGGTGCATAGAGGCTCTGGTGGCCGACACCGGCGGCCGGCAGATGACGCTGTATCAGGACGGCGAACGCTATTTCAACCTGGCAGCCACGCGTCTGCACAGCCCAGACAGTGCCGTCTCCGGCATCATACTGGCGCTGCATGACATCACCGACATCAAGGAGCTGGAGAAGGTGCGCACGGACTTTCTGGCCTCCATCTCCCATGAATTCAAGACGCCGCTGACATCCATCCTGATGGCGTCCAGCATGCTGGGCGAGGGCGGCCTGGGAACCCTGAGCACCGACCAGGTGCAGGCGGTGCAGACCATCGCCGAAGATGGCGAGCGGCTGCTGACGCTGGTCAACGAGCTGCTGGAGCTCATGCGCATCGAGTCCGGCCGTCAAGTCTATCACATGAAACCCTGCTGCACAGCCGACATCGCCGCGGCCTGTGTGGAGAGCTTTCGGGACACAGCCCAGCGCCGCGGTATCGCGTTGCGCTGCGCCGTGGGCGAAGACCTGCCCGCGGTCATCGCCGATTTCGAGAAGATCCGTTGGGTGCTCAACAACCTGATCAGCAACGCCATCAACTATTCCGATGCCGGCAACGCCGTCGACGTCACCTCTCTGGCCGAAGGCTCCTATGTGCAGGTGTCCGTACGCGACACCGGCATCGGCATTGCGCCGCAATATCTGGAGCGCATCTTCGACAAGTTCGTGTCGGCGGAGGGCAGCGACATCGAGGTGCGCGGCACCGGCCTGGGGCTTTCGGTATCCAAAGAGATTGTGCGCGCTCACGGCGGCGATATCTGGGTGCGCAGCGAAGCCGGCAAGGGCAGCACCTTCACGTTCACGCTGCGCATCTCCGGGGAGGAAACATGAAACGCGTGTTGGTGGCCGACGACACCAAGAACATCCGCATGCTGGTGCGCAAGTGCCTGGAGATGGAAGGCTACGCCGTGGAGGAAGCGGCGGACGGTGAGCAAGCGCTGCAGCGGCTGCGCAGCGAAGAATTCCACTTGGCCTTTCTGGACATCAAGATGCCCACCCTGAGCGGCACGGAAGTGCTGCGCGCCATCCGCGCCGAGGGCAGCGCCATGCCCGTCATCATCATCACCGCTTATGCAACGGTGAAAAACGCAGTGGAATGCACACAGATGGGCGCCGTGGCCTATCTGCACAAGCCCTTCACCGCCGACAAGCTGCGCCATGTGCTCCAGGAGGCGCTGCGCCCGGACCGGGCGCTGGCTGCCCGGCGGCTGCTGCAGGAGGGCAAAGACCAGGAAGCCCTGATGGAACTGAAAAAGGCGCTGGCTGAGAACCCGCTGGACGGCACGGTTTACCGCCTGCTGGCCGTGGCCAGCGCCCGCACCGGCCGGCGTGAGGACGCCGAAAAATACCAACGTCTGGCCCGGGCACTGGAACCGGAGAAACAATAACTTTTTTAGATTAACATCATTACCCATATTGGGCCGAAGGTTTCCAAAGGGCGATCGGAAAGCCCTTTGGTCGCGCCTTAAAGGCGCGAAATCCGTTCCCTCTACATGCATTTCATGCGCAACAGCTCCAGAGCAACAAAAGTCACAAACAATATACTATGCTTTGATGTACCATTGTGTTACACAAAGCGGGGTCTTTCCGCGAAAAAAAGGCGGTGCTTCAAATGACGCAATACGATGTCATCATTATAGGCCGGGGGCCGGCGGGGTTGTCGGCGGCACTGTATACGGCGCGGGCCAAGCTTTCCACGCTTGTATTGGGCAGCACTGGCAGCGCCCTGGATAAAGCCGCTCAGATCGAGAACTACTTCGGCTTTGAGCAGCCGGTCAGCGGCCCGCAGCTGCTGCAGGCCGGCGTCAAGCAGGCGCAACGGTTGGGCGTGGCGCTGCGCGAAGAGCAGGTCACCGCCATAGAGCCCGACGACGGCTATCTGGTGACCACCGACGCAGGGCAATACCGGGCGAAGGCGCTGCTGATCGCCACGGGCCAGCCGCCCCGGCGGCCCAACATCGCGGGCATCACGGAGCTTGAGGGCCGCGGCGTCAGCTATTGCACGACCTGTGACGGCTTCTTCTTCCGCAACCGCCGCGTGGGCATCCTGGGCAACGGCAACTACGCCGTACAGGAAGCGCTGGAGCTCTTGCCTCTGACAAACGATATCACGATCTTCACCAACGGCCAACCGCCTCGCTTCACCGGTGATTATGCCGCACACGGGGCGCGCTTCACCATGGACACCCGCCCCATCACAGCGCTCAAGGGCCAGGACACGCTGAGCGCAGTGGCGCTGGCCGATGAAGAAGTGCCTCTGGACGGCCTGTTTGTGGCCCAGGGCACGGCATCCAGCGTGGATTTCGCGGCCAAGCTGGGCGTGTTCACCGAGAACAACGCCATCGTCGTGGACGAAGACGGCCGCACCAACCTGGACGGCGTGTTTGCCGCCGGCGACTGCACCGGTGGCCTGCGCCAGATCGCCGTGGCCGTGGGCCAGGGCGCCATGGCCGGCAAGAGCATCATCGATTATGTCCGAGCCCAGGCTAAGGAAAAAGCCGCCGCTAAGCAAGCCGTCTGACAGAGTTTAGAGTAAGCATAAAAGCTTATCTCAACAACAAATAATTGTTGCTGAAGAATAACGGAACCGACCGACGGTTCATCCGGCGGGAGGAACCGACAAGCATGTGCGAGGATGTTTAAAAATCCGCCCACAGGCGAAATCGTCTCTTAAGTATATAGTATGAGTTCTAAAAGCTAAGATATCGCTCGGCGACCAGTGCGGCGAGCGATAACGAATAGCTATGACAAGTCGTCTGAATCGCCGACGACGCCGCAGCATCGTCGGCGAAAGGCGAAGGCTTGCCCGAAGCCGCTTTGCGCCCTATAATAGCGTCATGATCTATCTGGATAACGCCGCCAATACGCCCGTGGACCCGCAGGTACTGCGGGTTTTCCATGATGTGGCGATGCAATTTCCCGCCAACCCCAACGCCCGCCACGACGCGGGCCTGGCCGCCCGCGCCCGCTGGGAGCAGGCCATGGGGGCCATCGCCGCGGCGCTGGGCGCGCAACCCAACGAAGTTGTGCTGACCGGCGGCGCCACCGAAAGCAACAATCTGGCCATCAAGGGCATCTGCGAAAAGCGCCGCAAACTGGGCCGCCACATCCTCACGACCAAGCTGGAGCACGCGTCGGTCAGCGGCCCGCTGGCCCACCTGGCCGCTCAGGGCTTCGAGGTGGAATACGCAGAGCTGCGCGCCGACGGCACTGTGGACCTGGACGCGCTGCGCGCCGCACTGCGGCCGGACACCATCCTCGTGACCGTGTGCGCCGTGGACAGCGAGCTGGGCGTTGTCCAGCCGCTGCAGGACATTGCGCGGCTGACGTCCGCACTGCCCCACTGCGCCTTGCACACCGATGCCACCCAGGCCGTGGGAAAAGTTCATCTAAACCTCGAAGGTGCGGATGCTGTCTCGCTGACCGCCCACAAGTTCCACGGGCTGACAGGCGCAGGCGCATTGGTGCTGCGCCGCGGCGTGCTGCTGGAACCCCAGATGCACGGAGGGTTAAGCGACACACCCTGGCGCAGCGGCACACCGGCGCTGGCGCTGGCCGCCAGCCTGGAGCAGGCGCTGACGGCTGCCGTACAGGCCCAGCCCGAGGCCTTGGGCCACGCTTCGGCGCTAAACCGCGCTTTGCGGGACGGGCTGACCAAGCTGCCCGGCGTGCGCGTCAACAGCCCCGCCGGCGCGTCGCCGTTCATACTGAACTTCAGCCTGCCCGGCGTGAACACCGAAGTTGTGCTGCAACACCTGAGCCAGAGGGACATTTATGTGTCCACGAAGTCGGCCTGCTGCGCGCCTGGCGCACCATCCACGCCGGTGCTGGCGCTCACGGGCGACCGGCGCGCGGCGATGTCCACGCTGCGGGTCAGCCTGAGCCGCCACACCACAGCAAGGGAGATTGACGCCTTTTTACAGGCGCTGCCCCAAGCCATCGCCGAGACGGGAAAGGAGCGCCCATGACGCCGCTGGAGCAGGCCGAACACAGCATCACCAAGAAATACCGAAAGCAGATCTGGCGGCCCTTTTTGGCCGGCGTCCACGAATACAAGCTCATTGACCCCGGTGACCGCATCGCCGTGTGCATCTCCGGCGGCAAGGATTCCATACTGATGGCCAAGTGCCTGCAGCTGCTGCAGCGCTACAGCGACTTCCCCTTCGAGCTGCGCTATGTCGTCATGGACCCGGGCTACGCACCGGTCAACCGGGCGCGCATCGAGGAGAACGCCGCCTTTCTGAACCTGCCCATCGAGGTGTTCGATGCGCCGATCTTCAACTACGTGGCCAAGCTGAACAAGAACCCGTGCTACCTGTGCGCCCGCATGCGCCGGGGCTATCTCTACCGCCACGCCCAGGAGGCCGGCTGCAACAAGATCGCGCTGGGGCACCACTTTGACGACGTGGTGGAGACGGTGCTCATGAGCCTCTTTTACAACGGCGAGTTCCGCACGATGATGCCCAAACTCAGCAGCACCAACTGGCAGGGCATGCAGCTCATCCGCCCCATGTACCGCGTCAAGGAGGCGGACATCGTGGCGTGGCGGCGGCACAATGATCTAAGCTTCATACAGTGCGCGTGCCGGCTGACCGAGAACTGCGCGCTGGGCGACGAGGGTATGGGCTCCAAGCGCCACGAGGTCAAGGCGCTGATCAAAAAGCTCAGCCAGACCAACCCCGACGTGGCCGCTCATATCTTCCGCAGCATCCACGACGTGAACCTGGATACGATTATCGGTTGGCACGGAGGCAAGGGAGAGCCAGCCGAGGAGGAATAGGAGGACTGCGCCATGATCGAGCTTGCCTTTGGCGAAAGCGCCGGCGGCGCATTGAAAATGGCCCATTCGCTGGAAGGCTCCTGCGCCGATGTGGCTGCCCTGACATTGGCGCTGGACATTGGCGGCATCTCCGATATGAATACCGATATGGCTGGACGCAAGAAGGTTCTGGACGATCTGTACGGGGACTTTCCCGGCGTTTCCGATGAAATCTGGAAGACCGATCAACGCGCGCTGGAGCGGCTGCGGCAAGCCAGCGAATCGCAGGAGGCCGTGCGCATGTGGGTATGCCCCGGCGACCCGGCGGAGCTGTGCGGCCTGTATCTCGTCTGCCACATGCTCCACGATGCCAGTGCGCCGCTGTCCGTGGTATTCGTGCCAGACCGCATCGTGAATGAAGAGAGGCAGACCGTTACATGCTATCGCGGCACCGGGGAAATCGACGCGGAAGCATTTGCCGCGCTGGCGGCTTATGAGCAGCCCATAGGCGACTTGTTGCGCAGGGATTATGCCCATGCCTGGCGGGAGCTCATGGGGGAGAACGCGCCGCTGCGGGCCGTCGTCAACGGCAGTCTCATGGGCGTTCCCGAGGATTTCTATGACTTCGCGCTTCGGGCGAACCTGCCCGACGGAGAGTTCCGGGTCGCACTGGCCATCGGTAAAACGTTGATGCGGATGCCAGGCGTTGGCGACCGCTGGCTGTTCCTGCGGCTGCAGGCCATGGTGCGCGCGGGTGAGCTCACCGAGGTATCCGGCCCCAAGGGCGACAGCCCCTACTCCGGAACAATGCGCAGGGCATAAATCGTTGGGTCCCACCCACAATACGACAAAGCGGGAGCAACCTCAAGTTGCCCCCGCTTTTCATATGACCGCTACTCCAAGTCTACGACAATGCGCGTGTATTCGCCTTCGCGCACCGCCTGCGCCAGGGCGCTGCTTAAGCTCGCGCCCTGCACCAGTGACCGGACGCCATCCTTGCTCCACATCGTGTAGCGAACCGGAGCCACACCATCGGCACCGAAGGTGTCCTTCTTGGCGGTGTTGCGATAGATGACCTCGGTGTGGCCCAGGAAGCGGAAGCCCGCCTCCCCCGCTTCATCGAACAGCCACGCCGGCAGGATGGGCCGCAGCGTCAGCGTCAGTTCGCCGCCTTGGGCAGCGAAGGGCTGATGCCCGGCCATCATGGCGAACCACATGCTGAGCATCTCGGCGGTGGAGCCGCTCAGCCGCGCCACGAAGCCGCGGCCATGGTTGGCCGGGTCGGGGTTGGCGGAGCTGGCCAGGAAGGACGAATTTTCCAGCGTGCTGCGGCCGTACACCGCCGGGTCCAGGAAGGGGATCAACGCCGTGCGGATGTCCCGGAAGAAGGGCTCATGGAGACCGCTCTTGAGCATGGCGTAAAGGAACTTGTACTCCATATGCAGGAAGATGGACTCGCGCTCCAGCCAGCCGGCGGTGAAGGCCCGCAGGCGGCCGATGTCGTGGGGCGTGGCCTCCAGCGACACCGATGTCTGGTACATGCCCAACGCCTTGTCGTATAGATCGCTGGCCTTCACGCCCTCATAGAGCGAGCGGGCCTCGTCGGGGTCGCCAAGGGTCTTGAGCAGGCGGGCCGGGCCTTCCAGGAAGGCCGGCAGCGGCTGCGCCCTGAAGCCCTGTACCGCCACGCACGGGTAGCCATTGACCGGGTTGTGCCGCCCGGTTTGCTGCCACGCGGTGGCTTCGAAGGTGAAGAACGTCGGGATCACCCCATCGCCCAGCGCCTGGGCCTTGGCGAGGCCGGCGCGCAGCTTGGCCGCCATAATCCCGGCGGCATCCTGGAGCTGCACGGCGCTTAAGGTGCGCTCCTGCCCACCGATGCCGGCGCGGACGGCCTCGCGATAGGCCTCCTTGAGCGCGTTCACTTTATCCCAGTAGTCAAAGTCATTGAGCTCGCCGCGCAGGCTGGCCCGCGCCAGGGGCAGCACCCCCGCCAGCAGGTCCGCAGCTTCGGCGAACAGCGCCACTTGGCGCCCATGGCGGCTGGCAGCCTCCAAGAAATTTACGAGGCGCAGCAGCTCCGCCGTCTCGCCCAGGCCACTGCCGAACACGCCGGGTAGGCCGTTGAGCGCGTCGTTCCAGCCGGGGCGGCCGCCTTCCATCTCCACGCCCATGCCCTCGGGGTCCAGGTTTGCAAACTTCATCAGCGCCAGGTTCAAAAGCTTGGCGAGCAGCGTGGTTTGGTAGATATCCCCTTTGCCGGCTTCCGTGCGCAGCCATGCGGTCTTGCGCAGCTCATTGTGGTTGTGAGGCTCCTGCAACGCGCCGATCTGGCGCACGCGGTCGCCGGACAGCACGTATTTGTCCGCCCTGGGCAGCACATGCACCGGGCTGTAGAAGAAGCGGTAGCCGCCTTCGTCGAAGAGGAAAGCCTCCTCACGATCCGGGTACACGGTCAGATACGTATCCACCAGATCCATCAGATATGTCCAGTGGTCGCTCCAATAGCCCTCACCGAACTCGGCCTCGAAGGTCTGCTCCGATTGCGAAAGCGCCAGCTGCAGCAACTGCTCCGCCGGCGCGGCCAACGCGTCCGGCGCGCGGTGCAGCAGCGTCATCAGCTGCCCCGGCGTGTAGGGCCCGCTCAACAGCTTGGCAAGCTGCGCCCGCAGGCCCGGGGCCTGGGCCAGCACGCCTTCCAGCGCGTCGGGTTTCAGCGTGAAGAGGCAACCCTTTACCTGCAGCGGATTGTAACCGTCGGCCTGTATCAGGCTCAGGAAATGGCGCACGTTAAAGCTGCCAACTTCAGGGTTTAGAAGCACGTCATTGCGGCGGTTCTGGCACACGTCGCGGTAGTTGCCGTTGCCCTGGCTGTAGAAAGCCGGCTCCAGAGAAAAGAAGTTGTACTCGCGCTCGGTGTCTCCATGCTTACGGGAATAAACATGGTAGACATGCTTGCCGCCGTCGGCGTCGAAGATCAGCGGGCGCCCGCCGCGCAACAGGTTGTCCAGGTGGCACTGGCCAACGTAGCGGTCAAAGAGCGGGTTGGCCGTGCGGGTGGCCACGTCGGCCAGCAGCGTTTCCACGAGCTCCACGGCTCGCGCCTCAGCGCGCTCCATGGCCTCGGGTGTGAAGGCCGCCGCCTTGGCGTTGATGCGCCGGGGGCTGTCGGCGTGGCCGATGACGCTGTACAGCGTGAAGGAATCCTCCAGGCGCACCGTGACGCCGGAGAAACCGCCGCTGACCTTATTCTGGGGCACCTGGGGCCGGGTGTGAAGCGCGTCGGCGGGGCCCTGCCAGCCGTCGGGGGCGCTCAAGGCCGTGTTGGCGCCAAAGATCACGTCCATATCGTAGACCGGCGGGATCAAGCCGCCGCTCTGCGTGGAGAAGCTCAGATAGAAGTTGCCCTGGTTGACCTCGGAGACCTCCACCGAATCCGCCGTGGAGGCGCGAACCTTGTAGAATGGAATGAGGTTTTCCGTGTTGAACACGTCGAACCAAGAGCGCATCAGGTTGGCCATGGCCTGGAAGTCGCCGTTGCCAACGCCGTAGGGCAGTATCTGCGGCAAGCCATCGAGCAGTTCAAATTCTCTGGCTTTACCGTCCAGAGACTCAATGACGACCTTGCGCACGATGGCTGCGATGTCCTCGTGGGGCAAAGTGAAATAGCTGGCCGTGACCCGCAGGCCCAGCGTGCGGTTTTCCTCGCCCACGGCGATGCGGTTGGCTTCCACGGTCATCGTGCGGGTCACGTCGTCGGCGCTGGTGGAAGAGAAGATCTCGTGGACAGCCCCATCCACCCGCACAAAGGTGCGGAAGCCCTGGCGCTCCACATGGCGGCACAGTATGTTGGCCGGGAAGAACTCCATGATGGCGCCGTTCTTATCGCGCACGCCGAAGCTGCCCATGGCCTGGCCGCGGTTCACGTAGAACGACCACATGGGGATGCCGTCCAGCCCGGCGATGCCCGGCAGAAAGCTGGCAAAGGTCTTGGCCTTGTCATAGCCCTGAATCACGAAAGCGTTGCTGTCGGCAAAGGAATAGCGAACAGTCATAAGGGCCTCCTCAAACGTTCTTGGGAATCAGTTCAATGCTGAGCGTATGGCGCTCCGCCGTGTCCAGCGCCGTCAGCGCTGCACAGGGGATCACGACGTCGCCGGCATCCACGGCCAGCGGCGCGCCGTCCAGCGTCACCGCGCCCACGGCATACTGCCCGGCTTCCAGCCGCTGGGGGTTGCGGTACTCCACCCGCAGCGCCCGCCCGGCGAACATCGCATCCGCCGCGGCACAGCCGTCGCAATCAAACTGCGACGCTAGAAGCGCCGGCTGCAGCGTCAGGTCGCCCATACGGCCGCGCACGCCGTACACATCGCCCAGCAACACCAGCAGATACCAGCTGGCCGAACCGGTCAGGTAGTGGTACAGGCCCCTGCCCTTGGGGTTGAAGTATTCCGGAATGCCGGGGTAGATGCGGGCACGCTCAAAGTCAGTGCTCAACGCGTACAGGCTGCCAAGCACATCCCACCCGTCGGCGGCGCGGCCCCGGCGGTACAGGGCGCTGGCATACATGACGGCCATGTGGCTGAAGACAGCGCCGTTCTCCTTGTGCCCGTAGGCAAAGCCGAAGCAGCGGCCCATGTCCAGCTTGACCTCGTGGAAATCGGTGTTGAGCCGGTAGCCGCCCAGCTGCGGGTCCCGCAAATGCTCGCGCACGCTGGCTGCCGCCCGGGTCACCTGCTCCTCGCTGGCCACGCCCATCATCAGAGCGAACACCTGGCCGGTCAGCGTCATGCGCGTGTGGTCCGCCCGCCGGCCTTCCAACGGCAGGCCGGCGTTGTCATAATAGCCGTTGAACCAGCCGCCGTCACCCACGGACAGCCATTCATGGCTGCGGATGTGCTCGCTCAATTGGCGGCCCTTCTTCTCCAGGTCGTCGGCCAGCGTGGCGGTGTCCAGCGCTGCCCGCTCACCGCTGAGCGTGTGCCGCGTCTGGGCATAGTAGGCGGCCAGCCGGGCGCGCTTGGCGGCGGGGCTGGCATAATCCACGGCTTGGCCCAGCGTGTCGAATAGCTGCGCCATCTCGGCGGCCACCTCCACCGTGAACACACCCTGTGCCTTGAGAGCCCGCAGCAGCGCCGCCAGGCTCAACAGGTTGCCGGCATAGAACGATGTAAACGCCACGGTCTCACCCTTGTCCCAAGCCAGGTCCAGCGCGTCGTTCCAGTCGGCGTTCTCCAGACGGATGTTGCCGTGGTCGCCCACGTTGAAGAACGCCGTGGCGTTCTGCAGCAGCAGGTGCTCCAACACCGTGCCCTCGTAAACATCGCCCGACACGGTGCGCACGCGGTTGCCTTGCTCCGGCGCCCAGCGCTCGTCCACCTCGCGGGAGCGCATGGTCAGCCGGTCCTTGAAATAGGTCTGCTTCTCAAAGAGGAAGCCGGTGTCGCCGGTGTTGTCCACATACAGCAGCGTCGTGAACAGCGGCCACGCGCCGTGGTCGCTCCACACGCGGCTGATGTTGTTGCGGTCGGCGATGAACTCCCCAGGTTTGCTCCCTATGATCGTGGCGTTGGTGCCGTCCATGCGCACGCCGCCGAAGTTGTTCCACAGCTGGTCCCGAGCGGTCTCCGGCTCCAGCACCAGCAGCGCAAGGCAATCCTGCCACAGGTCTCGCCAGCCGCGCCCGCCCTTGCCGTAGTCGTGGTGCGGCAGGAAGGAGCAGCCGTAGATGCGCCGCAGCACCGGCTGCAGCGTGACCCAGCGCATCCAGCGGTCAAAGTCCGCGTCGCCGCTATGGAAGGCGGTCTTGCCCAGCTTGGCCGCCCAGAAGGCCTCCGTATCCTCAAAGTGCCGCTGGAATGCCGTCGAGTTCAAGGCCGCTCGCGCCCGCTCCACGGCGGTATCATCAGTAGCTATGGCCATGGCGACGATGTATTCGGCACTGTGACCCGGCGGCAGCGTTTTGGCCGCGAAGCGCGGCGCGCCCACGGTCTCAAAGCCATCCACCCGGTCGCCGGGCCGTGCCGTCGGCGCGCGGTTGCTCACCACGGCCTCGGGCCATTCCAGTGAGCCGCCCTCGCCAACGAAGTCCTCCCGGTCGGCGAACACGCCCGCGGGCAGTGTGCCGTCGCCCTCGGAGGCCAGCACCACATAGCGCAGCGCGTTGGGCTTATGCCCGCGCTCGTCAAAGGTCATGGCGGGGCACACATCCACACCGTCGGGCAGCACCCGCGCCCGGCCCAGCAAGCCGGTGACGTGGCGATGGTCGCGCACGTTGTCCGCCGAGCGGCCGTACACCGGTATCGCGGCGGTGGCGGTATACGTGACAGACTTAATACCGATGTTGGTCAAGCGCACGCGCATCAGTTCCAGCGCGTCGCCGCCCTGGGGCACCAGGCTGGTGGTTTCCGCCCGCAGGCCGAGCGCGGCGTTCTCCCGGGTCAGCTTGTGCCATAGGAAGCCAGCCTCCAGGCGCGCGGTGTCGCCGCCGGAGCCGAACTGCGCGGCCTGCTGAGCTGCCGATGCGCCCGCCGCCGACCATGCCCCAAAGCCTTCCGTATGCACCCAGAAGTTGCGGCCGGCCTTCAGCGCGTGCAGGTCCTCGGCGCTGACCGGCTGCAGCAGAAAGCTGTTCTGGCTGGTCTTGCTGTCGCCGGTCAGCGTGGGCGATATGGCGGCCATCAGGCCGCCCTCGTTGGCCAGCGGGAAATACAGATCGCTGCTGTTCTGCGGGTTTTCCAGCGCGAAGCTGCCCGCGCCGTCGATGAATTTCCATCCGTTCTTCATGGGAGCGCTCCTCGTTCCATTCGAAATATTACATAGGCCAAGTGGAAAAGACATGGAAAAGCATTACAATGTGGAATTGCTTCCATATAGACAGATTATACATCAAGCGGGGTGGATTCGCCAAGATAGGAATGCCTTACCTGTGGGTTTGATTTTGCATATATTGATTCCACCGCACCAGGAAAGTGAACCAACATAGAAAACCATTGCAATATACTCTTCTTTTTTGTTATGCTCACAAGAGATAAACGTAAATTATCGGAGCCCCATTCTCCTTTGCATCTCTGGACGGAGAAAATCAACATGGACTTTCATGATTCATTACCATCAAGAGATGAAGCTGAAAAACTCTTAATATGGGCGACTAAGCAAAATGCTGGACCATGGACGGAGCATTGCAGAGCTGTTGCCAGAGCAGCGGAGACGATCGCACACAAGAGCAGCCTAGACCCGGATAGAGCATATGTCTCGGGGTTATTACATGATATCGGATATTATGGCTACCACAATGGTAAAGGAAGGACATGCCATATATATCTAGGCTACGAGCTCATGTTAAAAAAGGGGTATGAAAAAGTCGCGAGAATATGTCTTTCCCATTCCTTTCCGCATCAGGACATTAGGGCGTATGGCGGGTCGGATATGAATTGTACCGATAAAGAACTGGCTGTAATCACTGCGTTTTTATCTGAAACCACATATAACGATTATGATAAATTAATCCAACTCTGTGACTGCCTCGGAACGGCGCAAGGCATTTGCCTAATGGAGAAAAGGATGCTGGATGTTTCAAGGAGAAATGGGTTTGACGGATTCACTGTAAGAAGATGGGATTCCTTCCTAGCGCTAAAAGACTGTTTTGATAAAATGTGCGGCACAAATATATATAATTTATTTAATGATGAAATCGTTACGAACATTTTCCAGCAATAAGCAAAACACAAAACAGATAATTACAATATCTACTCCGCAAATGGAACTTCAGCCTCGAGGAATAGTTGCTGCATCGTAACGCCAGCAGTTATAGCGGCTTGGCTACATCTCCAGCGTCATTTGCTCAAAACCCCGCTGCCCGGCCAGCACACCGCGCAGAACGGGTGCGTCGGGCAGCACACGCTGCTGCATGCGCCCGCCGCAGGTCAGAAAGAACTGGCTGCGCTTGAGAGACACGCCGATGCGCCGCAGGATGTCGAAGGTCAGCGCGCCCATACGCCGGGCAGACACGATGCGCTTGGCAGACGTGACGCCCAGGCCCGGCACCCGCAGCAGCATTTCATAGTCGGCGGTGTTGGCTTCCACAGGGAACAGGTGCAGGTTGCGCAGCGCCCACGCGGTCTTGGGGTCGATGTCCTGGGCCAGCAGCG
>JAEZSC010000174.1 GCA_023422005.1 Bacillota bacterium | reverse complement strand
ACAAAGGTCAGCAGCAGCTTGTAATCCGCCCGCAGCAGGATGCGGGGGTTCATGACCGCCGTGGCCGCCGCCACCACGAAGAAGGTGGGCAGCCACGGCAGCGCGCCCACGACCGACAGCACCGCCGCCACGCCCAGCACACCAAAGGCCGGCAGACGCCAGCCGCGGCGCATGGCTCCTTCCACGACGACAACCTGTATCTGCGCGGGGCGAACGAAAAAGCCCATGGCCAGCACCAGCGCCAGCCCCGCCCCGCCCAGCGGCAGCGCCTGGCTCAAAAAGCCGCCCAGCGTCATGTCGTAGTGGGAATAGAGGAACAGGTTCTGCGGGTTGCCGATGGGCGTAAGGCTGCTGCCCAGGTTGGCCGCCACGGTGACGAACACCGCCGGCAGCGTCATGTTATAGCTGCTCTTGCGGCTGATGACGATCAGAATCGGGATCATCGTCAGCAATGCCACGTCGTTGGTCACGAACATCGCGAACACAAAGGTGATCAGGCACAGCGCCTGCGTCAGCAGCCGCTCGTCGCCGCACCGGCGCAGGATGCCCACGGCGATGGCCTGCAGCAGCGCGTATTCCTCGAAGGCCTTCACGATGACCATCAGCTCGAACAGGCACAGGATGACCTTGAAGTCGATATATTCCGCCCTGGGAAGGCCGAAGAATGAAGTCAGGATCGCGGCTAACAGCGCGATGGTCAGGAACAGATCCTTGCGGGCGGTCGTGATGAGCTGCTGGAACAAGTTCCGGGTTGGTCGGCCGATGTTGGTGTTGAGCATGGTTGGTGCAAGTCTCTCCCCGTTTGGATAGGATTTCACGCTTGTGAGCGCGACCCTGCGCATCGCCTCGCCGACATCCGGTCGGCGAGTGCGGCAGAGCCGCACAAGGCGACGCTGGGCTGCGGCGCATCCTGCGCCAGGGCCAAAGGGCTTTCCGGTCGCCCTTTGGAAACCTTCGGGCACCATCATGTGAATCATGTATAGCATGAGACCAATGCGATTGTCTGATCACTTAGTTACGCAACCTCTCATCTGTCATTCAGAGGGCACGCAGTGCCCGAAGAATCTCCCAATGGGAACGTCGACGTTGCTTAACTGGGAGATTCTTCGCTGCGCTCAGAATGACAGAAGGGGGTGTTGCACAGCATCCTTTTCTATCTTTCTGGAGAACCGAGCAAGTAACTGGATGCCGCTACCTCACCGCGTCCGCCGCAATCGCCAGCGCCGCGTAATCCCCGATCTGCTCTCCCAGCGCTGCCGGCACCACTTGGCAGGCGGCGCGGTTCAGGGGGATGGCCTCGGCCTCTATGACCCGCTGCGCCTGCGGCCACAGCAGGTGCCGGGCCCGGGCGAAGATGCTGCCGATGACGATGCGCTCGGGGTTGAAAGCGTCCATGAGCAGGCTTAGGCCCTGGCCCAGCCAACGGCCGCACTCCTCGTAGATGGCCAGCGCCAGCGGGTCGCCGGCGTCGGCGGCTTGGGCGACCGTACGGGCGCTCAGGCCGTCCAGATCGGCCATGGCCGGGCAGAAGCCCACGGGCTCGCCCACCTGCAGGCGTTCCAGAGCCCGCAGCCGCGCCAGCTGCGCGATGCCGCCGCCGCTGCAGAAGCCCTCGAAGGAGCCGGCCTTGCCAAAGCCCACCGGGCCCATGGGGGCCAGCCGCAGGTGGCCGATCTCCCCGGCCATGCCGCAGGCGCCTTCATACAGCGCGTCGTTGAGGATCAGCCCAGCGCCCATGCCGGTGCCAAAGGTCAGAAAGATCATGTGCCGCGCGCCCCGCCCGGCGCCGAAGCGGTGTTCGGCCATGGCGCAGGCGTTGGCGTCGTTCTGCAGCCGCGCCGGCAGGCCGAAGCGGTCACGGAGCTGCGCGGCGATGGGCAGCTCGTTCCAACCGGGCAGGTTGGGCGGCGAGAGCACCAGGCCTCGCACGCTGTCCAGCGGGCCGCCGCAGCTGATGCCGATGGCCCTGGGTGCGTCGGGCGCTTGGCGCAGCAGCTCCTCTATGCTCTCCACGATGCGGCCGATGGCGTATTGTGGGCCCCGGGCGCTCTCGGTGGCGAAGGCGATGCGCCGCCCCAGCGTCATCTGGCCGGTTCCTTGGTCCCAGCTCCCCAGCAAAACCGCACACTTGGTGCCGCCGATGTCCACGCCGATCAGCTGCACCGCGCTCATGGCAATTCCCCTTCCAGCAGATTGGTCTCTTCCACCGCCCCGCTTTGGCGCACGCGGAAGGTTTTGATCTCCCAGGGCCCAAAGACGGCCTGCCAGCGGGCGCCGGCGAAAGGCAGCTCGATGCTCGTGTCCGCCGCTTGCCCGGCGGTCTCCCGGCAGCGCAGCACGACACCGTCGCCGTCCTCGGCCCCTTTCAGCGCGCAGGGCAGCACGTTGGCCGCGTCCACCCGCAAGAAGCTGCCCTCCTGCGGCAAGCTGCCGCGGTGGAAGGTCTCCGGCACGACCACGGGCTCCTGGTTGAGCTCCATGGCCAGCCGCGCCAGCGCCGGGCGGTCCGCTTCTCCGTGGAAGGGCAGCAGGCTGTAACGGAAGGATTGTATGCCCTGGTCCATAAACTCACCCAAACCGTCGCGCTGCCCGTAGTGGTCGGCGAACAGCGCGCTGCGGGCGATTGTCACGCGCAGGTCGTTGTCCAGCGCGTCGTAGCTGTATTTGGCGGTGTTCGCAAGGGCCAGCCCCCTTTGGCCTGCGGCGATCATGCCATGGATGGCCACCCAGCTCTGGCCGGGGTATTCCCGGCCGTCGTTGGCCCGGCGCAGCACGCCGTAGGGGATCTCATAGTCGCAGGCGCAGCTGTCGGCATCCAGCGGGAAGCTCAGCTTGAGCATGCGGTGGTGTTCCTGGAAGTTCAGCAGCACACCCACGTCCACGCCGGGCTTGTGCCGCCACAGCGTGAAATCCTGGCGCAGCGTGGATGCCCCGAAGCTCGTCGTCAGCCGCAGCGTGGCCCGCAAAGGCCCGCTCTCCAGCAGCATGGCCTGAGCATTGCCAAAGCGCCCGGCCTCCTGCCGGAAGGAGAACACGCCGTGGGCCCAGGTGTCGCTAGCCTCGTCGTCTATGAGCACGCCCACGGCGCCGGGGCTCCGCAGCACGTCGGCGCCGCTCTGCCGGTCATAGAGGCGGATGCCGTCGCCCTGCACCTCCAGCCGCAGCCAGTCGTTTTGCAGCCAGGTGTCGCCGGCCTCCAGCGAGCCTGCCGGCGGGGCCGCGTCGCCCTCCTTGTGCAAGAAGGCGCGGAACACCCGATAGCCCAGCGCCGGAATCGTCGCGTGGAACAACGTGTCGAAACGATCCCCGCCGTTGGTGCGGGCGGCGCGCACGCTCTGGGTGGGCAGCGCGTTGCCGTGGCTGTCCTCCACGCGGCGCACCTGGCGGCTCAGCTGCACGGCAGTGTCCACCGGGAAGCCCAGCGGGTTGAACACGACGACCGGCGCGCCGCCCTGGGCCATCTCCCAAACCTGCCAGTCTACATCCTTTGAAGTGGGGAAGGCTGCGCCGCAGGCGGTGTCGATGTGCCAACTGATGCGCTGGGCCGCGGCGTTCAGGGCCTCGGCCCCCAACCGCAGGGCCATGCCGTAGGCCTCCCGGGCATCGTCGTATGCCGGCTGTATGGAGCAGCCGCCCAGAATGTCGTGGAACTGGTGGAACAGCACCGCCTGCCACGCCCGGCGCAAGTCGTCGGCGCGGTAGGGCAGACCCACTGTGCAGTGGGCCAGCGTCATCAGGCTCTCGGCGGCCACCAGGCGCGCCTCGGCGCGGCGGTTCAGGGCTTTCACCTCGCTCACGGCGCTGTAGCAGCCGCTGGCGTGGTGCTGCAGGTCGTCGGCCACCAAGGGCAGCTCGTATCCGCCGGCACGCAGCTCGGCAAAAAACGCGTCGGGGCTCGAGAAGGGCAGGGCATCGGGGCCGTGCTCAGCCCGCAGCGCCTCAGCGTCGCGCAGCTGCAAGATGGTGGGCCCGCCGCCGTGGTTGCCCACGCCGTAGAACAGCATTTGCGGCTGGCCCTGCTCCGCGGCGATGGCCGCCACGGCCTGCGCCTTCCCGGGCAGGTTCTGTTCCGGGTTCAGGTTGTAAGCCGTGGGGATGCGATAGGTCAGCACACGGCTGCCGTCGGGGCTTTGCCACCAGAAGGCCGTAGAAGGCAGATGCTTCTCCCGCTCATCCGGGCGCATCATCACGTAGTTTTCCATGCCGCTTAAGCGCAGCAACTGCGGCAGCATGGCGTTGTGGCCGAAGGAGTCCACATTGTAACCGCTGCGGGCGATGCGGCCGAACTTTTCATAAAAGTAGCGCTGGGCGTACAGCGCGTGCCGGGCGAAAGATTCGCCGCCGGGTAGGTTGCAGTCGGGCTGCAGCCACCATCCGCCAGCCAGCTTCCAGCGGCCTTGGGCCACCCGCGCCTGGATCTCCCGGAACATCTCCGGCTCGTTCTCTTCCACCCATTGGTAGTAGCTTGCGCCGGCGCACGTGAAGGTGAAATCCGGGAACTCCTCCATGCGGTCCAGCGCCGAGCGGAAGGTCGCCTTGATCTCGGCGTATCCCTCCTGCCATCGCCACAGCCACACCGGGTCCAGGTGGGCGTTTCCGATCAGATGCAGCGTGTGCATGGTAGAGCTCCCCCTTCGGCGTAATCCATGGCAATCATATACACACGGTATAGGGCTGTCAACCAAAAGAAAACCACCCTGGAATTCACACACAGAGTGGTCTCAAAGGTGGATCTCATTTGGGGTGATAACCCCTACCTTACGGAGATGGAATAAATATCGGAGAACTCTATATGAATCCGTTCGGCGGCGCTGTCCCTGCTCAACTCCACGAGGTTGCTCATCAGTGCTGTAGGCTCGGGCAGCAAGACACAGGGCAGCTCCACGGTGAAAACGCTGCCCCGCCCAGCCTCACTGGCCACGCTGACCGTGCCGTTGTGCTTCTCCACCAGGGCTTTCACCAGAGACAGGCCGATGCCGCTGCCCTCGTTTTCCCGCATATGCAGTTGCGCTGCCTGGCGGAACCGGTCGAATATCATCTGCTGTTTTTCCGGCGGGATGCCGATGCCATCATCGGCCACGGAAATTGCCACGCGATCCCTCTGATCGGTCAGCCCTACTCTCACATGGCCGCCGGCGGGTGTGAACTTCAGGGCGTTGGAAATCAGGTTCATCAGGATTCGCTCCATGGCGTTGGGATCGCAGGCGATGGTCTTTTCCTTCACATCGGACGTAAACGACAAGCTGATACCTTTCTTCTGCGCATAGTCCATAATCGACGTAGCAATGCTCTCGACGATATCGACGATGTTGCAGTTCACCATGTGGACCGCAAACAGGTCCGCGTCGATTTTGTTGCTGTCTATGATGTTGTTGATCAGCTTGAGCAGCCGGAAGCAATTTTGCTGAATGATGTTGTGGTACTTCAACCTGGAATCCTGTGCCGTTTTGTACTGCATCTGCAGCATCTGCAGGGCGGTCAGTATGATGCTGATTGGCGTTCTCAATTCATGGGAGATGTTGGAGAAATAATCCGCCTTCATTTTGTCGTTTTCAAAAACAGCCCGGAGGTTGTTTTCCAGCACCGAAATTTCTCTGCGATAGGAGATATCCCTCATGATGCACAGCATTGCCGGGAACTCCCGAAACGGATGGGCAATGGCGATTGTCTCGATGTCTTTGATGGCCCCGTCCCGATCCACCAACAGACTCGGCAGTCGATACGGTTGCGGTTCGCCCGCAAGCTGTCGCTCCATTTGCATCTGGAAGCTATCCCAGGCTTCCGAAGCAATCAGCGCCTTAATCGGTTTTCCAACCAGATCACTGGGGCCGTCCATGCTGGCAATATCCGCCGCGGCGTTGTTGCAATACAGAATTCGGTCGCAATCATGAATGATGACGGCCTCGGGCAGCGAATCGAGCAAGCTTTTGTAATGCTCGTGGCTTGATCCCAATTGGGCGCTCTTGACAAGCAGTCCTGTATTTTTGATGACTTTGTGCTCTTTATCCACCTTGATGATGTTGTAACTATGGTTCTTAATAATGTCCGTAAATTCTGCGTTGTTGATTTTCTCGGTGTCGTATTGGCAGAGGACCAGTATGGGCAATTCTGAAATGAGCCTGTTGATCTTGCCTTCATAACAGGAGAAGTCTCTGTAGTAGCACTTGTCCAGCCAATGGGTATCCGCTACGGCCCTTAGTCCGTCATAACCGCGGTCCAGCGCTTTCTTTACCAGATCGGCCACCTGGGCGGACAAGCGCACTTCGTTAAAACTGACATCGTCATTGCAATACCAGTCGCTGTACGGCATGAGGACCAATTGGCCGCGTTGGATATGGCCGCCGATTTCGCCGGCCTGTGATTCTATCAAAGAGGCAATCTCGCAGCTGCTCGTATTCTGTGAATAGATCCATACGCATAATTCGTTGTTCCCCAACCCGGCCTTTATAAAAGAGGCCGGCAAATGGAATTCATCTTTGGATGAGTAAATCTGGCTGATGTGCGTTCCCCAAGGGATTCTCCCGAGCAGCTTAAGGCCGGAATCCCTCAACATATCATCCATAGATTGCCCCCGAACATGAACAAGCGTACTTGTATTATACTTGTTCTTATGTTTACATCAACGTAATACAATGTCAAATTTTATCGAATTTGCAAAATCTGGCCACTTTTTATGCTTTGTGCGTTCAAATATTATTATTTTAATTAAAAAGAATAATTGGAGTAAGATGTGTTCTCATAGAGAGGACTAAGGTGAAAATGGAGACGCCGGTGCTCTGGCATCTCCATTCATTTTTAGGTTGTAAATCATGCCGTCTCGACGGGCGCCCGAGGCCTACAGTATGCTGTCCAGATGCGCACCGATCTTCTTGTCCTGCTGGCTGATGTGGGTGACCAGCCAATTGGAAAGCGTAGCGCCGATGGACATAAACGTCATGGAGTTGACGCCCTCCTGCTCCACCGAGGCGGTCAGTTCCTTCACACTCTTGATGAATTCGGTGTGGATCTTTTTGTGCTCCAGATAGCCGGGGTAGTTGTATTTGACCTGCAGACGTTCCTCATCGGCGAAGTGCACGACGACATAGCTGGACAGATACTTGAGGATCCGCAGGGCCTCTTCCTTGCTCTTGTTCTGCTTGATGGCCATGTAAAACTCGTTGACCCGATGGATCAGCTCCTTGTGCTGCTCGTCGATTTCTTCCACGCCTACGGACAGATTCTCCGACCACTCCATGCGCTTTCGCCTCCCATTTACTGCGTTTTGCATTCATTCCAATTATATATACCCGGCGATTTTGTCGGAAAACATCTGTTATCTCCGGAATAAGCCGAAGCCGCGGGGACAAGATAGTCGTAAAACGCTTTTGGGAGTTTGACTTGAACCAGACCATTAGCAACCGGCAGATATTCGCCTTTATAAGTCTTGCTTTGGTGGGGCTCACGGTGGTCTCGCTGCCGTCCACCATGGCCATCAACGCCGGCACCGGGGCTTGGTTCACGCTGTTGCTGTCCACGTTGTTTTTCCTGATCCCCACAGCCATTCTGGCCACGCTCAACCGCAAGTTCCCCGGCATGACGCTCTTTGAGTACAGCGAGCGGCTGGTGGGCAAACCCTTGTCCGTGGTGTTCGCTGTGATGTACGCCGTATACTTTTTGGGCATCTTCTCCTTCGTCGCCCGCGGCGCGGCGGAAATCATCAAGGCTGACTTTCTCTACAGGACGCCGCTCAAGGTCACCATGCTCGTCCTCGTCTTAACCAGTTTGTATGCCACATCCCGGGGGATGACCAACCTGGGGCGCATCCTGGAGCTTGTGCTGGTTTTCCTGCTGCCGACCTTCTTCTTTTTGCATCTGCTGATGTTTGCCGGCGGAGACAAATACAACTTGCTGCCGCTGTACAACCCTTCCAAGACGATGACCTACCTCAAGGCCATTCCCATCACGGCGCCGGCCTTTCTGGGTTTTGAAACGTTGGCGGTGCTGCCCTTCCACCAAAACAACCTGCGGCTGGGGCGCCGCTATGCAATGGGCGGCGTGGTGCTGGCCGGCATCCTCTACATCCTTGTCGTGGAGAGCTGCTTTTCCATCCTTGGCCTGCCGGACATCATCAACTACTACGATGCGCTGGTCGTGGCCATTCGCCATATAGACGCTCCATATCTGGAGATTTTGCGGCGAGTGGACTTTATCTTCCTGGTGGGGTGGTTGGCGTCCATCCTGTGCACGCTGAACATCTTTAACTATGGCTTCCACAGCATTGCCTGCAGCCTGTTTCCCCGGGCAGGCAAATGGCCGGTCATGGCCGTGGTGGGCGCTGTGGCTTTCTCCCTGGGTTGCTGGCCGGAGTCCTATGGAACCAATATGAAGTACTTTAATACCTTTCTATTCGCAATGGCGCCCTTCACCAGCCTGGGGGTGCCGGTACTGCTGATGATCATGACGAGGATACGCAAAGATGTTGTACCGAAGAGCAATTAAGATACTGACGCTGCTGCTGTGCGCGCTGCCGCTGCTGGGCTGTTGGGACGCCACCGACATTCAGCAAAAGGACATCACAACGGCGGTCATCACGGATTTCGACCCTGAAACCAACCAGTATCATTTCTACGTGGAGATCGCCAACATCAGTGCCTCGTCAGCCAGCGAGCAGAAGGTAAAAAACGAATTCACGGTTCTGCACGCCGTCGGCGCCAGCCTGGTGGAGGCCAAGTTTGACCTGGACCGACATGCCGACAACCCCATCTATCTGGGCGCCACGCGGGTCGTGTTTCTTACCACGCGCTTCGCCCAGGGCGGCATTGAGGAATACATCAACCGCATCCGGGGCACAGCGGATTATCGCAAAGCCGTGCAATTGGTCACGACGCCTTCGTCGCCGGAGGAGATCTTCAACGGGGAGTCGGAGAACAGTGCCTCCATCGGGTTTGCCGTGGAAAGGGACATCGTCCACCTTGCCAATGATGGCCAATCGATAGTGACGACCGTGGGAGACCTGCTGCATGCGTTGGCAATCAAAAAGGTCGGCTTTGTCGTGCCGCAGGTGATCTTTGAACAGGGAGACGTATCTCGCAACGGATATTGCATCTTCAAAAACGGACGCATGGTGGGGCACACAGATGGCGAGAACAGCAAAGGCCTGGTGTTTTTGCGCAATCCCGGCGCGAAGTTCAACTACGAGGTGGAGTACAACAGCGCCAAGATCACCGTGGAGGCCAAGCGCAAGGGCCTCAAGGTAACGCCCGAATGGGATGGCGAGAAGGCGCGCTTCAAGGTGGAGTTGGACGTGCAGGCCCGCATTCTGTACCGCAGCGAGGATTTCCCTTTGACGGCGGAGTTGTTCGACCGCTTCCATACCAAGCTCAACGGCCTTCTGGCCGAGGATGTGCGCAAGGTCATCGAGGCGGCACAGGTCACCTATCAGAACGACTATCTGGAGTTCTACAAATACTTCAACGCCCGTTATCCCGATGCCTTTGAAGCCATGGACTGGCAGGACAAATTCCATCAAGCCGATATCGATCTGGTTATCGCCTGCACCATGGGGCCCTATGGCCTCAATGACATGCAGATTCCATAGGAGGCTACGATGCGCGACCGGCAAAACGAGCTCACCGCGTTGCTGGATAAAGTAGTGGACCCGGAGCAGAACATCACCCGCCGGTTCCTTTCCAATGAGACGGGCACGCTGTGCGTGCTGTACATCAAGCAAATCACAGACCTGGCGCAGCTCTCCGAACACGTCATCCAGCCGCTGAACAAGCGGCTGGCCGCGGAACGGTCGCTGCCGGGCAGCCAGGACATCGCCTTTTCCATCATCGCCGCGGCGGATTGCCGGGTTACCGGGGACCTGGCCCAGCTAAACGCGCTGGTACTCTCCGGCATGACCATTGTTCTGGGCCTGGACCGGCCGGATTTCGTCGTCATCAACTTGAAAAAGGTGGAGAAAAAGCCCATCGAAGACCCCCGTCTGTCCTACACACTGCGGGGCGCCACCGATTGCTTCAACGAAAATCTGGACAGCAATCTCTCGTTGGTGCGTTACCGCATCAAGGACAAGAACCTGCGGGTGGAGATGCACAGCATAGGCGTGCGCACCAAGACCCAGGTGGCGGTGCTCTACATCGCCGACATCGCAAACGACAACTACCTGAACAACCTGCGCAGCCGGCTGGAGCGCATCCACATCGAGGGCATCGTGGAATCCGGCCAGTTGCAGCGCATGCTGGAGGATCGGCTGGTCGTGTTCCCGCAGTTCGGCATAGTGGAGCGCTCAGATATGGCATGCAACGGGCTGTTGGAGGGCAAGATCCTCGTGCTCGTGGAAGGCAGCGGTGTGGCGCTGATTTCCCCCAAGAATCTATCGGAATTCTTGACCTCCTGCGACGATCTCTATGACAACGTGTATCTGGGCGCTTTTATGAAGGCGCTGCGCTTTCTGTCTCTGCTGCTGAGCTTTACGCTGACGCCGCTGTATGTGTGTATGATCAGCTTCCATACGGACTTTCTAAGCGGCGAATACATCATCACGCTGGCCAGCACCCGGGCCAATGTGCCCTTTTCGGCGCTGTTCGGCACGATACTCATCGAGACTGTCATCGAAACGCTGCGCGAATCGCTGCTGCGCATCCCCAAGCAGATCGGTTCGGCCATCGGCATCGTGGGCGCCATCGTCATTGGCCAGGCGGCCATCGCCGCGGGCATCTTCAGCGCGCCGCTGCTGATCCTTGTGTCGCTGGAGCTCATCGCCAGCTTCGTGCCGCCGGACTATACGATCGTGAACCCGCTGAGGGTGTTCAAGTTCGTGCTGCTGCTGTTGAGCGGAATGCTGGGGCTGGTGGGCTTCACGGTGGGGGTGTATATCATACTCTGTACGTTGGCCTCCCATAACAGCCTGGGGCTGCCCTTCCTTTCACCCTACGCGCCCTATAACCAGTATGATACTCTGCGCAGCTTTTTTCAGACCAAAGTCATCTCTCCGCTGCGGCCGTTCTTCATGCGGACCAAGGATAATACAAGAAAATAAAAAAGATGGGACCGAAGGTTTCCAAAGGGCGATCGGAAAGCCCTTTGGTCGCGCCTGATGGCGGGAAATCCTTCCTTTGCTCAATACGACAGACCAATGAAAATTATCTCCATTGTGTTACCGGTTCTTTCGAAAACCTGTGGGGGAAATTCCAGTTACCTGTTTGAATTGCCGCGAGAACAGCGAAAGGTCGGTGAATCCCAGCGTGGCGGCCACGTCGGCCACGGGCAGGGCCTCGTTGCGCAAGAGCTCCGCGGCTTTGGCCATACGAAAGCCGCGGGCATATTCGGCGGGGGAGGCGCCCAATATGTTCTTGAACTGCTTGGAGAGATAACCCACCGACAGCCCTGCCGCCCGGGCCACATCCCCCAGCTGGATGTCGTGGTTGTAGTTTTCCTCGATATAGGAAACGGCGTTCAGGATGTGGGCAAAGTTGGCATTGGCTCCCTCGGCGCTCAAGGCGTTGTTGCTGTACAGGCGGGCGTAGGTTCCCAGCAGGCTATAGAACAGCGAACGCACCTTGAGCTGCCAGCCCACGGCGCGGTTCAGGCGCTCCCACATCATCTTCTCCAGCGTCAGCATCAGCTCCTGCATTTCGGCCAGGCCGGCGTGCACGCGGTGGAAGCCGCTGCGCCCGCTCTGCAGCCATGCCAGCCCCGGCGTGGCTGCCACATCGGCGGCGATATCGTGAAGAGCCTCGGGGGTGAACAGACAATTGTAAAGCGCCGCGTTGCAGGCGCTGATGTAGCTGTGGGCCTCGCCGGGCAATATGATGAACACGTCGCCGGTGGTCAGGATCTGGGTGTGCCCCTGGTGGCTGTGCAGCGACACGCCGCGCTCGATGAACACCAGCTCGTAAAACTCATGGGTGTGCAGGCCCACCTTGCCGTGATGCTTTGTGCTCATGACGAACACCGGCGGCTCCCCGTCGGCGAAGTACTCGCTGCTGTGCATGCTTTCGATCTGCATGGGCATATGTCCTCCGGGTGGGTGAATTACATCCTGATTGTTCCCGGACCGATTATAGGTGTCAGCGAGTTCTGAAACAACAAAAATATCTCATTTTGTTAAAAACAATCGTCTCACGCAAATAGGTATATAGCCGCATTGGCACGATGCGGCAAACTTATCAAAATACCCCTCCCACGGTGACGGGGGAGGGGTAAGGGGAGAGGGCTTTTCGTCGCCTCCTACATCTCTAATAATCCGCTGGTAATATCCGTCGGCAGGCTGTCCACATTCAGGTCGCCTTCCAGCCCGTGTACGAACCAATCCATACCGATGATTTCCTGCACCGAGGCGGTCTGGCCGTCTTGCAGGCGCTCCACGCCGTCCACATCCAGAATGGAGCCGGTGAAGGGGTTGTAGGCGTCCTCCATCATCATGCGCTTGAACATCTGCACCAGCTTGTGGGTCTCCAGCGGCACATATTTCTTGGCATACATCACATCCACGATGCCGCTGTCCAGCCCCCACCAGAACTGCATGGGCTTGTATTCCTCGCCGGTGCCGCTGGCCAGCAGGTTGCGTACGGCCTTCTCGTAGAACACGCCCCAATGCCACACCGGCGTTGCGATGTATTGGCCCACGCCGCAGTCGGGGTTCTCGCACTCCAGGGAGTATAGGCCGTACTCGCCTTCAAAGCCCACGCCGGTGAAGGTGTTCTGGTGGCTGATGATGTCGGCGCCGGCGGCCATCAGCTCCCGGCTGCGGCTGACGGGGGGGTGGGGCTCCTCCCAGTGGCAGGCCCAGTTCACGAGAACGCGGGCCTTGGGGTTCACCGTGCGCACGCCCAGCGCAAAGGCGTTCACACCGCTGATGACGCCGCGCACCGGGTAGCTGCCCACGTAGCCTATGATGTTGCTGCGGGTCAGGGATCCGGCGATCAGGCCGGTCAGAAAGCGCGGCTCATAGATGCGCCCGAAATACGTGTGCATGTGGCGTGAGGGCATCAGCTCGCTGCACACGAAGATGCGCGCCTGGGGGAATTCCAGCGCGGCCTTGAGCGCGCCGTGGGCAAAGGCGGGGCTGGTGGCAAAGATGACATTGTAGCCCTGGGTGATCAGGGCTTTGAAGGCGGCGTAGGCGCTCAGGTCTTCGGCCACACCTTGCAGATAGGTCGTCTGCACGTCGTTATCCAGCGCCTGCTGCATATGTATGCGTCCGTTTTCGTGGGCTTTGGCCCAGTTGCTCTCCTCCAGCTTGCCGGAATAGGCGAAAGCGATCTTGAGCTTCTGGCGGGGTTTGACGATGTTGATGATGGCGCTCAGCAGCGAGGACGGGGGTTCCGTGGTATCGGGCTTGATCTGCAGGTCCACATCTTCATAACCGATGCTGGTGCGCAGCTCCTCGCACAGCTTCTCCAGCTTTGCCTTCACGCGCTCCTCGGTGATCTCCGCCGGGATGTGATACAGCGTGAAGTAGCGCAGAAACACGTCACCGGTGGAAAGCCCCATGCGGTCGCCGCCTACCTCGTAGAGCAGCGAGCGGAAGGGCGTGTAGTAGTTATCCACGAAGTAACGGCCGCGTTCGGCTTCGGGTACGTCTTCGGGCAGCCGGATGGAGCGGATCATCTGCGCCATCTGGCGGAACCCGCCCGGCGACTTGGTCCAGATGTTGGAAAGCTTGAACTCCCGGTAGAACTCCAGGAATTCATAATACTGGCGGATGGTTTCGTCGTTCTCGTCGTATTTGGGGATCAGCCGCGTCACGTCGCCGGAGATCGTCGAGGCGTCAAAAAATCTCATGACGCTGACCCGCTTGTTGCCTTCCACGACATAGTAGCGGTTCAGGTATTCATAGACCTTGATGGGGTCCGTGATGCCGTCGGTGACCTGGTGCCGGTAGAGGGAGCGCCACTTCATGGCGAACTCGGTGTCCGGCGCCAGCAACGGCATGAAGTTATACGCAAAGGCCGTGCTGCGGCCGGAGCTGTAGGTTCCGATGATCTTTTTCAGCGGCAGGTCGAAGTTGCCCAACACTTCCTTGTTGACAATTTCCACGTTGCTGAGCAGTTCGTCCAGATAGGGCAGGTTGCCGCTGCGCCCCAAAGAGACTTTCAGGTTGTAGGCGCGCCGCGCCCGCTTCCGGGCCTGCTCGTATGCGCTTGTGGTATCTACGATATCTTGCATGTTCTTCACCGCCCGGGGTTATGATCGATGAAACATTATAACATGCAGATGTAAAGAATGGAAATCCGAAAAAGGAACAAGGGCCTGGGCGGCCCCACGCGCACCCTTCCTCTGAGAGTCAGTTCGACGACGAAGCCGCCGTGGACGAAGCCACCGCGGCGGCGGCGATGGCGGTCTGCTGAGCGATGACGAGGTTGGCGATGCTGGTGGCCAGCGCCGTCTGCAGCACGCCGCGCTGGGCCTGATCCACCCACCCCAGCGCCACCAGGCCGGCGGACAGCAGCAGCAGCTCCTGAGAGGTCACCGACCACGCGCTGAAGCCTTTTCTC
Source organism: Bacillota bacterium (assembly GCA_023422005.1). Taxonomy (GTDB): domain Bacteria; phylum Bacillota; class Clostridia; order Christensenellales; family UMGS416; genus JAEYRA01. The sequence continues at coordinate 9,509 of JAEZSC010000174.1, read as the reverse complement.
TCCCGCAGCGCCTGCGTGGTTTGGGCGACCTCGCCCGCCAACGCGTCCGCCGGCGCCGGCAGCAGAGAGAGCACGCCCAGCGCGGGCAGTGTGTATTCCTTGTCCAGCTTCAGGCCTTGGCGGCGCAAGGTGTCCCGCAGAGCCAACACCTTGGTCTGGGCAGCGGTGTCGTCGCCGCCCAGCACCAGCACCTGCGAGAGCGCCTGCACGCCGCTGCCGCTCCAAAACTGCGGCCGCATGGCCTGGTAGATGCGCTCCAGCCGCTCCACGCCCGAGGGCACGTCGATGTCCGAAAGGCCCAGCATGGCCGAGAAGATGTAATCGTTCTGGCCGGTCAGCAGAAAGTGATCGCTTCGCATGCCTTCATAGAAGGCCCTGGTCCGTCGGATGACGTCCTCGTGCCGGTGGCGGGGGGCGCCGGAGGCGATCTGGTAAGCCGCGATGACCAGGTAGTCGCCGGCCCAAAAGCCCGCCCGCTTCAAGGACTCGTAGACGTTTAGGGTGTCGGCCAGCATGCTGTCGGGGTCTTCGCCCAGCGAGAGCAGCGTGGCCACTGTCAGCTCGGAATTGCCCCGGAAGGAGGAGAACAGGCCTGCGCTGCCCCGGATGCGCTCGCGGCAGCGGCGGATTGCTTCGGCGTCCGCGCGGCGGTCCCGCGAGGCGTACAGCAGCGCGGCCAACCGCCGCAACTGCGCGTTCTGCCAGTAGAACGCGCTCTTGATGGCTTGCGTGTTTTCGGCGAACAGCTCCAGCCGTTGCGTTGCAGTGGGTTCCATGAGTATCATCCTTTCTGATGCGATTCTATGGGGTCACGTCGTCGCTCCGCGGTTAAGGCAGCCCGTTCACCGCAGCGATGAACGCCCGGGCGTCGGCGAACCCGCCGGCGTTCATGGCGAAGCGCATGCGGCCATGGCAGCTGATCTTGGCGCGCCCGGCGAAGGTGTAGCGCGTCCTGGCCAGGCAGTGGTCCGCCGGATAGCAGCCCACGCACTCCCACAGATTGCCGAACAGCCGCGCTGCCAGAGCAGGGTCGTCGTGGGCGATGGCGCTCAGCGTGCGCTCCATGCGGTCGCCCTTGCGGGCCCAGGTCTCGGGTTTGCCGTTGGTCACGATGTACCAATTGAGGCTGTGGGCCAGCATATCGTTGCTGGGGTAGATCGCGTAGGAAAGCCCTTCGCCGGCGGCCACGTAGGTGATCTTGTTGCCGTGGGTCTCGATCTGGCGGCGGAACTTCAAAGGCTTCATGGCCCGCAGCCAGGTGTCCATGGCCTCCACCTCGGCGCGCAGATCTTCGGGCAAACGCGCGATGCACGACTCAAAGGAAGGCTTATCGCTGGGCACTTCGTTGCCCTTGATGGCCTCTCTCTGGGCCGGTGCTCCGTGGCTGATGGGCGCTGAGCCCTCATATTCGGTCACGCGCAGGCCCCGCACCTGGGCATGCACGCCCTTGTCGCAGGCCAGCGCGACGGCAAAGCCTTGGGCGTTGCGTTCGGGAAAGACCTTGGACTTCATATAGCGTTCCTTTGTGGAGAAGTAGCGCTCCTCGCCGTCCACGAGCACCTGCATGTACTTTAGGTCGTAAACGATGGCGATGTCTACGAAGCGGCCCATGGGCATGTGGTTGTGGAAGAAGAACGTGTTGCGCCGGGGTTCCACGATGTCGTCCAGCCGCCGGTTGTCGTTCCATGGCGTGCCGAAGTTCACATGGCCGTCGCCCAGCAGCACATAGAAGCCCGGCTCATCGATGTACACCGACAGATCGATGCGCAGCGGCAGGCGATACACGCCGGGCAATGCGACGAGGTCGCGCACCCGCAGGTGCTCCCGGCAGAAATCCGAGGGGATGCGCCGCGTGGTCGTAAAAGCAAAGCCGTTATCCTGTGCCTGCATCTCCACCGCGCCGGCTGCCCGCAGGGACGTGGGGGCTATCCAGTTTTCCATGGCTTTTCCTCCCAATGAAATCGCTATTATCATACAACATGTGAATATCGTGCGGAGCATCAAATTGTGTGTGACTGCTGTTGCTGCGACGTCCCAATTGCCTACGCTATCCTGACGCTGTAACAGACGGCATCGCGAGAGAGGAGTCAAAGCTGATGGATAGAATATTTATTTTGGGAGCCACAGGACATTTGGGTGGGTCGGCCATCCGCCATTTATTGCAGCGCGGCGTACCCGCGGGCAGCATCGTCGCGGTGGCGCGCGATGCGGGCAAGGGCGGGCCGTTGGAGCGGCTGGGTGTGGAAGTGCGAAAGGGCGACTATGACGAACCCGGTTTTTCCGCCGAAGTATTCCGGGGCGCCGACAGGCTGCTGCTGGTCTCCAGCCCTTCCATGGACGGCGTGCGCCGCATCCGCCAGCACACCGCTGTGATACAGGCCGCCAGGGATGCCGGAGTCCGGCACATCGTATACACCGGCCTGGCCTACCCCGAGGCCCATGGCTCGCCACTCAAACACGTGCACCTCGCCACGGAGCACGCGCTGCAGGCGGCGGGCGTTGCCCACACAGTGCTGCGCAACGCGTTCTACATGGAGTATTTCGTCACAAAACCCGAGATGGAGCGCGCTGTGGCCAATGGCGCTTTTTTGAGCGCCGCCAACGGGCAGAAGGTCAACTTCGCCTCGCGGGAGGACATGGCGCTGGCCGCCGCGGTCGTGCTCACCGGCGGGGGTCACGAGGGCAAGGTCTACGAGCTGACCTATCCCGAGGCCTATTCCTACGGCGACATCGCGGCGATTCTTTCCAAGGTCACCGGCAGGCCAATCGCTCACCGGGACGTCACGATGGAGGAGATGCAGGCGTATCTGCAGGCGCAGGGGCTGACGCCGCAGCAAATGCAGGCCGATTCCTCGGCCTATCAGCCGGCCTTCGCCACGGGCTGGGCCGGCCAGGCAGCGGACGCCCTGGTGGACCTGATCGGCCACGACCGGCTGACAACGGTGGAGGCGCACATCCGCGGGCTTTTTGCCGGCGCCGCTGTTCCGCCTGCGGGTTCGTAATCCTAGCAAACATCCATTCACTAGCCTTTGGATGATGGTGTATCATTACAGGGCATCCTGCAGGGGAAGCTATATGATCAAAAGAAGCGCTTGTACCCTGGTCATTCTCGCGCTGTGCGCTGCCGTTCTGTGGGCTTGTGCGCCGCCAGCGGTTCCCCCGGAACCCTTGCCTTCTCCACCGCCCACGGCCACTGCCACGCAAACCGCCGAGGAGCATTTGCCCTTCAGCGCGAGTTATTACCGCACCGACGGTACTGTGGAGGGCAAGGCTTATCCGGTCGTCACGCTGATCCAATCCACGCAGGAGACCAAGGCCTATAACGACGCCAACAAAGGTGCCTACGCCATACCCTCCTATGCGCTGCTGGATTACGACGACGCATTTTTTAAAGATGGTCTGCTGCTCGTGATCTTGCTGGAGGAGCCTAGCGGTTCCTACCGGCACAAGGTAACCGGCGTGGTGCAGACCGAAGACCGCACGCAGGTGCTCATCCAGCGTATCAAGCCCGACGGGGCTGCCACGGCTGATATGGCGCAGTGGCACATCGTGGTCGTGCTCAACAGGAAAGACTTTTCCTGTGGGAGGGTAGAGGCAACGGTCTTCGAGTAGTCTTCCTGTGCCGGTTGCATCGTGAATCGCAAAGATCCCCAGAGCCCACGCCCTGCAGAATTGTTTCGCCCCTGCAGGGTTTTTACACGCTGCCCCTGCCATACTGGAGCGCGGAAGGAGGATGGGTATGGACTTTCTAAGCCGAATGACCAGGGTTGTGGATTACATCGAGGAGCACATTGCCGAGGACATGGACATGAGCGAGGTCGCCAAGATCGTGTGCTGCGGCGCGTACCAGTTCGGCAGAATCTTCTCCTACGTCGTCGGCGTGCCGCTGTCGGAATACATCCGCCGCCGGCGGCTTTCACTGGCCGCTGTCGAGCTGCAATCGGGAGATGCCAAGGTCATCGATGTGGCCATGAAGTACGGATACGAATCCCCCGACGCCTTCGCCCGCGCCTTTGGCGCCATGCACGGCATCACACCCAGAGAAGCCTGCAACCCCGGCGTGAAGCTGAGACTGTACCCGCGCATCCGCTTTCACATCACGATCAAAGGAGAGCAGGACATGCAGTACCGTATCGTGGAGATGCCGGCCTTTACCGTGGTCGGCGCGGTGAAAAACTTTGGCCGCTGGACGGCCAACCGGGAGGGCAAGGACTGGAAGGAAAAATCCGGGGCGATCTGGACATTCTGGGACGAGTATCTCAACGGGGGCATGAACGAGATTGTTCGGGATGCGCACAAGCTCTATCGGCCTCCCTTCTGGCAGGTCGGCGTTACGCACACGCTGGACAATGGCGACACCGTACTGGCCATCGGCGCCCAGGCCCGCGAGGGCGAGCGCTATCCGGACTTTGCCGCCTTTTCGGTGCCCGCCGCCACGTGGGCGGTGTTCGAGGCCAAAGGCACCCTCAGCCAGGACGAGCACCCTATCGGCGCGCTGATGACGCGGATCATGGCCGATTGGTTTGCGTCCAGCGGCTATGAGCGGTCCATGAACTATGATCTGGAAGTCTACGGCCCCGGCGACACGGGGTCGCAGGACTATGTATGCGAGATCTGGATACCGGTCAAGAGAGCATAGGCCAGCTTTGGTTCAATGAGCGCCCATCGCCGATGCGATGGGCGCTTCTCATCTCTTGCACTCTCAACCCATTCATTTGGGTGCCGAAGGTTTCCAAAGGGCGATCGGAAAGCCCTTTGGCATTGGCGCAAGATGCGCCGCAGCCCAGCGTCGCCTTGTGCGGCAGCGCCGCACTCGCCGACCGGATGTCGGCGAGGCGATGCGCAGGGTCGCGCCTCGCAGGCGCGAAACATCTTCCTTCTAAGTGAATTGCACGCTTAACATGCTTAATGCGGCAGCCCCGCTCTGCTTGCCATCCCCTTCTCGCCATGCTACAATCGCCATACACGTCATCACGAGAAAGGGGTGATCGGATTGTTTCTTGGGTATTACTTCTACCACAGAAAGTGGGCTGACACGCTCCGTACAAGGTCTGTTGTGTAACAGTCTTGGCGATAGGGCATAGGCCCTGTTTGTACGGAGCAGATATCGCTAATCCTGTTGCACCATCGCAGGCCTTGTTGTTTGTTCGCAAAATAAACGATGAGGAGCAATCAAGCGATGTTGGAAATAGGAATCAAGGACCTGGGCAAGAACTTTGGCTTTAAAAACGTGCTGGACGGCGTGAGCTTTGAGGTGACGACCGGCGAGCGCGTGGCCCTGGTGGGTCGCAACGGCACGGGTAAGACCACAATCCTGAAGATTTTGGCGCAGAGGGAGAAGGCCGACCGGGGGCAGGTTTTCATCCGTCGGGGCGCCACGCTGGGCTATCTGGAGCAGATCCCCCAAATCACCGACCGCGAGGAAACCGCGGGGCAGCTGCTGAAAAAGCCCTTCGAGCAGCTTTTCGACCTGGAACAGCAAATGCGGGATACGGAAGCCCGGATGGCCCATGACGGCGATCCGGACGGTTTGGAGCGCCTTTTGAGGCGCTATTCGCGTTTGCAGGAGGAATACACCGCCCAGGGCGGCTATGAAATCGAGGAGCGCCTGGGGCGGGTTGTGACCGGCTTCGGCCTGGCTCCCCATCTGGACAAGCCCTTCCGGAACCTGAGCGGCGGAGAGAAGACCATCGTCATGCTGGCCTGCACGATCCTGGGCCAGCCGGACATCCTGCTGCTGGACGAACCGACCAACCATCTGGATATGGCCGCGCTGGAGTGGTTTGAGGGCTATCTGGCCAAATACCGGGGCACGCTGGTCATCGTGTCCCACGACCGCTACTTTTTGGACCGCGTGGCCACCAAGACCGTGCTGCTGGAGCAGGGGGAGACCGCCGTGTTCCACGGCAACTACAGCTTCGCCCTCAAGGAGCGCGAACGCCTGCTGCTGGAGGAGTTCGAGGCCTACAAAAACCAGCAGAAGAAGCTGGACGCCATGCGCGCGGCCATCCGGCGCTACCGCGAGTGGGGCGCGCTGAACCCCAGCAACAGCTCGTTCTACGGCAAGGCCAAGGAGCTGGAGGCCCGCATCGAGAAGATGGACATTCTGCAGCGGCCCCAGATGGAGAAGCCCGTGGTGCCCATCGGCTTTACCGGTGGCAGAACCGGCAACGATGTGGTGCGTCTCAAGGACTTTTCCCTGGCCATCGGCCAACGGGAGCTGATCCGGAACGGGGCGTTTACGCTGTTTTTCCGGGACCGCATGTGCCTGATGGGCGGCAACGGCACCGGAAAGACCACGCTGCTGCGGGCGCTGCTGGGGGAGGCGGCCTATGACGGCACGCTGTATGTGGCCCCTGCGGCGCGCATCGGCTATATTCCCCAGGAAATACGCTTTCCCGACGACACGATGAGCGTCGTGAACGCCTTCCGGCGGGAGTGGCCGTGCCCCGAGGGCCAGGCCCGCAACATCCTCGCGAAGTACTTTTTCTTCGGGGAGAATGTCTTTAAGCAGGTGCGGGCATTGTCTGGCGGGGAGAAGGTGCTGCTGATGCTGGCCATCCTCGTGCAGAAGGAAATCAACTTCCTGGTGCTGGACGAGCCCACCAACCACATCGACATAGAAACCCGGCAGATGCTGGAGGAATCCCTATCGGACTTCGCGGGCACGCTGCTGTTCGTGTCCCATGACCGCTACTTCATACAGACCATGGCTCGGCGGCTGCTGATCCTGGAGGACCAGAGTTTGACGTGCTACGAGGGGCAGTATGAGGAGTACCGGGCGTGGGCGGCTGGACGATAAATGTAGATAGAGAGCAGGAGCCCGGCTGTCTGGCCGGGCTTCGGTATGTCATTCTGAGCGCAGCGAAGAATCTCCTTGGCAAGCAACGCCGACGTTCTTCAATGGGAGATTCTTCGGTCGCTGCGCGCCTTCTGAATGACAGAAGAAGATCTCGCCTATAATCTGAACTGTCATTCCGAGCGCAGCGAGGAATCCCCCTGATGACGGCGTTGTTCATGGGGATTCTTCGCTTCGCTCAGAATGACCGCGAAGGGGCTGTAGGGCGCATCTCAACTTGCTCCCCTGACACCACCGCCCGTTTGAACTATAATAGACCTATCACACACAAGGTGCGCATGCTGCATGTACAGAATACTGATCGTGGAAGACGACCCGAAGATCCGCTCCCTGGTGGCCAGGGAGCTGGCCAAGTGGGGTTTCGAGGTGCAGGCCGTGGAGGCCTTTGACGCCGTGCTGGAGGAATTCCAGCGGGCGCGGCCCCACCTGGTGCTCATGGACGTGAACCTGCCCAGCCGCGACGGCTTCTATTGGTGCGGCAAAATCCGCGAGGCGTCCACGGCGCCGGTGCTGTTCCTGTCCGCCAGGGATTCCTCCATGGACGTCGTGATGGCCGTGAGCCAGGGCGGCGACGATTACATCACCAAGCCCTTCTCCATGGATGTGCTGGTGGCCAAGGTGAACGCACTGCTGCGCCGGGCTTACGCCTACCGCGAAGGCGCGCCGGACACGCTGGAGCGCGGCGGCGTGGTGCTGGACCTTTCCGCCGGCACACTCACCTTTGGCGGAGCGGCGGCGGAGCTGACCCGCAACGAGCAGCGCATACTGGGCATGCTGCTGCGAGCCGACGGCGCCATCGTGAGCCGCGAGCGCCTGATGCGCGAGCTGTGGCAGGATGAAGCCTTCATCGACGACAACACGCTGACGGTCAACGTGAACCGCCTCAGGAAGAAGCTGGGAGATCTGGGCTTGCACGACTACATCCGCACGGCCAAGAATCAGGGGTATCAGGTAAAGGTTGGAGACGGTCACCTATGAGTGTATGGCGCTACCTGAAGGACAACATCCGCATGGTGCTTCTGTACTTCGTGCTGACGGCCTTTCTGGCCACCATGGCGGCGCTGGGCGGCGGCGGTTTCCTGGGCGAGAACAGCGCCTACGCCGCGTCGGCCACGTTCATGATCTATGCCGCGGGTCTTGCCACCGATTACGGCATCCGGCGGCGGCAGGCGCTGCGCCTAAAGCAGTTGGTGGCTGCGCAGGACAAGACGCCGGTGCTGCCCGAACCCGCCGATTATCGGGACGAGCTGTACGCGCAGCTGGTGGCCGGGCTGTATGCCGAATACATGGACGGCATTGGCCGCCTGCAGGAGGACTTCCGCGACGGGCGGGACTTTATGTCCGCCTGGGTGCACGAGGTTAAGACGCCGATCACCGCGGCGCGGCTGCTGCTGGAAAGCCCTGTGGGTGAGGCCGAGGCCGAATCGCTCAAGGAGGAGATTGAGCGCATCAACGGGTATGTGGAGCAGGTGCTGTTCCACGCCCGCGCCGACAGCTTCTCCCGGGATTACCTGATCGCCGAGGAGGAGCTGGACCGCCTGGTGCGGGAGAACGTCAAGAAGCACTCGGCGCTGTTCATCCGCAAGCGCATCGCCGTGGGCATCGACGTGCCGCCGGGCTTGACGGTGTGCACCGACCGCAAGTGGCTGCTGTTCATCCTGGACCAGCTGCTGTCCAACGCCCTCAAATACACCGGCGAGAATGGCCATGTGTTCATCAGCGCCCAACGGGAGGGCCGCGAGACGGTGCTGAGTTATCGCGACGACGGCGTGGGCATCGGCCCCGGCGATCTGCAAAGGCTGTTCGACAAGTCCTTCACCGGGGCCAACGGCCGCGCCGAGGGCAGCGCCGCCACAGGCCTGGGCCTGTATCTGGCGCAGAAGCTGGCCCGCAAGCTGGGGCACCGCATCACGATGGAATCGGCCCGGGGCCAGGGCGCCACGGCGCGGGTGCATTTCCCGACTATGGACGATACGGAGTATGACCTTACAAAAGTGTAAGTTTTGAATGCCCGATTGTAAGCCCATTCGATGGCTGGGCAAATCGCGCGGCACTATAATGGGGATCGGTCGGAACGATTGCCGGCCGAGTTTTTCTTTTGGAGGCACAAACATGGAAATTTTAACAGCCAGAAAGGTGACCAAGGTGTACGGCTCGCGCTATGGCGCGATGAAATACCCTGCGCTGGCCGGCGTGGATTTGACCGTGCAGGCCGGGGAATTCATGGGCATCATGGGGCCCTCGGGCTCCGGCAAGACCACGCTGCTCAACGTACTGAGCACCATTGACAGGCCCACGTCCGGCACCGTGACCATCGAGGGCCGCGACGTGACGCAGATCAAAGAGCCGGCGCTGTCGGTCTTTCGCCGCAGCCGCCTGGGCTTTTTGTTTCAGGACTTCAACCTGCTGGACACGATGACGCTGCAGGAGAACATCGTGCTGCCGCTGGCACTGGCCAAAACGCCCCATGAGGACATCCGCCGGCGGTTGGACAGCCTGGCCCAGGCGCTGGGCATCACCGACGTGCTGGCCAAGCGGCCCTATGAGGTGTCCGGCGGGCAGAAGCAGCGGGCCGCCGCCGCCCGGGCCATCATCACCGACCCGGCGCTGGTGCTGGCCGACGAACCCACCGGCGCGCTGGACAGCAAAT
>JAEZSC010000152.1 GCA_023422005.1 Bacillota bacterium | reverse complement strand
AGATCGCCAAAATCAAAGATAAACTGCTGGACGTCAATTTCAGCATCCGGGAGGCCTTTGCCGCCTGCGGTGTGGATTACAGCGGCAATTATGCCCGCCTGTTCAAATGCATGGTGGGCATGACGCCATCCCGCTATCGCAAAGCGAATATTCAGAACCTGGTATAGAGCATTATTCGTATCATTCTCAGCACAAATCCCAATATTCAGACATGCGGTTTTCCCATAACATGGAACGATCAAATGGTGAGGTGCTTTTATGAGAAAGATGTGGATCGTGCTTTTTGCGGTTGCGCTGGTGCTGGCGCTGGCCGGCTGCGGGGCCATTCGCAATCAGGTGGAGAGCAAAATCGGCGAGGCCATCGGCGAGCAGGTGCTGGGCGACAATGTGGACATCGAAGGCGATCAGATCACGGTGAAGGGCGATGACGGCTCCGAAATGGTCATTGGCGGAACGCAATGGCCGGATTCCGAACTGGCCAAGAAGATCCCCAAGTTTGAAAAGGGCAAGGTCACATCGGTCATTAAGGCCGACACTGGCGTGATGATCACGATGGAAGAGGTGGAGTCGGAGGATTTCCTGCCCTATCTGGCGGACATCAAGAGCAAGTTCGACAAGAACAGCTATGAGGGTGCTTCCGATGGCGTGACGACTTATACTGCTTCCAACGCCGACGGCGTCGTCGCAACAGTATCCTACACCGAGAGCGAAAAGAGCCTTTTGATCAGCGTGGCGCAGGGTGAAAAGCCCACCGAAGAAGACTGACCGGCGAGCGGACGGCTACCTGTCATCTGCCGCCTGCCGTAAAATCGAACGCCCCCATTCTGCAGATGGGGGCGTTCGTCGTTTTGCGGATATGCCGTGGGATTGTGAACGGGTGCAGCGCGGTTTATCGCGCTGTGGTAGACCAAGCTACATAGGCGTCGAGGGAACGAATGGCCGAGCGGATGTCGGCGTATACCGGCAGGCCGTTCTCTTCCGCATATTGCACCATGGCTTGGAAGTGCTGGCCGGCGTTGATGGACACAACGATGGGTTTGCTGCTGCGCCGGCCGATGTCGATGAGCAGCGAGGCCAGCGCATCGGGGTCCTTGCAGTTCTCGGGTATGGTCTTGAGGGTCTCCACGTGTGGTACGATGCCCACGAACAGGCAGTCCACGCCGGGGTCGGCCAGCACGGCCTCTATGAACTGGGCATAGAGTACGTCGTCGGTCATGGGCGTCACGTCCAGGAAGGACGTGTTGGTGTCCACCAGGCCGTGGGTGTTCAGCGCGCGAATCTTTGCCACGGTCTCCGGCTGCAGCACCGCTTGGCTCAGGCAGTTGAGCGTGTCGGCGCCCATGGTGGCGTCCAGCCCGGCATTCACGACGCCGGCCACCCGCCGCCCGCCGGGCCGCTTGTGGTAGAGCATGGCGAAGGCCTTGGTGAAATTGTAGAAATCGTCCAGTTCCTCGGTGAGCACGCAGCCGGCCTGCAGGCAGCAGGCGCGGAACACGTCGTAGCTGCCGGACATGGACGCTGTGTGGCTGGCGGCGGCTTTGGCGCCGGCCTCGGTGCGCCCGGATTTGTAGACGATGACAGGCTTTTTGGTGGCGCGGGCGATGTCGAAGAACTGCCGCCCTTCGCCGGCATCGATGCCCTCCATGTACATGGACATCACGTCGATGGCGTCGTCCTGATCGAAGTAGCTCATAAGATCGGGCACGTTGACATCCACCTTGTTGCCGAAGCTCACGATGGTACGGATGATGCGGCTGTGCTGAGCGCGCTCGATCAGCGTGATGCCCATGGCGCCGCTCTGGGTGAACAACGCCACATTGCTGCGGGGGCTCTGGGGGATGTGCAGGCGGCTATCCTCTATGAAAAGCGTATTGACGCCCAAAGAGCCCTCGCCGGGAGCGCGGTAGACGCCCATGCAGTTGGGGCCGATCAGGCGCACGCCGGCGGGCTTGCCGGCGTCTACAGCGGCGGCAAACTCGCTGTAGCGGATTTCCGGCGGGATGCCGGAAATCAGGATGGCAGCCTTGCCCTCGGGCAGCGTGCGGATGAAATCCAGCGTGTGCTTGGCCGGCGCGGCGTAGACGACCAGATCCACATGGGCAGGGATCTCATCCAGGCTCTTATAAAGCGGATACGTAGCTCCGCCGATGAGGGCCTCTCCGCCTCTGGGGTTTACGCAGTAGATGTCCTCACGGCCCAGGTCGCGGAACAGCTGCACGATGATGCGCGCCATGGAATACTTGCCTGCGTCGGAGCTCACACCCAGCACCGCCACGCCTTTGGGCGCGAAGAAGGCGCTCAGGTTGGACGCGTCGGGGCGATGGGGGACTGCGGCGCAGGGCTCGCAGGGCTGGAACTCGGCATACCCGTCCACAGCCAGGAATCGGCCGTCGGAGCTGAATACCAGCGGGTTGATGTCCAGCACGCCCAACTGGAACCCCGGCAGTTGTTCGGCCAAAAAGGAGAAGGCACAGCCCAGGTCGCCGATGGCGGAAACGGCGAGGGCAATCTTCTCCAGATAGTCGTCGTGACCGGTCTCGTGGAACTTGTGGCGGATCTTGAGCTGACCCACGATTTCCCGCGCGTCCTCCAGGGTGACCGGGGCCAGCAGCAGATTGGCCGGGTCATAATACTTGGCGAAGAACTCGGCGTCATCGCCGCCCTTGGTCAGCGTGACCACCGGGCCGAAAGCCGGGTCGGCCTTGAGGCCGATCATGATCTCGTTGCCCAGCGCCTGGGTGAAGCGTACGAATTCCACCAGCAGAAAGCCGTCGATGGCGGGCTGCTGATCCTCAGGGAAATGGGAGAGCACCTCGGTACGCATGCTATCCAGCACGAAGCGTACGAACAGCGGCTCGGGGTTGTCAACCTTTTTGACGCCGCCGTAACGCTGATTGTGTGCCAGGTCCCGCGACACGGTCTTTACAATCAGCGGCCCGGGAGCCAGGCTATCCAGCAGCGCCTGGTTCACCTCATGGATGTCGCGCACGAAGGCATGGCGGGGTGCGTCCAGACCGATGGCCTGCAGCATTTGGTAGACTTCGTACTCGTGCAGCGTGTTGCGGCCGTCGGCTTTTGCGCCGCGGAAAACCTCTGTGACTGCCGAGACGGCATGTGGATGCAATGCCATGGAGGCTCCTCCCGAATCGTTTCAATTGAACCCTGTTTGGATGGATTATGAAAAGTATACAGCTTGATAAGGAAGTAGAAAAGAGCAATATTGCGGAAATTTCGATGATCAAAATACATCTGTCGTCTGTGGGATAGGCAGTTTCATCCAACGCATCAAAAATCAATAAAAATTTATTGAAAAACGATATGACACATGGTAAGGTTTTATGGACACCGCATTGAGAGAAACAAGGAGTGTGTTCATGTATGATGTCGCCATCGTGGGGGCGGGCCCTGCGGGGTCCAACCTTGCACGCTTGATTGGGGAAAAATACAAGGTTTTGCTGATCGATAAGCGGGACCTGGGCAATGAGCATCCCCAAAGCCGTACGGGGAAATGCTGCGGAGGGCTGCTGGCGCCCGATGCGCAGAAAATGATTGCAAAGCTGCAATTGGGTGTACCCAAGGATATTCTGGTGGACCCACAGCTTTTCGCCGTAAGGACCATCGATCTGACCAATCATCAGGAGAGGCTGTATCAACGTTTCTATCTGAATATGGATCGGAATCAATTTGACCGATGGCTTGTCTCCATCCTTCCAGCTAGCGTGGAGACGAACTTCAACGCCCTCTTTCGAAGCTTTGCCGCAACGCCAGGCGGTTTCGAAATCCGGTATGTCATGAACGGGAGGGAAGCCCTGGCCAAGGCTAGAATCATCGTGGGCGCCGACGGCGCCTTTTCCAGGGTCAGGAGCCTGATCGGCATGGACGTACAGGCTCCGGTGAAATATGTCGCGATTCAGGAATGGTTTGAATGCCCGGATCACATCCCGTATTTTACGGCGATCTTTGACGAAACAATCAGCGACTTCTACTCCTGGATGATACCCAAGGAAAACTGCCTGCTGCTGGGGTCGGCCTTGCGCCCTGGGGAGGATGCCCGGAAAAAGTTTGAGATGCTGAAAAGGGAACTGGCACTGATGGGTTTTCGTTTGGACACCAGAATCAAAACGGAGGGTGCGTACATCTGCAGACCCAAGAGCCCGTCACATTTTTTTGCAGGCAGAGGTGGCGTAGCCCTGGTTGGGGAGGCTGCTGGCGCGATCAGCCCCAGTTCGGCAGAGGGAATCAGCTACGCGTTAAAAAGCTCTCTGTACCTGGCGCAGAGTTTGGAAAAGGGGTTGGACGGGTTTCTGGACCGGTACAAACAAAGGACGGCGGACGTCAGGTTCAATTTGCTCATGAAGAACCTAAAGTCACCGGCAATGTATAATCCATTTCTCCGGCGGCTGATCATGAAATCAGGTTTGCAAAGCATCTAGTTTTTTCAAAAAGCCCTTGACGGCATCGTAAAAATACGCTACGATGGCATCGCAAAAAACCGATGTCTTGAAAGGCTGCGCCATGGACCTCACAAAAATCTGCAATGCCCTGGGAAACGAGACCCGATATCACATCATCAAGGCCCTCAAGGACAAGTCCATCGGGACATGCTGCGACAGGATAGAGTATTTCGAAAATGGAGCCAGCGTCGCTGACGTCGTGGCCAGCACAGGCCTTGCGCAGTCCACGGTGTCGCAGCACCTGGCCGTGCTGGAACAGGCCGGCCTCATCCTGCGGGAGAAGCGCGGATCGTGGACGTGCTTCTTTCTGAACAAGCAGCTTCTGAAGGACTTCATGAACGCTTTCTGCCAAGCTTTCTGCGAATAGCATTCTTCACAGCCACCCCATGGCGCGCTTTTCCATGCCTAAACACATCGTAAAAATACGATTCCGTTGGTGCCCGCACACAATACGACCCTGTTTTAAAAGGAGTATGAAAGATGCTGCAAACCGTTCTGCAACTGCTGACCGACACCTTTGCCTACGTGCTGGAAACTCTTGTTCACAATCTGCCATCGCTGGCGCTGGGCGTTGCCACCGCCGCCGTCATCACTGTGTTTGTGGACCCGGAGAAGGTAAAGGCGTGGCTCATGAAAAGGTCTGCCGTTTCCATCCCGGCGAGTGTGGCCGCAGGCGCGTTCACACCCTTCTGTGCCTGCGGCACGATGGCCGTGGTGCTGTCCATGCTGGCCACGGCGCTGCCATGGGGCCCCATCATGGCGTTTCTGACCTCTTCGCCGCTGATGAGCCCCGACGAGTTCGTGCTGATCTCCGGCATCCTGGGCCCCTCTTTTGCCATAGCGCTCACGTAGCCTCCATCCTCCTGGGCCTGGGGTCAGGCGCCATCACCCACGCCATCGAGAAGAAAACACACTTTCTGGACAACCAGACGCGCTTCCAAAAGGCGCAGGCCAACGACCGTGGCGGAGAGGCGTGCCTGTGTGCACAGCCGGCACCGGCCCTTGCCGCAGCTGCCTGCTGTGTGCCGATGCCCACGCCGGTGTGCGGTTGCGGCACGGCGGCAAAGCCGGCCGCAATACGCAGCACACCGGCATGGATCCGCGCGCTTCGGCTCAGCGAAGTCGGCTGCGCCGCCTTTGATGTGGGTGTAAAAAAGATTCTCGTCTACTTTACCGTGTTTGCCGCGGTGGGGTATCTGATCAACCGCTTCATCCCGGCTTCGGTCATCGTTGGACTGTTCGGCGCGCACAATGTGTTCGCCGTGCCGCTGGCAGCGCTGGTCGGCCTGCCTTTGTATGTCAGTGGCTCATCCTCCATCCCGATCATACAATCTCTGATGAACAGCGGCGCCGGGGCCGGCGCGATGCTGGCCTTCATGATCACCGGGCCCGGCACCAGCGCTGGCGTCATTGCCGGCATCTCCACGATCATGAAGAAGAATGCTCTCGCCTTGTATCTGGGCTATATTTTCTTCGGTTCGATCCTGCTGGGCTATGCGTATGACGTTGTAATTTTGTTGCTTGCCTAAAGCAGGAGCGGCGAGACCGCAGGAGGTGCGACGATCCCTGTGCCTTCTGCGGTATTTGTGTCGGCTGGGACGGCGGCCCAAGCTTGAATTTATGAACAACCTGTTCACGAATTCTTTCCGGATTTTTCAGCGTTTGTTCGCTAGCATAGGGCCATGTGCGGTTTGACAAAATAGCGGTACAGGACTATTATGGAAGTGGCGCAATAGCGCCATCTTATGGAGGAAAATACTCTCGTGTCACATTGTCAAGGGTGTGCCAATTCCGGCAAATGCTCGCCCGATGCGCAGGCGCATTGCGGCGTGGAAAACAACGAAAACAACGAGATCAAAAACGTCATAGCGGTTATGAGCGGCAAGGGCGGCGTGGGTAAATCCACGGTGACGGCTTTGCTGGCCCGGGCGCTTGCGCGCCAGGGGTATACCGTTGGCGTGATGGACGCCGACATCACCGGCCCCAGCATGCCACGGCTCATGGGCCTGGCCGACGCCAAGGTGGACAACGGCATGTTTGGCCTGCTGCCGCCGCAGGACGAGCACGGCATCCCCGTGATGTCGCTGAACCTGCTGCTGGAGAGCGAGGACCAGCCGGTGCTGTGGCGCGGCCCGGTGATCGCCGGCGTCATCACCCAGTTTTGGAAGGACGTGTTCTGGGGTAAGCTGGACGTGCTGCTGATCGACCTGCCGCCGGGCACAGGAGACGTGGCGCTCACAGTGCTGCAAAGCCTGCCCGTGGGTGGCATTATATTGGTAAGCGTGGCCGACGCCATGGTCTCCATGATCGTGCGCAAGGCGCTGGGCATGGCCCGCAAGTTGGAAAAACCCGTGCTGGGTGTCGTTCAGAACATGGCATATGTGACGGCTCCCCAAAGCGGTGAGCGCGTGCCGCTCTACGACGACCCGGCTGCCCGCCAGGCGCTGGCCCAAGAGGGCCTGCCGCTGCTGGCCGAGCTGCCCTTCCTGAGCAGCCCTACCGCCGGCAACGCCGAGGCTGACGCCGCTATGGACATCGTCGCGCGGCAAATCGCCGTGACGCTTCGTAAGTAAGGAGGCTCCATGCGCTGGAATCTTGACGATCTGTATCCCTCACTTGCCAGTGAAGCCTTCCAGGCCGACGCCCAGGCCGTGGATACGTTGGCCGCCGGCTTTACGGCTTGGAGCCGCACGCTGGGGCAGGGAGAGCCCACCGCCGCGCTGCGGGAGGGCATCGGTCTGCTGGAGCGGTTTCATCTGGTGTTCCTGCGGACGGGGACCTACGCGGCTCTGCTGTGCTCCGTGGATACCGGCGACACCGCCGCCCAGGCGGAGCTGGAAAAACTGATGACCAAGCGGGCGGCGCTGGTGGGCGGCATCGTGGCGCTGCGCAAATACCTGCAGGGGTTGGGCGAAGGGCTGGATGCGCTTACACAGAGCGATGAATTGAAACCTTACGCCTTCTTCCTGAAGGAAAATCAGCAGCAGGCCGCCCACATGCTGGGCGACGAGGTGGAGCAGGCGCTCTCGCTGCTGGAGATTACCGGCAGCCAGGCGTGGTCGCAGCTGCACAGCACGCTCACTTCCACGGTCAGCGTGGATTATGCGCTGGGAGACGACCAGCGCACGATGACGCTGCCCATGGTGCGCAACCTGGCCAGCGACCCCGACCCGGCGGTGCGCCGCGCTGCCTATGAGGCGGAGCTGGCGTGCTATCCCAAGATAGAGAAGTCGGGTGTCGCGGCGCTCAACAGCATCAAGGGCGAGGTGCTGACCAAGTGCCGCATGCGGGGTTTCGCCTCGCCGTTGGATCAGACACTGTTCTATGCCCGTATGGACCGCGCCACGCTGGACGCCATGCTGGGCGCCATGGAGCAGCGCCTGGACGTGTTCCGGATGTATCTGAAAGCCAAAGCCAAGCTGCTGGGCAAGCCGGCGCTGCCGTTCTATGACATGTTTGCCCCGGTGGGCAATGTCAGCCGGCGCTACACGCTGGAGCAGGCCCGCGATTTCCTCGTGAGCACGCTGTCCGGGTTTGACCCGTCGCTGTCGTCCTTCGTGGAGAGGGCTTTCCAGGGGCAGTGGCTGGACACCGAACCCCGCGAGGGCAAGCAGGGCGGCGCCTTCTGCGCCGGCGTGCACGCCATCGGCCAGTCGCGCATCCTGAGCAACTTTGACGGCTCCTATGGCGAGGTGCTCACGCTGGCCCACGAGCTGGGCCACGCCTGGCACGGCGAATGCCTGCGCCAGGAAAGCGTGCTCAACACCGAATATCCGATGCAGCTGGCCGAAACGGCGTCCACGTTCAATGAACTTCTTGTCAACGGCGAAGCGATGAAAAAGGCCGAAGGCCTCGAGTTGCTGGGGCTGTTGGACGCCGATCTGGACACCGCCACACAGGTCGTCGTGGACATCCTCAGCCGTTATTATTTTGAAACCGAGGTGTTCCGCCGCCGGCAGGACGGTGTGCTCAGCGCCCAGGACTGCAAGGACATCATGCTGGACGCCCAGCGCCGCGCCTATGGTGACGGTCTGGACCCCGAGGCGCTGCACCCTTATATGTGGCTGTGCAAGGGGCATTACTATGGCCAGCCGGACTTTTACAACTGGCCCTACGCCTTCGGCTTGCTGTTCGCCCTGGGGCTGTATGGCGTATACCAGCAGCGCGGGCCGGCCTTCGCCGCGGATTACCGCAATCTTCTGCGCATGACAGGCAGTGCCGACACCGCCGCCGTGGGCGCCGCTGCCGGTGTGGATGTGCGCGACCGAGGTTTCTGGCTTCAGTCGCTGGGCGTGCTGGAGCAGCGTGCCCGGCGGTTCGCCGAACTGGTCGAGCGCGCATAAAATACCGATAAACCCACCGTTGGGTTCGTACATTCGAACAGTCATTGCAGCCGGCAGCGGCAGCATGTTATAATTTTGGAATACCGGTAAAATTGGTTTTTACCGGCCAGGAAAGGCTTTTCAGGAGGATTATAAACTTGAAGAATAACTTCGTGCGGGGAGCGGTCGTGCTGGTGGCCATTTTAGCGGTCATCATCGTCATGTCCATGTTCGTGCAGAATTTCTCTGACGGCAAAGGTGACAAGACAAAGATCGATTTCCAGACGTTTTTAAAGGAATATGTGGCCGCCGGCAAGGTGGACCGCGTCAACATTGTGGAGGGCGAAAACATGCTTGTGGGCCTGATAAAAGGCTCCAAGATCGCGCCTACCCAATTCCCCAGGACCTATGACTTCTATACGGTGCTGCCGCAGGACTTCCGCACGGGCATCAACTCGACGATGGCCGCGGTGCTCAGCGCCCAACAGGGCAAGACCATAAAAGCCGAGGATATTTCCGAGGGCGAGTGGAACTTTGCCGTGGAATACATGCCGCTGCCCAAGGAGTCGTGGCTTACCTTGGTGCTGCCCTATGTCATCTTCCTGGCGCTCATCGGCGGCATGTGGTTTTTATTCATGCGCCAGATGCAGGGCAACAACAACAAGGCCATGAGCTTTGGCAAATCCCGCGCCACGATGGTGGACGGCAACCAGCGCACGGTGACTTTTGACGACGTGGCCGGCGCCGACGAGGAGAAGGAGGAACTGGCCGAAATCGTCGAGTTCCTCAAGAGCCCGCAAAAATTTATGGACCTGGGCGCGCGCATCCCCAAGGGCGTGCTGCTGGTAGGCCCTCCCGGCACGGGCAAAACGCTGCTGGCCCGGGCGGTCAGCGGTGAAGCCGGCGTGCCGTTCTTCACGATCTCCGGTTCGGACTTCGTGGAGTTGTATGTAGGCGTGGGCGCCTCCCGTGTGCGCGATCTGTTTGAACGCGCCAAGCGCAACACGCCGTGCATCATCTTCATCGACGAAATCGACGCCGTGGGCCGCCATCGCGGCGCCGGCATGGGCGGCGGCCACGACGAGCGTGAGCAGACGCTCAACCAACTGTTGGTGGAGATGGACGGCTTCACGACCAACGAGGGCATCATCATACTGGCGGCCACCAACCGCCCGGACATCCTGGACCCGGCGCTGCTGCGCCCCGGTCGGTTCGACCGCCAGGTCACCGTGAATTACCCCGACAGCAAGG
>JAEZSC010000089.1 GCA_023422005.1 Bacillota bacterium | reverse complement strand
GTTCCCGTTTCAAGTAATTTTTTGTATTCAGCTTGAGACATCCATCTTCCTATGCGTGTAGTTTCAAGTTTCCCCGCACCCTCCACCAGCTCATCGCCATGCTTGGCTGTCTGCTCTGCAAACTCAGTCACTTCGTCGGCGCCCTTGATCACCGACCTTATCGTGCCCCCGCTGACAATCGGTAGAAGCATCGCGGCGCCGGTCACACCCCGCTGCCATAGCGGCAGCTTTTCACCTGTGCGGATGTCCTCTCCCGTGATGGTTTCCTTTACATCTATCCCATCTCCGTATCCGGGAAGGAGCGATCCCGCGAACCCGGTTATTCCTGCGGCTTTATCATATACGCCTTTGTTCTCAGCAGCTATACCATGCCTTATGTTATCATTGAATGCGTTCTCGCTGTTCATAAAACGTATATGGTCATCTTCGTTGACCAAAGCCAGCTTCAATGCTTTCACGCTGCCGTATCCGAGCCTTTTTGCTAGTTCCTCCTCGGTCAGCTCATATTCAACAAAGGTGTAGCCATCATCGGTGGGTACTTTTTTTCGAACCTTCCCGTCTGATTTATCCCCTGCATTGCCGGTGCTAAGTACACCAATGCGGTCGCCGTCGATCACGATATTGACGCTCTCATCCCTACCCATAAGGCTGTTGAGTGGTTGACCCAAAAGACCTGCGGCTGCGCCATAGAATCCGGCTTTGAACTTATTCCCAACGTCTCCCGCAAGGGTTTTCCAGTCGTGCAAGCTCAACGGATTGAAACCATCATCCGGCAGACCGGGGTTTATCGTGGCGTTGGGATATAACACATCCCCCGCGTTTTTAGCATGCCGATACCCCGCACCAGCCCCGTCCTGCCGCATCTCGCCGGCAGCTCCGCCGCCAGTATACCCCTGCCCTACATCCTGCGCAAGCCAGGGCTTTTCCGGTTTTTGCAGGTCGCCCTGTGGAGTAAAGAATGTCTGGGGCGCTGCTGCGGGCGCGTCTGCCGTCTTGGTGGTGTGGTCTATCGGGATGCTCTTCGGGGTGGCGTCGTCTTGCTCCGCTTTATATAGCCGGAAAAAGCTCGAACGCTCGGCGGCGTTGGGCACTGCACCCGTTTCCTGGTACCGATGTGCCATCCATTCGTTCGTCGTGTCGTCATAGGCCGCTGGATTCCACGTTGGGTCGGCGATGTCCAGCTGGTCCTTGTCGCCAGCTGCTCGCTGTAGGTTATAGTCGTATTGAGCGTCAATGGCAGGTCGATGGAGCCAGTAGGTTGACGCATCGCCGCCATATATTTTTTTTGTGTAGGCGAGGCGATCAGCCAAATCGTGCAGGATCGGCTGGAGATCCAGCAAGGAGTAGGCCTGCCGGACATCAGTCTTTTTTCGAGGATCTTCAATGTGATAAGCCATGCTGCCTCTCCTTACTGTGTGGTACGGGCTCGCATTCTCCTAAAACGGATTCCCCCACCGCTCGAGCATATGATTGCGTTGCTCCTCACCGGCGTTCTCATAATCCTCCCACTGGTCTTCAGCCCACACAGCCTTGGCCCCAATCCGCGGAACCGCTGCCGCCGCTGGGCGGCCGGTCACGAAGTAGCGCAGCGCGTCCGGCCCGTGGGTGATCTCATGGGGCGTGTTGGATACGTCGTTGGGGTCCCGCTCGTCGTGCTGCAGTTGCGGCAGGCAGCGGATCAGGTTTGCGCACGTGTCGAAGATCAGCAGGTTGGCCGTCATACCCTTTGGGTTCGCCTCCGTTATGCACGTCTCGTCCTCATAGGGGGCCAGCCACTCCTTCAGGTCATACCACCCCTGCACCCGGTCGCTCCGCGATCGGGTCAGGTCCACGCCGTTCTCCGCGAAGATCTCCGCGGCACTTCGGCCGGTCTCCTGGCGGCGGTTGAACAGGTCCGGCGGGGCCAGTGCCGCGTAATAGGTCTCGCCGCCGTTGAGGCTGTCGTCGGTGCTGGCCTGGCGCAGCCGGGTGGCGGCGGCGCTGATGCGCAAATTGGGCTCGTAGGTTTCCCTGTATATATAGGCTCGGCCTCTCTCGTCGGCCGCGATGGCGTAACCGGCCAGCATGTCCAGGCCATAGTCGATGGCCAGGTAGCGGTTCCATCCGGCGGGTATTTTGAATGGCTTTACCACATGGATCTCCCGGCGAAATTCCGGGAAATACTGCCCGGCAAATACGTCCCAGTCGCCGTCCAGGTGCGCTCGGCGCATGTCCGGCGGCAGGTTCCTCAGGTGCGTCAGGTACTCCGGGTTGTTGTCCATCAGCGCCCGGTTGTCATACACCCTGGCCGGGATGAAGATATAATCCTCTGCCCGTTCGTCGTTTTGATATTGCCGGTCGATGAATAGGCGCTTGAACCACAT
The DNA here is from genome assembly GCA_023422005.1 of Bacillota bacterium. GTDB lineage: Bacteria > Bacillota > Clostridia > Christensenellales > UMGS416 > JAEYRA01. Next base: position 38,748 of record JAEZSC010000089.1, on the reverse strand, counting down.
GTGCCCCACACCGCCGGGGTTGGCGGTGTAATACATGCGAGGCGTGAAGTCGGACCGGGTGGAGCGGTTGCATGTGGTCAGGAACAGCTGCTGGCTGTCGGAGAAGCGCGTGGCCTCCTCCAGTCCCACCACGTCGTATTCCTGGCCCTGGTATTGGTAAACGTCGTCCTCCAGGTCGCAGTAGCCCAGTTTTAGGCGGCTGCCATTGGGGAAGAGGAAGGCGTTTTCTTCGGCGCTGTAGCGGGCGTACCCCGAAAGCTCCTGCTTCAGGTGTACGGTGTGGTTCTCCCGCAGCTCGGGTAGCGTGCGGCGCAGCAGCAGCAGCTTAAGGCCGGCGTAGTTCATGGCCAGCAGACAGAATTTGCGGCGCATGGCCCAGCTTTTGCCGCCGCCGCGGGCGCCGCCGTAGCCTGTGTGCCGGGCGTCGGATTGGAAGAATGCCATCTGGCGGGCGTTGGGCGCTTCGCTGCGCAGTTTTTGCAAAATCAGGGGGTCAGCCATGGCGCTCATCACTTGGCCCAATCGGCCAGTACACCGGCAAAAGTCACAACCACCGGGCCGCCGTTGCCGCCTACGCTGGCATCGATGGGCTGGGCAGCCTTGCCGTACACGCGGTTCAGAATGTGCTCTGCCGCCTGGCAGCGCACACTGGCCGACGTCTCCGGGTCCTCCACCAGCGCGATCAGCGCCCGGGCCGCTGCCGGTGTGGCGTCTATCAGCAGGCGTTGTACCTCCGGCAACATGGTTTTTTTGCTGCGCGCTGCCCTGGCTGGGCGCTTGGCTTGCAGGGGACGAGCTTGCGTGTCGGGGGTTTCCATTGGCGCTCACCTCCACATAAAAACAAGAGCGCCCTTTCGGGACGCTCTCTGATGGTAACAATATAGCACAGGTAAATGCGAAATTGTGTGCAATGCTCGCAGGCAACGTGTGATAGCGGCTACGCCGCTATAGGAGCGTTGCTGGTCTTCACCGCTGGCGTCGAGCATCGCTGCTTCGCAGTGTTACCCCCGGCTTGCGGCAACGTCGGCTCTGCCCAGGATGCAGGGGCGAGCAGTGCCCGAAGGGCACGACCAGCCGATGTGAGAGCAGGCCGAGAGCTGCGCTTGCGCAGCGGAGGGGCGATAGATGTGTCGTAAAGCAGGTCAATGGCAGCGCCTCCTTTGTGCAAACAAACGCACCGCAGAGAGAAGCAAACGAGAGCGCCCCTTTTGGAACACTCTCTGATGGTAGCAATATAGCACAGACAAATGTGAAATTGTGCGCAAGGTTGTAAGATGGCTTTATTCTTTGATAATCAAACAGGAGGTTTTGCTCCTATTGAAAACTGATGATCCCCTGATACAGCGCTCGCAGCAGGAATTCCGATATCTTCTCCGGCGGCTCGATCATGCCGTCCTGCAGCCACTTCTGCAGCACGCTTATGCAGCTGGAGATGCCAAACAGCGTCAGATATTCCTTGGTCCTGGCGTCGTAAGCCGGGTTCACCGCAAAGGAAACAATCTGCGTCAGCTCCATAATGTCCCGCTGGATGGCGAAATCGCAGTTCTCGCTGAGCAGCGCCTGAAACAGGGCGGCGTTTTCTCTGGCGTATTCCAGTATGCGGGTGAGCACCTGCGCGGAGATGGGCAGGTTGTCCTGGTAATCCTGCTTCTCCAGGTGGCGTTTTAGGTTGTCCATGACTTCTCGCTCGATCTGATGCAACAGGTCGGCGGGATCGGTGTAATGGGCATAGAAGGTGCTGCGGTTGATGTCCGCCAGTTCGCACAGTGAGCGCACGGAGATCTCCGAGATGTGGTGCTCCTGCATCAGATGCACCAGGGCGTCTTTCAATAACCTGCGCGTCAGGCGTACCCGTTGATCGGTTGTTTCCTTGGACATGTAGCACCTCCGGAGGTATTTTGCGCCCTCGGGCACGGCGCGCAATATATGGCCTGCAGCCATGGTTCGGATTTGCTGCATTGGAACATGCAGCTATTGATCTAAATCTCCCCCCAGGTGACGGGGAAGGAGTGTGGGGAGAGGGCCAACCCCACTAGTCGCTTGTAAAAATTTTTACCAATCCAACATTAATCCATTGAACTGTCGTGGGACGGGCCATTCGTCCGGCTTTTGCTGGTTGTAAACCGACACTGTGTTGATTATAATTCCATGCTGACTCAAAATCAATGCGTCGTCGGGAGGTCGCATGGGATTCGCCAATTTCATCATCCGACACAGGAAGTCGGTCATCGTCATGTTCCTGCTGGCGGCGCTGCTATGCGGGGTGCTTCAAAGCTTCGTCCGTGTCAATTATGACATGGTGGATTACTTGCCAACCGATGCCCAATCCACCACCGCATTGAAGATCATGAATCAGGAATTCACCCAGTCCATCCCCAACGCCAGCGTCATGGTCCGCGGTGTATCCATCGCCGGGGCCATGGAGGTAAAGCGGCAGCTGGCCGCCCTGGAGGGCGTGGACGAAGTGCTGTGGCTGGACGATGTCGTGGACATCAAGCAGCCGCTGGAGATGGGCGATGCTGATACCATCGAGGGTTTTTACAAGAATGGCAACGCCCTGTTCTCCGTCACCATCGCCAAAGGCCGGGAGAAGCAAGCCACCGCGGCCATACAGCAGCTCATCGGCGAGGGCAATGCCGTGGCCGGCGAAGCGCCGGACCTGGCCACTGTGCAGCAGGCCGCCAGCTCGGAAGTATTGGGTGCGCTGCTCATCCTGCTGCCCGCCATCCTCGTGATCCTGGCTCTGTCCACCACGTCGCTTTTGGAGCCGTTGCTGTTTCTGGCAGCCATCGGTGTATCCATCCTCATCAACATGGGGACCAACGCGTTCCTGGGCGAGGTCTCCTTTATGACCCACTCAGTCAGCCCCATCCTGCAGCTGGCCTGCTCTCTGGATTATGCGATTTTCCTGCTGCACAGCTTTGCCGACAACCGCAAGAAATACGCCGACGTGGGCGAGGCCATGGCCCACGCCGTGCGGGAGTCCATGTCCACCGTGGCCGCCAGCGCCGCCACCACGCTGTTCGGCTTCCTGGCGTTGATATTCATGAACTTTCAGATCGGAGCGGATCTGGGCCTCAACCTGGCCAAGGGCATTGTGCTGAGCTTTGTATCAGTCATGGTGTTCCTGCCGGCGCTTACGCTGGGCCTCTATAAGCTCATCGACAAGACGCAGCACCGGCAGTGGATGCCCGGCTTTCGCAACGTTCACCGGGGCGTTTCCAAAATCGCGATCCCCATGGTGGTCCTTGTGGCTGTGCTGGTCGTGCCGGCTTTCCTGGGCCAGGGCCGCACCGCTTTCACCTACGGCAACGGCAGCGCCGACCCCACCAGCCGCACTGGCCGCGACAAACTGGCCATCCACCAGGAGTTTGGCCAATCCACCGTGCTGGCGCTGCTGGCGCCCCGGGGCGATGTGGCACAGGAGCAGGCGCTGTGCGCACAGCTGAAGGGTTTGGACCCTGTTACGGGCGTCGTGTCCTATGCCGCCAGCGTGGGCGCTGCCATCCCGCCGGAATTTTTGGGTGAGGATGTCACCGGGCAATTTTATTCCCAAAATTACGCCCGCATCCTCGTGTACACCGATACGCCGGAGGAGGGCGACGCAGCCTTCGCTGCCGTTGAACGCATCCAGAGCAAGGCCCGGGAGTTTTATGGAGACGCCGTTTGGTCCGTGGGCCAGAGCGCCAACCTCTACGACATGAAAAAGCTTGTGCAGGTGGATAACGTCCGCGTCAACATGATCGCCGCCATCGCCATCTTTGGCGTACTGCTGGTCACGTTCCGGTCGGCCACGCTGCCGGCTCTGCTGTTGCTGACCATCGAGGCCGGTATCTGGATCAACCTGTCCATACCGTATTTTGCCGGCGCGCCCATCAACTTCATTGGCTATCTGGTCGTGAGCACCGTTCAACTGGGTGCCACGGTGGATTATGCGATCCTATTGACGACCCACTATGTCCGCCACCGTCAGTCGCTGCCCAAGGGTCAGGCCGTGGCCCGCGCCCTGGGCGATACCTTCAAATCCATACTGGTCTCTGCGGCCACGCTGGCCACTGCGGGCTTTGTACTGGCCGCCACGTCGTCCAACCCCGTGATCTCCGGGCTGGGCCTGCTGCTGGGGCGGGGCACGCTGTTGTCCGTGGCCATGGTCGTGGGTTTCTTGCCGGCCATGCTGTCCTTGCTGGATGGAGCCATCGGCAAAACCACGTGGCGGGCCCGGTTCCACAAACCCCAAATAGGAGGTTCCTTATGAGAAGACCCGTTTCGGTCATCGCCGCCTTGGGCTTGGCCGCCGCGCTGCTGCTGGTTCCGGCCGGCGTCTCCCGCGCCAACCCGGCGGATACCCCCGCCGCCCAGGGCGACGCCCAGGTCCGCAGCAAGGACGAGGTCGTTTACGCCAACCTGAGTGCCGACGGCGCTGTTGGCGGCGTCCACGTCGTCAATCACTTCGAGGTGACCGGGGCCGGGCAGATCACCGACCACGGCGGCTTCGCCTCGCTGGTCAACCTGACCGACACGCAGCCCCTGTCCCAACAGGGCGACGCGGTGTCTTTCGCGGCCACGCCCGGTGATTTCTATTATCAAGGCAACATGGCGGCGGCAGAGCTGCCGTGGTCCTTTCACATCGCCTACACGCTGGACGGCGTGCCCACGCCGCCGCAGCAGCTTTCGGGCAAGGGCGGAAAGCTGGAGATTCGCGTGGCCACCGCCGCCAACCCCAAGGCCAACCCCGTGTTCCATGGCAATTACGTGCTGCAGATCTCCGTGACGCTGGATCGCGACCGCTGCGCCGATGTGCGTTCCCCGGGGGCCACCATCGCCAGTGCAGGTAAAAATCTGGTCATCAACCAGACGGTGCTGCCGGGTAAGGACGCCGACTTCGCTGTGACCGCCGCTGTGCAAGATTTCGCCATGGAGGGCATCCAGATCACCGCCATGCCCTTCTCCATGAACGTGGAACTGCCGGACACCGGCGCCATGGCCGGCGATCTGGGCAAGCTTGCCGATGCCATCGCCGATTTCAACGACGGGGCGGGGGAGTTGGCCGACGGCGCGGCGAAGCTGAAGACCGGTGCCGACGCCCTGCTGGGTGGCTCCTCGGATTTTAAGAATGGCCTCAACAAGCTGAACGGCGGATCCGGCACGCTGACCCAGGGGTCCGCCCGGATTCGCGACGCCCTTGCGCAAATCGCCGCATCCCTGGGCGAAGGCCTGTCCGGCGGCGCCGGCCTGGGCGATCTGGCCCAGCTGCCTGCGGGCCTTAAGCAGCTGGCCCAGGGCCTCAAGGACGCCTCCGGGGGCCTGGCCGGGCTGAAGGATGGCTTCGCCGCCGCCAACCAGGCGCTCCAATCCGCCATGGCCGGCATCCCCGCGCCGTCGGTGTCTTCCGCGCAAATCCAGGCGCTGTACGCCAAAACCGATCCCGCTCAGCACGCCGTGCTGGACGCGCTGGTGGCCTCCTATCAAGCGGCCCAGACGGCTAAGGGAACCTACGATCAGGTCAAGGGCGCCTTCGACGCCGTGGGCCCATCCCTGGGAACCGTTTCCGGCTCCCTGAATATCATCGCCGGCACGCTGGATCAGACGGCTGCGCAGCTGGAGGAAGCCCTGTCTGGCTCAGACCTGACCGAGCAGCTGCAGCAGCTATCCGCGGGCCTTACGGAGCTTTCCGAGAACTATTCCCAGTTCCATGATGGCTTGGTAAAGTATACGGGCGGCCTGGGCAAGCTGGCCTCGGGATACGCCGGTTTCCATTCCGGCGTGGCGTCCTTCGCCAATGGCGTTGGTGATCTGTCCGCCGGCGCAGGGAAGTTCTCCGATGGCGCTGCTCAGCTGTGCAACGAGACCGCCGGCATGCCCCAAGACATGCAAACCGAGATCGACCGTCTGCTGGACGAGTACACCGGCTCAGATTTCGTCCCCGTGTCTTTCACGTCGCCCCGCAATCAGAACGTGAGTCTGGTGCAGTTCGTGCTTAGGTGCGAGGGGATCGAGGAACCAGAGGAGGAGGAAAAGCAGCAGGCTGTGGAGCCGGAGAAGGAAGGGGTCTGGGACAGATTTCTGGCTTTGTTCGGGGCCGGTGGGAAGTAGCTGGGAAGGTTTTTCAATAGGCAGGAATAGGGAAAGAGCGCTCCGGTTGGGGCGCTCTTTTTTGGCTGTGGTTCGGTATGGCTAGGCGATGGCTTCAGTTCATAAATCATGCTACAATGTAATAAACAAATTACTACAGCCAACATATAGCCTCTTGCGGAGGAAGTTATGAAGCGTCGGGCAGTCATACTGGTGGCCATAGCCGTCCTCCTTGCGGGAGGGTTGTTTATGCTGGTCTGGATTGTGCCGAAGCCCGCACATCATCTTGAGGGAGCGCTGGTTTCTTTTGAAAAATGGTCTACTTGTCAGGACGGCCTAACCGATTGGTTATGGACATATAAAAACGACTGGCATATGACCGATTCGGATATCAAGGATTTGTTAGAAAATCCGGCAAGCTTTACAGAGTATTTTGTGTCTCTTCACATCGAGAACAAGACGGGCAGCGATATCTACGATCTGCGTGCCAAGCTGTCCGGAAGGGTCAAGGGCCTGTGGTTCGATACGACTTCCTTTTGCGAGGATACCTTGGTTATGCGTGCCAATGAGGCATATGATGCCAAGCTACTTGTCATCGTAAAGTCCAAGGATATGACGCAGGAGCAGATCAGTGACTTGATCCGACGCGTCCAGCTGGAAATAAGCTTTATAAAGTATTTAGAGAAACCCTCCCTGTGGCGCTCTAGCCGGCAGTCGAGTCTGGTGAAGTTTCTAGATTGACCGGGTATGCTCCTCTTTTGTCCATCAATGCCGCCACAAGGGTCTACACAACATCTTTCGCCACTCCGTGGCGATGCTCGCCGCTTTCAGCGGCGACCGGCATTGCTTCTCTCATCGGCTGCGCCGACGCTTCCCGCAATGCCTGCAGGGCCTCCTCCTGCACCTGCAAACACCGCCTCTCGCTGTAGTGCGTCACCTTCGCGACCTCCTTCCAGCTGTACCCCTCGAAGTGCCTCAACCGGATCACCTGGCGCTGGGGGCCGGGCAGCCGGTCCACCAGCTCCTCCAGGTCCAGTATGCAGCACTCCGCGGCCACGATGCGTGCCAGCAGCCGGTCCTGCACTTCCTCTATCTGGGCCACGAGAGCGCCCACGTGGTCGTGTTCGGCGGTGCCTGCGCTGCCGTGGCGCAAAGGAGCGCGGCTGCCGCTGGCCGCGGCCTGCAGGTGGGCCAGGCGATTGCGCAGCAGCTCGATTTCCTGGCGGCGGCTGCGAATGTCTTTCAGGTCGGACAGGATGTTGCGGTCAGTCATACCGATTCTCTCCTTTGTGTTGGTTCACGCCAACTTCGCCGCCTCCGTTGACATCCCCCGTGCCCAGCCTTTATGCTCTTGGCAGCGGAGGTGCTCCCATGCTTCTTTCTAAGATTTTGATCCTTGGCGGCGCGGGCCTGGCCATTCTCGGCGTCACATTGATCGTCACTGCCCGCAGCATGGCCCAGTACAAGAGTAATGGTTCCCTCATACCGGTCATGCCCCCCAAGGTTGCGGCCATCACAGGCTGGGTCATGATCGGCCTGGCGGTTCTATCGGTAGCCGTTGAGCCGCTGCTGACACCCTAAGCACTCCTTGACTGCGGCACGCCGCGTTCATCCGGCGCGGCCTTTGCCGTTCTCAATTTTTTGGATATTGATGGTCTGCGAGGCGCTGTCTGCGGTGATCTGCACGCGGTCTCCGGGGTGCAGCTCCAGCAGGCGCCGCAGCCCCTTGGGCAGAAGCACCTGACCATGGGCATTCAATGTGTCCTGGAAGAGGGCTTGTTCGTGGTAGGTCATGGGGCCTCCTTTGTACTTGCGGCATTGCCTGAGGATTTCGCGCCCTACGTTGCGCCTTGCGCAGATGCTCATCGCCGCAGGCGATGACCGGCTTTGCTCTTATAGCGGCATAGCCGCTATGCCGCAAAGCCTGCGATAACTATCGGCTTGCTTTCACATCGGCTAAAGCCGACGTTGTCGCAAGCCTGGGCAGTGCCCGCCGGGCGCGACCAAAGGTCTCCGGTCGCCCTTTGGAACCCTTCGGACCCATCTTATATATGGGCATCTCAATGTGTGGATATTGCAGCAGCCCAGTATTCGTCGCTGACCGGCTTAACCTATATTCCCCTCCCCCAATGGGGGAGGGGTCGGGGGAGAGGGGTCGCCTTGCCCTACTCCACCGCAAAGGCACCAGCCTTCTTCAAATACCGTGACACCTGCGCCTGGCTGCACCCGATCCGCTGGGCGATCTCAGTCTGCGCGCATCCCATCAGCCGCAGATCCACCGCCCTTTGCATCTGGGGAGGCAGCTGCCTGCGGTGGGCGGAGAAATCCACCGCCGTGCAGCAGCGGGCCTCCACATCCTCGGTGGCTTCCAGCAGTTCCACCAGCAGCGTCTCGCCCTCGGGCGAAACCAGCGCGTCCAGCGGTATAAGGCAGCCGGCCCTGCCCCAGGCGCAGCGGCGGCCACGGCGGAGGGCCCGCAACCCGTTCAGTATCACGCGCCCGGCGAAGGTGGAAAAAGCCGCGCCCTTCTCCCGGTCAAAGTCCAGCGCCGCGCGCCACAGTGAAAGGCGGATCTCCTGCATCACGTCGTCGCTGGTGTAGTCGGCAAAGGCCGCAAGACCCCGGTATTTCTGGAAGAAAAAGCCCACAAGCCCCTGGTTATCGTGGAACAGGCGCTCCGCTTCTTCTCTTGTCCTTCGAGTGTTCATGCTGTTCCTCCGTGATCTTCTGTGTTCTTGTGGGGCAGCCTGCCGTTTCGGTGCGTCCGGTCATCTTGCCGCTTTCATCCTGCCGCGGGTGCCTCTTGCGCGTCGGTGCCGCAGTATGCTCTCGCTGATGTCGGCGTTCTGAGCGCAGCGCCGGGCGTTGGCCTCATATCTGGCGGCTTTGCGAAGTTCATGTTCTGCCCATAGTCGGCATTCCGCGCGGCAGCCCAAGGCGCGGGCGGCGCAGTCCTTGCAGCATCCGTTGCTCATGGCCGCTTGCTCTCCGGGTGAAACTGAGGCTTATCGCCGCTTGAGGCGGCGACCGGCGAAGCCGTTGTCACTTGGTTTGGGTTGACATCTATCGCCCCTCCGCTGCGCGAGCGCAGCTCTCGGCTTGCGCTCACATCGGCTGGTCGTGCCCTTCGGGCACTGCTCGCACCTGCATCTTGGGCAGAGCCGACGTTGTCGCAAGCCGGGGGTAACACTGCTCCGCAGCGAGGCTCGTTTCCCTTCGCTGCGCTTTGCGCAGCGCTCGGACTGCTATCGTGTCGTCCAAGGCCGACACTGTCGCAGTCCGGGGTAACACCTTTGGAAACGACCGGATTTGCTCTTATCGCGGCATAGCCGCGATCCCGCAAATCCTGCTTTAGTAGTTCATCCACCGTGCAGCGATACAGCCGGGCCATGGCCAGCAGCTTGTCGGCGCGGGGCACGGCGCGCCCTGCCTCCCACATGGCCACCGTAGAGCGCCCCACGCCCAGCGCCATGGCTGCCATGTCTTGTGTCAAGGATGATGACATTCTTGCGGTTTTGAATCTCATATTGCGCCCCAACGTCAAAAATCTTGACATAAGCATACAGCCGGCGGCGCTTGATGTCAATAATGTTGACTATATTTTTCTTTTAAACGGTTGCATGTCAAGGAAATTGACGTTATAATGGCTTTGCACGAGGAGGAAGAGCCATGCAGCGGATCAAAGAGTTGCGCAAAAGAGATAACATGAGTCAGGAGGCGCTGGCCGGCAGGCTGGGCGTGTCCCGGTCCGCTGTGGCCATGTGGGAGGCCGGCCGCAGCGAACCCGACACCGACAAGCTGATTGCCCTGGCGGCGCTGTTCCGCGTCAGCGTGGATTATTTACTACAGCAGGATTTGCGGGATGGCGATCAGGAGGCCGCCGACATCCGCCTGATCGAGCGCGCCCGGCGGGCCATGACCCCCGTGGAGAAGGACCGTATGATGAAGATCCTCAAGGCCAGCTTCGAGGAATACTTCAAAGATGACAACTAACCCGTTGGACGCGAAACGATACCGGGAGATCCGCGACGCCGCGGGCCTGGTGCTCGTGGAGCATTCCGACGGCCGCATGCCAGTCATGCCGCGGGCCATTTTTGAACACATGGGTGGCTGTCGCGTGGTGGCCTATTCGCAGTACGAGCAGCAGCATTTGGCCCGGCACAGCCTGCAGGCCGCGGGTGTTTTCGCCAGCCGGGACGCCTGCACCCTCTACGAGCGAGAGACCGGGCGCTACCTCGTGCTCTATGACGACGGCGACAACGCCCTGCGCGTGCCGGGCCGTCTGCGCTGGACGCTTGCCCATGAGATGGGCCATGTGGTGCTGGGGCACCTGAAAGATCACGACGGCGCCCGTTTCGACCTGGGGGGTCTGCCCGAGGAGTCATACCGCCGCCTGGAGCGCGAGGCCGACTACTTCGCCGCCATGCTGCTGGCCCACCCGGCTCTCCTTCGCGCCTGTGCAATTGTCTCCGCCGACCAGTTGCAGGGCTTCTGCGGCCTGTCCCAGCCGGCGGCCCAGGCCCGTTTTGCCCAACTGCGACGCTCCGTCATAGCGCCCTCCGCTGTGGACGCGCTGGTAGAGAAGCATTTCGAACAGGTGATCTGGGAGAGGAATTTGCCCTTTGCCACAGAGGGAGATTTGGAAAGGTATGGGAGGTAGACGGCCATGACCAACCGCGAAAACGCCCTGCAGATCATACGCTTCGGCAAGCCCGAGCGGGTTACCGCCGGGTGGCCGGATTATGGTCTCAACTATCTGGGCTGCAACCATGAGGGGTATGACGGCGGCGGCGACGATATGCCTGTGGGTTCCATATGGCAGGACATCTGGCAGACCGAATGGCACAAGGAATATGAGGGCGTCATGGGCTTCCCCAAGGGCAATCCCCTTGCTGATGTGGGCAGTCTGAAAGACTACCGATGGCCGGACCCCAACGATGAGCGCATCTGCGGGCAGATCTACGAAAAAGCCAAGGGCTTCCCCGGCGGCGACGTCTTCCTGAGTGGCTCCAATCGGGACACGCTGTGGGAAAAGGCTTATATGCTGGTGGGAATGGAACAGATGATGATCTATTTCCACACCGAGTCGGAATACGCCCGGGAGATTCTGCATCGGATTATGGATTTCCAGTTGGGCATCGCAGCCCATTACGTTTCGCTGGGCATCGAGATCGCCCATCTGGGCGATGACCTGGGGACCCAGCACAGCCTGATCTTAAGCCCCGCCATCATCCGTGATTTTCTTGTACCGGAATATAGAAGGCTGTTCACTTTCTATAAAAAGCACAATGTTCTGATCAACTTCCATTCCTGCGGGCACATAGAGCCGATCCTGGACGTGTTCATAGGTCTTGGCGTGGATATGTTCAACCCAATCCAGGCCACGGCCAACAACCTTGCCGCTGTCCGTAGCAGGACCCAGGGCCGCATGGCGTTGGTCGGAGCCATCAGCACCAAAACGCTGTTGGAAGGCCCCGCCGGCAGGATACGGGAAGAAGTTCGAAACGCGATTTTTTCATTGGGGCAGAACGGCGGATATTTCTGCGAGCCGGACCAGGGCATGCCGTTTCCGCCAGCCCATTATCAGGCGTATCTGGATGCTCTTGAGGAGTTCGGATCATACCCTTTGCCTTGCGTGGCGCAGTTGATGTAGTGCACGACTGCTGCATTTCACCCGGGCAGCATAACCAACCTCTGCCGCGCCCATATTACCGGTGCATCCTTTCGCGCCGGAGTCATGCCATGCCGCCGATCCTCAAGTGCACACCCCAACGCGCGTTGTATCAGGAGTTGGACCGCCACCTCCTGCATGACGCCGCGCCGTCAGCCTTTCTGAGCAGCATAAAAGGGAAGCCGGAGTTTCGCCTGCCTCCCTTCGATATGCTGTATCGCCTGCAGGAAGCCATGCAGCCGCCGCAGCACCACCCCGAGGGCAGCGTGTGGAACCACACGCTGATGGTCGTGGACGAGGCGGCCAAGGTCAAGGGCCAAAGCCGCGACGCCAGGGTGTTCATGTGGGCGGCGCTGCTGCACGACATCGGTAAGCCCCCCACGACTCAAATGAGGAAGGGCCGGATCACGTCCTATGACCATGACAAGGTCGGAGAGCCCATGGCTCGGCAGTTCCTGGGCACGTTCACCGGCGACGCGGCGTTCATCGAGCAGGTCTGCGCGCTGATCCGCTATCATATGCACATCCTGTATGTGGACAAAGGTCTGCCCTTCGCCGACGTCCAAGGCATGAAGGAGCGCACTGACGTGGAGGAAGTGGCCTTGCTGGGCCTGTGCGACCGCCTGGGCCGTCTGGGGGCCGATCAAGCGCAGGAGGAGGCCAACATAAGGCTGTTCCTGCAGAAGGTGAAGGGCCCTTGAGCCGTATAGCGCCCGGCAGGCCGCAGCATGCGGGCGTGGCTGTCGCCCTCAGGGCTTTGCGTAGACCACCGCGCTGTACTTTCCGTATACCTTCACGCCGTTCACGGTGCGGTAGGCCCGCACCTTATAGTAGTACATCTTGCCGGTAGTAAGCCCGGTATTCGTATAGCTTGGCGTCGTTGTATCCGGCAGTTTGTAATACGTCCCGCCGCTGGATGTCGCGCGCCATACCTCATATTTCATCGCGCCGGCCACGGCAGCCCAGCTCACCTTTATGCTGGTCGCCGACACCCGGGCCGCCTTTACGCCCGTGGGTGACGTAAGCGAAGGCTTGGCCGGCACCACCGCCGAATAGGCGCCGTACACCTTAGTTCCATTCACCATGCGATAGGCACGCACCTTGTAGAAGTATGTCGTGCCGGTGGCAAGGCCGGAGTTAGTTGCGCTGGCGCCGGCCACCGTAGCAGCCAGCGCATAGCCGGAGGCCGACGACGTGCTGCGCCACACTTCATAGCCACCAGCTCCAGCAGTGGCGGTCCAAGTTAGCTTCACGCTGTTGTAAGTGGCCGCCGTGGCCTTTAGGCCAGTTGTTGCGGCCAGCGTGGGCTTGGCCGACACAACCGACGAATACGCTCCGTACACCTTGACGCTGTTCACCGTGCGATAGGCGCGCACCTTGTAGTAGTAGGTCTTGCCTGTGGCAAGGCCGGAGCTGGTTGCGCTGGCGCCGGCCACCGTGGCAGCCAGCGCATAGCCGGAAGCCGACGAAGTGCTGCGCCACACTTCATAGCCACCAGCTCCAGCAGTGGCGGTCCAGGTCAGCTTCACGCTGTTGTAAGTGGCCGCCGTGGCCTTAAGGCCGGTCGTTGCGGCCAGCGTGGGCTTGGCCGACACAACCGACGAATACGCTCCGTACACTTTGACGCTGTTCACCGTGCGATAGGCGCGCACTTTGTAATAATAGGTCGTGCCTGTAGCAAGCCCGGTGTTTGTTGCGCTGGTGCCGGACGCCGTGGCCGCCAGCGTGTAGCCGGAGCCTGTGCTGCGCCACACCTCGTAGCCACTGGCGCCGCTCACGGCGCTCCAGGTCACCTTGACGCTGTTATAGGACATCGCGATAGCTTTTGGTGAGGCCGGTGCGGTAAACGGCGTCCACTTGGCGTAGAGAATCGTATTGGCCGTCACCTTGTCGGTGGCGAAGTTCCACGCCGCGGTGCAGGCGGCTTGCTTGTACCAACCGCTGAAAAGGTAGCCCGAGCGTGTCGGGTCCGCGGGCTTGGTCACGAGACCGCTGTTTTGCACGGTCTGCTTGGGCACGGTGCTGCCGCCCTGGCTGTTGAAGGTTACGGTATAGCTGAGTGTCTCTTTGTAATTGGGGTCAGTGGCAAACCAGGTGTATATCGTTGAATAACTAGCCTCGTTATAACCGGTCCCAACTCTATACAGCGGATAGCCCACCGTCTTTTTTACGAGAATTCCATACCATACATCCGATTCGCCGCCAGGGTACATGTTTACTTCATACTCGCCAAGGCCCGACCGACCTCTGGAGAATGTAGCTGTATCAATCGGGTTAATGGCAGTAGACCCACTGGTGTAAAACGAATCCATGCTGCTAATAGCTTCATACGCATAAAGGGGCTCATCCGGTCCAGAAACATACTTGAGGTGATACTTCATGAGGATCCATTCCTCATCGCTGTCTGGAGTAGCGTTATACATATTTTCTTCGGCTACGATGCTGTTGGCTTCGTTCCCATGAATCAAGCTCAGCAATTGCAATTGGATCTGCCTTGCCGGCGTGAATGAATACTCCTGCAAGGATAGAGACCTTTTGATATATCCTGAGAATGGGTCTGTTCTTGCGCCCGTAGAGGCAAAAGCCACTGAAGAAAATACGAAGGAGCATAGCAGGACTGAAAGCAGGATTATGGGGATAAGCCGTTTGGTATTTTTCATTTTTTTTGTCTCCTGTCGCATCGCGATAAGCTATAAAACATTATACGACATAACGAGGCAATTTCCTTCATCAATAATGAAATTATCCCTGTAGACGGTCTAAAGGCCCCCGGCACTGCGCCGAGGGCCTTTGCTCCTGCTGTTCCGGCCGCGCGCCCTAGTTCACCGCGCTGCCCCGTTCCAGCTTCTGTATCTGCTCCTCGCCCTCCTGGGCCATCTCGCGGAAGGTCTGTATGGTCTGGCGCATCACCGGCAGTGCCTGCTGCTTGTAGGTGCTGATGGCCTCCAGAGAATCCATGAGGTCCGCGTAGGACTGCTTGAGCGTCTCCACCGACACGCCGGTCTGCATGGACTCGGTCTGTATCTGCGCGCCCTGCTCCTTGAGCATCTTGGAGGTGGCGGTGATGATGTTGTTGGTCGTCTCGTTGAGCGCCTGTATCTTACGCAGCACGATGCGCTGGTTGTATAGGGCGCTGGCCACCATCACCGCTGTGCGCAGCGCCGCGATGGTCACGCTCTTGGCCCGGTCCACGCCGCGGATCAGCTCCTTGTTGTTGCGGCGGATGATCTCCATGGCGATCACGCCCTGATGGTTCACGACGATCATCTGCTGCATATCCATGACCCTTTGGCGCAGCGGGAAGAGGATTTCCTCCTGTATGAACTTGATCTTCTCCGGGTCCGCGCCGGCGGCCTGGGCCTTCTCCAGCTGCTCGCTGATGCAGCCGTCCATCAGTGCCCCCAGCTCGATCTCCTTGTTGATGCGCTTGGAGAGCTCCCGCAGCGCGGCCTCTTCCAGCTCCAGCGTCGTGTTGTCGTTCACCAGCACGGCGCGGCCCTTGTCCAGCGAAACCACGATGTCGGCGATGACGTTCTCTGCCTTCTCGTATTTCTGGAAGTAGGCGCGGATGGGGTTAAAGAGCGCGCCCAGCACGCCGGTCTTGGCGAAGTCCACAAGGCTGGGGTCCAGGTCCTTGATCTCCCGGTGCAGGTCCAGCAGGCTCTTGGAGACCTGGCCGCCGTCGCCGCCGGCCTGGGAGAGCTTGCCCACCGTCACGGCCAGCAGCCCGTTCTTCTGGGAGGACTGCCGCATGGACTCCTGGCCGAAGGCCTCGATGCTGCCCACGACATTCTTCTTGCCCGCCAGGGAATCCAGATCCAGCTCCATGAGCGCCTGAGCGTTCTTTTGAGCCTGCTCCTGCAGCTCGCTCCTCACAGCGGGGGAGGTGGCCAGTTCCAGCGCCACTTCTTTCTTGATTTCCTCAGGGCTTGCCACTTGCATCGAAAAATCCATATTTATGTCCTCCTGTCCAGGTCTTTTATTGATAAGATTACGCACCCGTGGGTGCGACCAAAGGGCTTTCCGATCGCCCTTTGGAAACCTTCGGACCCCATCCTGAATGGTAGAGCAAGGGTTCCGGCCAGCCCTCGCCGCATTGTCATGATGCGAGCAAGGCTTTGCGTGGGTGTGGCTTCGCCACACCTTTAAGCAAAGCCGTGCGCCTACAGGCGCTGCGCAATTTGATCATCCTTGTCCTCCTCCATCTACGGGGGAGGGCTGGAGAGAGGGCTCCATCGGCGGTTGCCCGGCAGGCTGATGAGTTCCTCCCTACATCTCCGCGTTAAACAAACTCACGATCTTATACACGACATCGTCGGTGTCGGCATTGATGCTGGCGGCCTCGTTGATACGGGAGATGGCGGCCAGAGCCTCGAGGTTGGCGTTGTATCCGATCGTGTAGATGGGCACCTTGAGCCCCTCAATCATCTTCTGGGTGTCCCGCAGCGTGTACCCGGCGTTGGCTTCGCCATCGCTGAGCACAAAGAGCATGAGCTTGGCGTTGGGGTTGTCCGCCTTGGCGTCCTGCAGCATCTTCTCCGCCACGACGATGGCGTCGTACATCGCCGTGCCGCCGCCGGCGCTCATGTTCTTCACAGCGCCTGTGAACAGCGACCGCTGGTTGATGTCGAACTTGCCGATGGGCAGCGCGATCTTCACGTCGTCGGAGAAGGTCACAAGGCCCACAGAGGCATCCTGGCCGATGTAGTTGGCGCCGCTCAGCAGCGATTTTTTCAGGTTGTTCATGGGCTCGCCGTCCATGCTGCCGGAGGTGTCGGCCACAAACACGGCGATGATGTCGCGGTTGCTGTCCTTCTTTTCCTTCCACAGCTTCTGCGATTGGGCCAGCTGGGTGCCGTTCACCTGGGTCAGTTCCATTTTGTAATCGTCATGGCGGTTGAAGCCGCAGTCGGTGGCCGCCTTCTGGGCGTCTGCAGTCTTGCAGAAGTCGATGAACTTCCGGAGGATCTCCTTCTTCTGGGCCGTGAGCTCGCCGATCTCATACACCGGGCTGTCGTGGCGCACGCCGTAGGGCGTGAACACGTAGTTGCCCACCAGATCCGAAGAGTTGGCGAACTGCTGGGCCTCAAACACGAAGCCGTCCAGCACGCCGGACTTCACCGAATCCTTCATCTGCAGCGTTGTATATGCCACGAAGGGAACGTTGGCCTGGAACTTCATGAATTCGGCGGCGGCAGCCTCGCCCAGGGGGTTGGCGGCGTCATAGGTGTACAGCAGCGACATCAGGAAGTTGGCGCCGGTGGAGCTGGCGAAGGGGTTTGTGTAGCCCATGGTCAGCTCCCCGGCGGCGGTGGCTTGGGCCACACTCTTTACGCTGACCGAGCCGTACTTGGCGATGATCTCGGCCTGTTTGGCCTTGGAGAGCGCGATGCCGGCCACGTTGCCCGTAAGCCGTTGTTCCACCAGCGTCACCGGCACGCCCTTGGCCTTCAGGTCGTCGCCCCACAGCTCGTTGGAGGGCGAAAAGGCGTCGGGCAGATGTTTTCCCGAGGAGATGTAGTCGCACCCCAGGCCCGAGGCGATGCCGCGGATGGACACCGATACCGCCTTGCCGCCCACGGTTGCGCCGGAGCTGTTGAAGCGGTTGGCCATGTCCACCAGCCAGCCGTCCTTGCCCGTGCCGGCCTTTTCCGTGGAGGAGAAGATCTCTACATAGTCCGCCGTGTTCGCGGTCACCTGCTCAGGGTATTTGGAAATGTCCGGCAGCGTGTCCTTCATATCCGCCGGGGCCAGGTCCACGGGCTCCTTGATGGGGGGCAGCGTGCTCACCTGCACGCCCCGGTGCAGGCGGCCCATGGCCTCCACGGCCTGCTCCTGGGTGATCTGGTTGCGGTTTTTGCCCACGTTCTGCGTAAGGCTGATGATGGCAAACGCGCCGCCGAACACGACCAGCGCCAGCGCGGCGATCAGCAGAAAAGACCTCGTTTTCTTGTCCATGGCGGCTTCCTTTCCTCATTCAGGTTTGCTGTTATCCAGCAGACCCACTATCGGTACCATTTGGTGTCGGCGATCAGGCTGTCCAGCTCCTTCATGGCCGGCATCTGCTCCAGCTCGCCCACGTCGATGCTGTTGAATTTGGAGATCTCCAGCAGCAGCCGGTCCAGCCGCAGCAGAATCTCGTCATTGTCCTCCACGGCCTGGTCCACAAAGTCGATGTACTGCTTGTAGATGTCCATCTTCTGGGCGGCGATGGCGGGCTTCAGGCGGGATTTGCCCCGGGCCAGGGCGGTGTATTCCTCCTCGTCGAAGGCATAGATGCGGTTGAGTACGCTGCGCACGTTCAGGCACAGCACGCCCTCGGCGCTGTTCACCGTGGTCTGGAACTTCTGATAGCTCATCTCGGTATCGGAGAACTTCTGCAGCAGGATGTCCCGGATGAGCTCCTGCTTTTTGCCCATCTGCTCCACCTGGGCCTGCATCTCCTCGATCTTGGCGGCGAAGGTACCGGCGCGCCCCATGCGCTCCAGCGCCTCCCCGCAGGATTCCAGCCCCGTTATCTTGTCCACGGTGTCCTTGGGGTCCGGCCGCTTGACCGGCGCGTTCAGGATGCGCAGGTTGCCGTAGAAGAAAACAACGACGCTCATGATGAGCACGGTCCAGCCCGTTGCGGCCTCCAGAGCGCTCCCGCCCAGCAGGCGCACCTTGAAAAACAGGTTGGAAAACACGACCACATTGACAGCCAGCAGCGCGGCGTTGCATGCGATCAGTTTTGGCAGCGTACCCTTGTTAAAGCCCATTGCGCCTCTTTTCCCCGTCACCTGTTTCCAGGTTGATTTTAACAATTATCGTTATAGCATGCATACCCACGGGCGTCTAAAAAAATGTGTGTAAACCCCGGATTCCCCGCTATAAACAGCGGGGGAGGGGAGGAAGTGACATAGGGAAGTGGAGACGCTATATAGAGACCTTTTGTTGGTCATGGGCTCTGCCCTTGCAGCAGACTTCAGCCAACCGGTGAAGAAGGAAAAGACCTTCACCTCACCGTATTCTTCCCGTCCTTCTTCGCCGAGGAGTTCCCCTTCTCCGCCACGCTCAGCACTTCTTCCACCGTGGCGCCGTCCGCGGGGTAGCAGGCCACGCCGATGGACACCGTCACCGGGAAATCCCACGCGATGGTCACGGAAGACACGGTGGTGCGGATGCGTTCGGCCAGCTTATAGGCTGCCTTTTTTGCCGTATTGGGGAGGATCACCAGAAATTCGTCGCCAGAAAGCCAGCGGAAAAGGGAGTCGCTTTCCCGGATCGAGGACTTGATCAGCTTGCCGAGCTCTCTTATCATCTCGTTGCCGTGCTCATAACTGATGTCGTTGAAGCGGCGCAGGTTGTCTCCGTCGATGAAAAGAACGCTGAACGGCTTTATGCTCATGTCGTATTCCCGCTTCACCTGCAGCAGGCATTGCCGGGCGGCCCGGTTATTGGGCAGCTGGGAAACGCTGTCGATCAGGGCCTCCTGCGATGCCTTTTCCAGTAGCGTCAGCGTCTCCTCTATGTGTCCGTACATCTGGTTGATCAGGTGGTCCACCCACAAGGGCAGGGGAGCTTGAGAGAATTCCTCCTGCATGCGCAGATAGCATGTGCGCACCAGCGCCGAAGGGGACGCCGGCGCCTGCGCATATTCCCAGGATACGAAGTGGATGCCGGCGGAGAAGTCCCAGCTGCGTTCCATGGCAAAGGCCTTCATGTCCCTGTCGATGCTCTCGGGGATGTGGGAGATGCCCTGAAGGCTTTGGCCCGGGAAAATGACAATGAAGTCGTCGCCGCTGATCCGGTAGGCATGGACGTGGTTGCGGTCCTGCCCTCTGCCGGCAACCGCGCTTTTAATGCTTCTGGCGCACGCCGCGATGTACAGATCGCCCATTTCGTGTCCGTACCGCGTGTTGACGTGCATCAGGTTCTTGATGTCCATATATAGAACAGCGCCGTTTTGCTCGCAGATGGCGTGGATATCCGCCATGATCAAGGCAAAGAGATTGTGGAAACCGGTCAACGAATCCGTGTATAACGAAGAAGTCAACATATGCGCCTCGGCATCTTCTGATATGGCTATAGTATAAAGTAATGAAATAACAATGTCTATATCATCTGTGACCGCTGATAGTTCAGTATGATTTTATCGTATTCCAACCCTTCGCATTGAGTTTCTCCGGATATTGGCTAAAATATATCGTGGAGGGCCAATATGAAGTCGGATGTCGAGCAGTTCAATGAATATTGGGATCCTGTCTGCGGTGAGTTGCTGCATCACCTGATTCGGAAAACCAACCGGCAGGATGCCGAGGATATTCTCCAGGACATTGCATATTTGGCGTATGGCAAAATCCGCCATTTCAGAGGCAAAGAACCCTTGGATTTCAAACGGTGGGTCTATGGGGTCGCCGCGAAGAAGGTGCTGAAGTGGTACTCGAAAAAAAGCAGAGCCACCGGCATGCTGCAGCTCTGCGACAGGAGCGGGGGTGTGGAATCCCTCGTGGATGAGCTGATCCTCAGCGAACGCAAAGAGATCCTGCGGATGTATCTGGAGGAGTTATCCGTGGTGGACAAACGCCTGATCGAGCTGCGCCATTATCAGGAGCTGCCCTACGACGAAATCGCGAGGATCATGGGCAAGAGCCCGTCGGCGCTCATGACAAGGCATACGAGAATCCTCAGGAAGCTCCTTCATCTGATCATAAAACATGAAAAAAACATGGAATGACAGTGTAAGGTTTCATCTTTTGGCGGGATACATAGGAATAGGAGCGATTCCATGAGAATAGATGGCGAATCCGAACAAAAACTGAGTCGATACTTCCAGGAAAACCC
Source organism: Bacillota bacterium (assembly GCA_023422005.1). Classification (GTDB taxonomy): domain Bacteria; phylum Bacillota; class Clostridia; order Christensenellales; family UMGS416; genus JAEYRA01. The sequence continues at coordinate 18,182 of JAEZSC010000089.1, read as the reverse complement.
TGACCTGAGGACGGCTCTGCAAAACACCGGGGAGTCCAAGGGGGAAGCCGCCGACGGTTCCTGCCCGGTGGAAAGCTTGGGCCGTTGCAGTGACCGGGCGCGCATTCTTGGGCAGCAAGCGGTCCGCAATGCGCATCGGCGCAGAAGGCTGCGGGCATCCCTTGCTTGCACAGCCGCCGCGGTGATGCTTTTCTTCGCCGTCACGCCCCCTGGCCGTGCTCTGGCCGTGCGTGCGTATCATACTGTCGCGCAGGTTGTCGGCGGCATTTTGTACTTGAATTCCGGGGACATCCCCGCGGCAACGCAAATCTATCCCTTCCGGCAGGTAGAGCCCGCGTCCTTTGGCAACATCCAGGATGCCATCGGGTATGTGGGTTCTCCTCTGCTGTTTGCAGGAAACGGCAGTGTTTCCATAGAAAACATAACGGTCGACAGCACGGAGGCCTTCAATTCCATCCTGACTGGCTATCGCACCCCGGATGATAAGCGTTTCATGATAGAGCAAACGATCTTCCGCGGTGCGGACGGATGGGGCGCCAGCCTGGATGTCGCCGGTGAAAGGCCATTTGCCATCACGCTTTTCAACGGAGAGACGATGTATTGCGGCTATACACGGGAGGGGTATGCGGTAGGGCTGGCCCATTGGGGCAACACAGAGCTTTACGTTACGTCCACGACGATGAAATGGGAGGAACTGCGGAGCGCGATCGACAACCTGGCGCAAGCCAGCAAATAGGCTTGTTAGATGTAAAGCAAGCCCAAAAGAAGGGGAGGCCACCATGAAAAAAACGTCCAAGATTTTTGCGCTGCTGGTCACGTTGACCATTCTGCTCAGCCTTTTCCCGACAACGGCGTTGGCCGCAGACGTGGAACCACTCAACGTGAACCAAGGGACCAGCACAATTTCGGCGTCGGGCCGCCTGGTCACCTTCGCTGGGATCTCCCGCTCGGCGGTCGTGGAGGACAACATTTCCGTCTACATTTATCTGCAGGAGCTGCAAAACGGCTCCTGGGTCACGATCTCTTCGGGATTGAAATCCGCCGACAATGCCATGTCCGTTTCTCAATCCAAAACGGTTACGGTCACCGGCGGCAAGTATTACCGCACCATGTCCCGTCACATGTCGATTACCGGGGGATACGTCACCAGTTTCTATTCGTACAGTTCTGAGAAGTGGGTATCCTAGGGGATCAAAAGACCGACAGCCGTTCTCTGACCGCGGCGGGCTTGGCCTTCCGGCAGGGAGCGGCTTCTTTTTTTCTTTTTATTTTCTGATGTAAGATTTTGCCTTCTTGCAGGATGTATACACAATGGGAGCATGCTCCCATTATCCTGAAGAGAGGTTTCTATGTTCCTGCAAAAGCTAAAGGAAAACGCCGTCGGCGCAGCGTTGCTCTCCTCGTGGGTTCTTGTGATGGCCATCATGTATTATACCGCGTATACAAAGCCGCCCGCAGAAATTGGGTTCACGTCTGCCCCCACGGCCGCCCTTGCGATGGCCGCAGGCCAGCGGGGCTATACCCTGACAAAAGTATCGCTGCCGAATCCGAATGCCGCGGCCTTTATCGCGCCATGCCATTACGACGGGAAGAGCCTTCTTTTTACCCGAGGAGAGGCAAAGTATTGCTCCATCGTCGAGTATGATATGGAAACCAAACAATACAGTTCGGTCTATCAATCCGATGTCGGCACAGTGATCGGGACGCCGCTGTGCATAAAGGATGTCTTCTACTGGGTGGAGTACAACCCTGAAATGACCGAAAATCTTCCCTGGAAGATTGTATCGATGGATCGGCGGGACAAGAAACCTGTCGTGGTGCGAACCGGGTATTGCAACGGAGAACTGCAGCCCCCCATTCTCAGCGCCTACGGCACGGTGCTTACTTGGATCGAAAAGACGGTTGTAAACGGGAGAGTTTACTGCAATGCCTATGTAAAAGCCTATGGAAAAGAGGAGAAAGGGCTGGTCACCGGCGTGCTGGATGAGGCCGGTGGGGCGGACAATCGGGCGGGAGATTATTTCATTGCCCAATTCCCGACACCCCAAGGGTTGTTGGTTCAGACCAGCAGCTTTCGCAATGGGGTCAGGAGCATGAAGCTTGTATCCCATTCCTATGAAGACGGATATCTCGATGTTCTGTATACCGGCGATGACATGATGGAGTTCACGGCCAATGGGGAGTATTACGTGATCACCAAGGCAGACCGTGTACTGGTGTATTCCATGCGAAGCAATGCGCTGGTATACGATATCCCCTCCGGAGACAAAAGCACAACCAATGACATGCCCCTTATCTTGGGAGATCATCTGTTTTATCGGCATGGTACCAGTCAAATCATCGGTGTCAGCTTGCGCGACGGAACAAAGACGGTGGTGGCGCAAAGCGTGGATATTCCCCCAAAGCTCTTCGCTATGAATAATTTTCTCGGTTTTACCGTCAATTCTGCGGCGCACAGCGATGGATCGGTGGAATTGTATATCCTCCAATAGAAGGACGCGCAACCCATGACAACCGGGAACCCAACAACCGAAGAACAGGAGTATCAGCGGGTATGGCAGCGGCTGTACACGCTGGCGTGCTATGCCTATGGGGGCAGCGGCCCGGCGCAGGATTCGCTGCTTGCTGGTCTGCGCGTCCTGTTTCCGGCGCAGGGCGGTATGGATCCGGAAAAGCTGCTGCTTTGCGGCATCAGGTTTCTCTACGAATGGCGGGGAGCCTCGGGTTGTTCCCGCGGGGTCTCCTGTGAAAACCCGCAATCCGATCCGGCGGTAGCCTTTCTTGCCGGTTTGAACTTTGAAGAGCGGTTCACGGCGCTGCTTTTTGCCCGGCACGGCATGTCCGCCCAGCGCATCGCCGGCGTCCTGGGTATAGAAAAAGAAAGCGTACGGCGCATGCTTGCCTCGGCGGGGGGAAGGTTCATGGCTTCCGGCGTCGAATAGGGATGGGCGGCAGTGGTCTGGCCGTTGCCGCCACAGGATGTCAAGGAGGTTGCGCATGGGCTTTATCGAAGACACGACGGAGGAACTCTTCGCATATCTGCCACCCCAGACCAAGAGGGAGGATTTCGATGCCTTCTGGGCAGACACCCTCCGTCAGGCTAAGGCTGTGCCGCTGCAGCCCGAAAGGGCGCCGGCGGACTATCCCAGCCCCTATGTCCGCGTGTACGACATCTCCTATTGCGGCTTCGATCGTACCCGGATCCACGGATGGTTCATCGTTCCGTTCTTCGCTGGCAAGAGCAGCTATCCGTGCCTGATCAACTACCACGGCTATACGGGTAACCGGGGGATGCCCGAGGATTTCATGGTGTGGGCCATGCAGGGCGTCGCGGTGCTGTCGGTGGATTGCCGCGAACAGAGCGGCGAAACCGGCAACAGCGCCGCCTATTCCTGCGGCAGCGTCCAATCGGTCGTGTCCAAGGGCCTGCTGGATAAGAACGAATACTACTACCGCGCCGTGTACATGGATTGCCTCAAGGCCATCGACTTCGCTCTGGCATGCCCGGAGGTCCACGCCGACAGGATCATCATCCACGGCGGCAGCCAGGGCGGCGCCCTGGGTATGGCAGTGTGCTCGCTGGACCAAAGGCCGTGGCTGGCCATGCTGGATGTGCCCAGCAACAGCAACCTGGAAAGGCGCGTAGAGGGTGCTCATGGCTCCTTCGCCCAGATCACCGAATACCTGAAGAAATACCCGGACCGCATTGCGCGCGTTTATGAAACATTAAGCTATTTTGATACGATGAATATGGCCGAGCGCATCCGCTGCCCGGTGCTGGCCTCAGTGGGGCTCATGGACAATGTGTGCCCGGCCAAGTGCTATTTCGCCTCCTACAACCGGATACAAAGCCCTAAAGACATCAAGCTTTATCCGTTCAACGGCCACGAGGGCGGTCATGCGGCGCACCTGCGCTGCAAGCTGGAGTTCCTGCGGTGGCACATGCAGGCGGCGGATGCCCAAGCCGGTGGGGTGACCCCATGAAAACGATCTTGGAACCGTCCAGAACCACGCCCGTCATCGGCGAGTACGATGTGGCGGTCGTGGGGGGCGGCATCGCGGGCATAGCGGCGGCGCTGGCTGCCGCCAGGGCCGGTGCCCGCGTGCTGCTGGCGGAGCGCCAATACGCGCTGGGCGGCCTGGCCACGCTGGGGCTCATCGCCATCTATCTGCCCCTGTGCGATGGCCGGGGCACGCAGGTCAGCTTCGGCATCGCCGAAGAGCTGCTGCGCTTGTCCATCCGCCATGGCCATGAGGGCAGCTATCCCAAGCCGTGGCTGCAGGGCGGCTCCCGGGAGGAGCGGGAGGGCACGCGCTTCCTCGTGCAGTACAACCCCCAGGTGTTCGCGATACTGGCCGAGCAGCTGCTGCTGGAGCACGGCGTGCAGCTGCTGTACGGCACCGCCGTGTGCGCAGCCCACGGGGAAGGCGGGCGCTTGTCCGCGCTGCTGCTGGAGAACAAGTCCGGTCGCAGCGCCGTGGTGGCCCGCGCCTTTGTGGATGCCAGCGGCGACGCCGACGTATGCGCGCTGGCCGGGGAGGACACGGTGCGGTTTGCCCAGGGCAATGTGCTGGCCGCGTGGTATTACGTCTGCGAGAGCGGCGGCTACCGCATGAAGATGCTGGGATTCTCCGACACACCCGACAAATATAAGACCGGCCAGCCCAAGGAATCCCTGACGCCGGTGCGCTATGGCGGCCTGGATGCCCAGGAGCTTACGGACATGATGGTCGCCTCCCACGCAGCGTCGCTCAAGGATTTCTTAAAGGGCGGTAAGGAAGAGAACCGGGCGCTGGCCACGCTGGCCACGATCCCCCAGGTGCGAATGACGCGGCGGGTGGCCGGCGTGCGCACGGTGGATGATGAGCAATGCTTCCGGCATTTCCCCGACAGCATCGGCATGATCGGCGATTGGCGCAAGCCCGGACCGGTCTACGAGCTGCCCTTTGGCACGCTGTATGGAGCCAAAATCCGCAACCTGATCTGCGCCGGGCGGTGCATATCGGTCACGGACGACATGTGGGATATCACCCGCGTGATACCGGCGTGCGCCGTCACCGGCGAGGCTGCCGGCATCGCCGCGGCCATCAGCGATGATTTCCCGGCAATGGATGTGGCGGGCCTGCAGCGCCGGCTGCGCGCCGCCGGCGGCAGGCTGTCCCTGGACGAACTTTAATCAGAACAGATTTGAAACGGTTCGTGACTATGCGTCATGCAGGAGCCCGCATTTTTGATAGATGCCCTCAATGCATGCGCTCTTGTATGCTATATAGCGGTCTATATCATCGGGGAACAGCTGGGCGCCCTGCTGTTTCACCTGGCTGTAAGCCGCCGCGTCTTCCGGGTTGGCCCTCAGATAATCCCGAAATCCAATGTGCCTCTTCAACTCCGGGGAGTCCTGTGTACAGACGTATAAATGGTGGGCCATAAGGTGGGGTTTCTCATCGTAGCGGAAAGCCTCCCGGCCTTCGATGCCAAGATTGCCCTCATGCTGATACCCGATGGCGGCCAACCGGCCAGCGACATCGGGGAAGACGCTGCCGTCGGCGATGATCACATCGATATCGATGATCGGCTTTGCCCATAGTCCCTCCACAGATGTGCTCCCCACATGTTCAATGCCGATTGCCGTTTCTCCCAGCGCCAGTGTCAACTCCTGGCGGATGCGTTCATATTCCACGGCCCAACGCCTGTCATAGGGGGCAACCACCACGCGTTTGGTCTTCATAAGCCACCACCTCTAAAGCGGATAGGTTACGTTGTACAATCTCAAATGCATCATATCATAAATCACCCAGGTAGGCGCTCTTCATCGACGGTCGCCAGCCAAAAAAATAGAAGCCCATCGGGCAAAGGCCCTGTCTTTTGGACAGAGCCTTTGCTCTAGATTGGTTTAATTAATGATTGGGTTGCGCCACTCTATGGTCAGCTTTGTTGTGACGCCCAGAAGAAACTCACCTTTTTACTTTCAAAGGCAAAACAAGCAGCAGTCCTACGCCTGCACAGATCGCTGCAATGACAAACGCGGGAAACATCAAGGATATGTCTGCGGCGGCTATGTTTTTATAGTAACCAGCCACATAAGAGGAGACGACCGCCCCCAGCCCGAATCCAAGCAGCACCATGCCGTAATTTGTCGCCATATGGCGGGGTCCAAACAAGTCTGCGGTAATGGCGGGGAAAGTGCTCAGAAATCCGCCATAGAAAAAGCCGATAAAAGCTATGACGACATAAATCCAATAACCGCTCGCTGCATTGACAAACAAAGACATGACACCCGAGCCCGCAAGCAGGATTATCAGCGTAAGCTTGCGTCCGATCTTGTCCGAAATGATACCCCACAGGAGGCGACCAAGAGAGTTGCACATGGAGATGATTAACACTCCCACCACCGCGGTTGACTCGAGCCCTTTCGCCACTGCAATGGGCTTAGCAAATCCAATCATCATGAGGCCGCCCATGCAGGCCAGGGCCATCGCCAGCGTAACAAGGTAATAAGAAGGCTTTGCCAGCACCTGCTTTGGAGAAAGATCACCTTGTACAGGAGCAGGGGATTCGCCCCCTGCCGCTGTACCCGGCTTTGACACCGTAATTGCAGCGTCATCCGGGGGGTTTTTGAGCATAAGTCCGCCAACAGTGCAAATGATGAGGAAAAGTCCGCTGAGAACCATGAAGGTTTTCTGTTCGCCCACCTGCTGCCCGCCGAACTGCGCAATGAGGATTTCAATGACCGGCGTAAACACAACGCCGCCAAACCCCAGCGCTGAAACGATGACACCGGTGACAAGGCCCTTTTTATGAGGAAACCACTTCTGCGCACAGGATATGGTTGTCGAATAGGTGAAGCCCATGCCGACGCCGCCCATGACACCGTAAGTCAACCATAACAGCCACGGTGCGGAAGCGGTGACGAATGAAGCGAAGAAAAAACCAAGGGACAGGATTACACCGCCGATGATCACGACGCGACGGATCGTGTATTTTGCGGCAATTTTTCCGCCCAGGATGCTTCCGATTGTGAGGGTCGCAAGAAGAAGTGAGAAGGTAAGGCTTGCTTCGGCATTGTCGCCGTTAAAGATGCTTTTCGCAATGCCTGTCTGGAAGAGGCTCCACAGATATGCCACGCCCAGACAGAGTTGGATCGCTATCGAAGCGATTATCGAATAAATGGGCTTGTACCTTTTCATTGGGTTCCTCCTGTATGTTCGTGCCAATATTTTATAGTATTCATTATCAATCGGATAACCGCTTGTTGCCCAGTTTTGTCTGAATTTTACCGAATGTTGTGATATTTGCGTTAAAAGTAAATAAACAGGAAAAATGGCAAGGCAACCCGCTCAATCCTGCGCCGCCCCATTCGGACTCTTGTGTTTCCTTGCTACGCAGGTCGCTTGTGTTTCTCTCTGATCTATGTGGGCAGGTTATACCTTGCGTCTTCTCCACCAACGGCAAAGCCCCCTCAAACTGGACAGCACCCCGAAAAACGGACATTGAGCAAAAAGAGCCTCCTGTTGTAGGATGACTACAGCAGGAGGTATTTTTATGAAGCGGAAATGGACAGACATCAAATCAGTGGAAGCTCAGATTCAGCAAATGCGTCAAGAAGGGCGAACGCGTCAAGAGATAGCCGATTCACTGGAGTTGGAAAAGGTACAGATAAAGAACTGGATAAACCGATATAACAGACGCCAAGAGAAGATGCCTGTTGTTCCTAAACGAAAGGGACGACCTCGGAGGCGGCCAGTAAGCGAACCGGAAGCCATGGTGCTACGGATACGGGAGTTGGAGCAGGAAGTGGAATTGTACTGTTCTTTTCTTCAAGCTGCTGGAGGGAGGTGAAAGCAATGATCAAGTTCACGGCCATCAGCCGGTACGCCAGCAAATACAGCATCAAGGGGATGTGCACGTTCTTCAAGGTATCCAGAAGTGGATACTACGCATTTCGGAAGAGGCAAGGGCAGCCGTCAAAGGAGCAAGAGCTCGCCAGACATATTCAGGTCTGCCAGCAGGAGACGAAAGGTACCTATGGATATCGGCGGGTTCAAATATGGCTGGAACGCAAAGAGATCCATGTAAATCGCAAGGCGGTGCTACGCGTCATGAACAAGTACGGTCTATTAGGTCAAATCCGAAGGAGACGTAAATACAAGCAAATGGGTGCGCAATTGCACCGTTATCCAAATGTTTTGAATCGAAACTTCTTTGCTGGCCGCCCCAATGAGAAATGGGTCACAGATATCTCGTACATTCCAACACCACAAGGCACCTTGTATCTGTCAATCATCCGAGACCTGTTCGACAACAGTATTGTCGCCTACGAAATGGGGCCGGAGCAGTCCATTAACCTGGTTTTACGTACCATTCAGCAGGCCAGAGAAAAAGAAGCGGTCACTGCAGAGTTGCACCTCCACAGTGACCAAGGGTTTCAATACACATCCCAAGCATATTTCACCCTGACCCAAAAGTGGGATCAGACATGCGCAAGCCTGATGCCACGACGACGATCACCAGGGACAATTATAAGTCATTGGTTTGGCCCTTGCCGGTTGGTGACCTACTCTATGTTGGACCATCGACCGCGCGAAAACTAAACGACAAAAACGTGCTGTCCATTGGCGACTTGGCATCATGGGACGACGATTATCTGCGCTCTTGGTTCGGTAAGCTCGGGCCGGTTTTAGGTATGTTCGCACGCGGTCATGATGTCTCTCCTGTCGCGCATACAGTCGGCGACGAAGGCTTGATAAAAAGCATCGGCAACAGCACCACCACGCCACGCGATCTCGTCAATGATGACGACGCCAAGGTCGTGATCTATGTCATGTCCGAATCCGTTGCAGCTCGTCTGCGTGATCATGGACTACGCTGCACCACCGTGGCCATCTCGGTCCGAGACAATGGGCTGATGAGCTTCACCCGGCAGCGGAAACTCAAACACGCAACCGCTTGCTCCAACGAGATCGCCGCAGCGGCCATAGATCTCTTTCGGGAGAATTACAAATGGCCCAAGCCGATCCGGAGCTTGGGCGTCCGTGGCGCAGACCTGGTATCTGCTGCGTCGCCTTTGCAAATGGATATTTTTGGAGATGCGGAGAAGCGTGAGCAGCGGGAGCGCCTTGAGCGGACCGTGGATCTGCTCCGCGGTCGCTTCGGCCACCAGGCCCTGCTGCGTGCTGCACTGTTGGCAGATGAGCCCCTTGGAACAATGGACCCCAAAGGTGACCACATCATCCATCCGGTGGGCTTGTTTAGCGGGGAGATGCCGTCATGACCGAGCATGTCTACGAGAGCGACTATAAAGCCTACGTCCGCGTGCAGGCGATGTTTTACCCTGATGGCCGCTCACCTGTACCAATGGCGCTGTGGTGGGAAGACAATACCATGTACATGATCGACCGGGTTGGAGAAATCCGCCGGGCCGCATCTACCAAGGCAGGAGGACTCGGCATTAGGTATGCTTGCGCGATCCGCGGCAAGACTGTTTTTCTATATTTTGAGGATGAGTCACAGCGCTGGTTTATAGAGCGCAAGAGCCCAAAGCCGCCAGGTTCGGCCCAAAAATGAAAGGACCCTATTGTAGAAGGGGAAAGTACAGTGCTATTGAAACCCTTGGTCACTGTGGAGTTGCAGCTCTGCAATGACCGCTTCTTTAATCCTGGCCTGTTGGATGGTAGCAGTACCAACTGAATTGACTGCTCCGTTCCCATCCGGTAGGCAACGATGCTGTTGTCAAAGAGGTGTCGAATGACCGACAGATACAAGGTTCCTTGCCCAGTAGGAATGTAGGAGATATCCTTAACCCATTTCTCATTTGGTCTGTTGGCTAGGGAGTTGCGATTAAGCAAGTTGGGGTAACGGTGCAGTTGTTCCCCCATCTGACGGTATTTTCGCCTGCGCCGGATTTGACCCTCTCGCATCTGGACTATAACTGGCTCCTGTGCTTGCATGTCCGTCCATTTTCGTTTCATAAACAAACCTCCTGTGCAGTTATCCTACAACAGGAGGCTCTTTTTTCTCAATGTCCGTTTTTCGGGGTGCATTCCACAGACCGGGGCCTGCTGGTTTGTAAATTCCGCTATAAGTAAAAAATGCAAAGCACAAATTTTCTATATAATATACTTTTTCATAATTGGTATCTGACTAAGAATATAGGCTACGAGCAAACTACTTATAAATACTGCCATAGCAAGAACGGGGACAGAAAATATTGGATTAAATAATAATGTGTTAATTCCCGTTTTCACCATAATGATGTTGAAAACGTCATGTACCAAATATATACCAAAGCACAAATTTGATAAGATTACCACATTGGGGCTATTCAATTTTGCAAACTGTATTTCTTTAAATAATAGGAATACAGCGAATGATGTAAGGGCCGTATTGGGAAGTAAATTAGAATACCACGTTTGTATAGGCTTTTGAGCTTCAATGGATGTCATGCTAGTCATAATTATTGTAAAAAACACACTTAATAAACCTAAGAGCCAGATTATTCTCTTTGTTCTTTTTGCGAATTCATAGGTGCAAAAATAATGACCGGCAACAAAATATAGAGTATAGCCTACAACAAATTCCATACGCATTGATGTGTCAAATAAATTTAGTATAACATTGAATTTAGGAAACAATAATTTTAAAGCGGGTAGTACCATGGTGAAGATAAAAGAAAGAACTAGAAAATACTCTGTTATTTTTCTGTCTGCGGTTATTTTCCTAAGTAACGGTATTATAATATACAACCCAATAATGACTGGTATAAACCAAAGATGATAATGTCCCGCTATTGTATTGTTTAAAAAAGCATATAATGTATCAACGTTGAAATCTAAGTAAATTTTTGATGTGTAAACGGCATAACAAAATGACCAGAAGAAATAGGCTATGGAAATTCTCAGAATGTTTTTCTTGAACATTCTTTTTAATGATATATTTCTATCTGGGTTAAGTAACAATGCACCACTTATCATTACAAATACAGGTACGCAAAATCTAACCAAGCTGTCATAAACATTAAGAACTTGCCATTCAAATGATACAGTGGGCACAGCCCACAATTGTTTTGAAGCCGTATGCAAAACAATCATGCAAAAAACAGCAAATGTTCGTAGTACGTCAAGATAAATAATACGATTCTCTTTCTGAAGCATGCCACTAATTCCTAAATATGGTATTTTCATTGTAGCATAGCAAAGGTTAATATAAAAGCCCCCGCAAGCCAAAGCCAGCGGGGGTGACGATTATACGGCGAGGAGGACAAGCCGCTGGGGTTATCTGAGGCGGAGCACCTGCCCCGTGCGAATGGTATAGATCGGCCCATTGATGCCATTGAGCGCGGCTAGGTCGCGCCACTTGAGCCCATGGGCGGCCGCGATGCGTATGAGCGAATCGCCGCGCTTGACGGTGTAGGTCTCAGTTGCAGGCGGCTTCGTGCCGCCGGTGATGCGCAGCTTGGTGCCGATCTCCAGCGCCCGCGGATCCGTACGCGAAGGCGACATTGTGCTCATGCAGCAGGCCGATCACGCTCAGTCCGGGCAGATAGTCGCGGCCACCGTGCAGGACATGGACTGCATGGCCACTCTCAAGTATTTTGTGACCGGTAAGCGACCTATGCTGTGTGCCGCCAACCCCTCGTACCCCGATCAGGAGTTCACCGGCAGGCCTGATCACGCCCAAAGGTACCCAGAAGGAAAGGCGGGCACTGACCGATGCTGAGCGCAAGGCAATCACCGCTACTGGCGCCGCGCATCCAGATGGCTTGCTGTTGATGTTGCTGTATTACGCTGGCCTGCACCGCGGCGAAGCCGTAGGCCTGCAGTGGGGTGACATCGACTTCACTGCCAACAGAATCCACATCAGTCGGCAGGTATCTTACGTGAACAGCATGGCCTACCTGCAGGAGCCAAAGACCAAGGCAGGCTTTCGTTCCGTCCCGCTACTGACGCCGCTGAGAGATGCGTTGTGGCCGCTCAGAGGGCTTCCTGCTGCTTATGTGTTGGTTGACCCCGACACCGGCAGCCACCTGAGCTCCCACGAGTTCCAGCGGCGCTGGACGCGCCTTATAAAGGCGGCCAATACACCTGGAGTCTCTCCACACATCCTCCGGCACAGTTTCGCCTCACTTTTATATGAGTCCGAAGTGGATGAGATTAAAGCCCAGAGGATCCTCGGGCACAGCGATTATAGTGTCACGGCAAATATTTACACGCACCTTCACGAGACTGCATTGGACGATGCGGCAGCCAAACTGGAGGCCAGAATCGACCCGTCGAAGAGGAACCGAAAACAGTTTGTTGCCAAAATGTTGCCAGGATTTTACGGAATTGAAGCCTCGATAGGGAAGAGAAAAACCCTAGGAACGGCTTGATTCCTAGGGTTTTCTTGGCGGAGAAGGTGGGATTCGAAGGTGATATACGCTTGCGCGTAACTGGCCTGCGCCGTTCCTCTTTCGCCGCCGTTTTCCTTGCTTTGCAGATCGTTTTGGGTTCTTTTTGACTCTAGCGGGTGGATCCTCGCCCTCATCTGTTTGCCAAAAGATAGGGTCCCCTCGAACGAGGGGACCCTATCTTTTGGCGGAGAAGGTGGGATTCGAACCCACGAGACGTTGCCGTCTACCTGATTTCGAGTCAGGCCCGTTATGACCGCTTCGATACTTCTCCAAATATCCGGTTGTGCTTTGCCGGCGAATCGATATCCATTCATCGCCTGTTTAGCTTTTTGATTATAATACAGCGGCACATGCTTGGCAAGGCGTAAAAACAGGTTGACAGCCTTTGGAACGCGTGATAAAATAACCTTCGCACCAAATGTTGCGGAATAGTGTAAAGGTAGCACAAACGGCTCTGACCCGTTTCGCCTAGGTTCGAATCCTAGTTCCGCAGCCAGCCTGCCCCCATGGTCTAGTGGCCTAGGACACCGCCCTCTCACGGCGGCAACAGGGGTTCGAATCCCCTTGGGGGTGCCATTTAAAGAAAAACTCCTACCCACCGGGTAGGGGTTTTTCTTTAACGCACGCCTGGGCGGGAAAGAACCCCCGCAACAGTCAGAGAGGACCGAGTACGATCTGCGAAGCAAGGAATCCTTGAAACAATAGAGGAACGGTGCAGGCTCATTGCGCGCAAGCGCATTGAACCTTCGAATCCCCTTGGGGGTGCCATTTGCAGAAAACCTTCTACCCGCCGGGTAGGAGGTTTTTCTTTACTGCATGCCTGCGCGGGAAAGAACCCCCGCAACAGTCAGAGAGGACCGAATACGATCTGAGCAGCAAGGAACCCGTACAAAGGATAGAGCAATGTGGCATTGTCTTAGTGGTTGCGGTATGTCGTTGACAATGTGATCAAAGATTATTTTCTGGTATAATATTGAAGTATTGTAGTTTGCTTATGCCTGAAGGAGATGAAACAATGGCGAACCTGAAAAAACTCGAGATCGTAAAATGCGGTCCATATAGGTTTATCGGAAAGGCTGTGTATGTTCGGAATGATTGGGGGAATCCACACAGCGCAACCGGAGAAATTGTTCAGAGCGTATGGAAGGCGAAGGATTGGATTTTCAAAACCCTTGATGGAATGACGGAATATACTACCGATGAGCCTTACGGCGGTGGTCTTTATATATGGGATAAATATGAAGAGAAAAACCGGTTGACCGGATATATCATTGGCAAATTCATGAGAGCAGACACGCCAGTCCCAAATGGTATGGATTATTTTGATATTCCCGAAGGGTATGTTGCCAAGGGTTGGGGAGGGTATGTCGAGGCGGAAGTAAAGGATATGCTCAGCAAGTCGGAAGAATATGCTGATGCCTCATGGTTTTGGGGTGGGGAAGTATTTTCTGACTTTGTATCCCTGGGCAATGGTGTTAACGTTGACGGTCTTTGCGGATACTTCATCTCATGTACAGTAAAAGAAACACTTCAGGCGGCCCCCAGCACTTTCCTGTGAGGATCCCTGTCGGGTATCTCCGGTGAGCGGCGCTGTGATCTGAAAGCGGCTCAAGTCCTGGTTTGACAAGTCAGGACAAAGCAGCGTTTCTACTGTATACTACTACAGAATACAGCAACCAACGCAAAGGGCAAGCAGGAGGTAAAAGGCGGATGAATTTTATCCTGATCAACCCGGACGAGATGAGGCACGATGCGGCGGGCTGCTATGGCAACGGCGCCGCCGTAACGCCCCATATCGACCGGCTGGCAAGGGATGGAACGCTCTTTGAGAATTGTTTTGTGCAGCATCCCGTGTGCACGCCGTCCCGGGCCAGCTTTCTTACCGGGTTGTATCCGCACAATCGGGGCCACCGGACGCTGTGGAACCCTCTGGGCGCCGAGGAACCCAATCTGTTTTCCTACCTGAAGCAGAACGGTTACGACGTACACATATGGGGCAAGAACGACGCCCTGGACCCCCTGGCGCTGGAGAAATCCGCCACGACGGTGAATTACCGGTGCGACGCGAAAAACGCAGGCAACGGCAGCGCCAGCCGCTATCCCTATGGAACGCCGGGTTACTACAGCTTCCTGTACGAAAACCGGTATGAGAGCTATACGCAGCACCCGGACTACCGGTATGTGCAGGGCGCCATCGATTTTCTGGACGCCAAGCCCCAAACACCTTTTTGCCTCTTCCTGCCCATCGGCCTGCCCCATTGCCCCTATTGGGTCACGAAGGATTTCGCCGATCGCATTGATCTGGAAAAGTGCCCGCAGCTCAAGCCCTATGTCCAGCAGGGCAAGCCGGATCTCTACCGGCTGATCCGCGAATACCGGGAGCTGGACAAGCTGGATCCCGAGGTTTACCGGGAAATCATGCGGGTCTATCTGGCGATGGCCAGCATGGCGGACCAAATGACCGGCGACCTTCTGGACGCCGTGAGCCGCAATGGGCTGGACGACGACACATGCATTCTGTTCTTCTCCGATCACGGGGATTGGGCCGGCGACTATGGCCTCGTGGAAAAGTGGCCCAGCGGCCTGGACGACTGCCTGACCCATGTGCCCCTGATCATCCGGGCGCCGGGTTATGCAAAGGGCCAGTGGGTGAAGGCGCCGGTGGAGTTGTTCGACGTGTTTGCCACGGTTCTGGATCTGGCGGGCGTCCAGCCTGAGCACACCCATTTTGCCCGCAGCCTGACGCCGCAGCTGCATGGGCAGGAGGGCGATCTGGGCCGGACTGTGTTTGCCGAAGGCGGATATGACCCCCACGAGCCCCACTGCTTTGAGGGCACGCGGCTGTCCGGTGACATTCCCGAGGACCCCAGGGGCATCTATTACCCCAAGGGGAGGATGCAGCAGGATTCGCCTGCCAGCGTCTGCCGCGCCGTCATGGCCAGAACGCTGACCCACAAGCTGGTCCTGCGCTCCGATGGCCACAGCGAGCTCTACGATCTAGCGAAGGACCCGGACGAGCTCTGCAATGTCTACGGCGACCCGGAATACGCGCCGGTCCGCGGCGACCTGGAAAGCCGGTTGCTGCGCTGGTATCTGAAAACCTCGGACACCGTACCCCACCGGCGAAAGGACAGAGGGTTCGACCGGGACGTGACTGAGCGGCTGAACGCCGCCTATGCGCACCGGCAGCCTGTTTAGGTGGCCGCCTGGCGTGCGTGTCACACCCTTGATGTTCGCTGCGTCGCCGGGAGGATCTGCGGCCTCGGTTCACCGGCCTGCAGCATTCGGGAGATCAAAAGCCCGGCCAGTTCCCGGCGCACCGGCTCGTACCGGTCGTCCAGCACCAGATTGTTCTTCTCATAAGGGTCCGCTTCCAGGTCGTAGAGGAAGTCTTCTTCGTACTGGTCACTGCAGGAATCCTTCCAACCGTCCTTGCGGTAATCCCGCACGGAATATTTCCACCTGCGCGTGCGCACAGCCCTGCCCACCTGGGATTCGCTGATCTGCAGGAAGACGTTCTCCTGCCAATCGGCGCAGCTCCCGTCGGCCAGCGGCTGCAGCGCCCGGCCCTGCATGTTTTCGGGCTGCTGTATGCCGGCGCAGCCCAGCAGCGTGGGCGGCAGGTCCATCAGCGACACCAGATCATCGATCCTTCGCCCGCCCCGGAAGCCCGGGCCGCAGGCCACCAGCGGAATATGGATGCAGCCGTCATGGCAGGCCCGCTTGTATTCGCTGTTCCTGGTCCTGAAGTGGGTGCCGTGGTC
The DNA here is from genome assembly GCA_023422005.1 of Bacillota bacterium. Taxonomy (GTDB): domain Bacteria; phylum Bacillota; class Clostridia; order Christensenellales; family UMGS416; genus JAEYRA01. The sequence goes on along the minus strand of JAEZSC010000089.1, from coordinate 2,029 downwards.
GCTTGTGTAGAAGATCACCGTGTTGTCGGCCTGGCCGGTTTGCGCGAGCTTGGCCCGTATGCGCCCCAGGTTTTGGTCCAGGCTGTGGCAGCAGCCCAGATAGTCGGGGTAGTTCTCCCGCCAGTCCCCTTCGGTCCCAACAAGGTCGGCAGGGGGCTCAAAATCGGCGAACTTCTCGCGGCTGCCCTGCGGCCCCTCGTAGCGGTCATGGTCGTTCTGGTGGTGGGGCTCGATGTGGGACAGGAAAAGGAAGAACGGGCGGTTCCTGTCGGCCCGGTCCAGGAAATCCAGCGCGAAATCGGTGATGCGGTCGGCCCGATACCCTTGGAATTCCACCTTGTTCATGTCCCCGTCATATACATACCCGTCGTAGCCGTGGGACGTGAATTCCAGCACGTCGGCCGCCATCCAGTAATCCCGGTACCCGCCCCGGCGCTCCGGCGGCACCGCCAGCGTGTGGTAATCGGCGGCCTTGCGCTGCCGGGCGTCGGCGCCCGGGTGCATGTGCTGCGGGTCGCTGGTGGAAGCCAGGTGCCATTTGCCCACATAGGCGGTCTGGTAGCCCGCGTCGTGGAAATGGTCGGCCAGCGTTTTGTCCACGGCGGGCAGCGCGATGCCGTTGCGGTAGCAGCCGTTCTGGGTCGCGAAAAGGCCTGTCTGCAGGCATGACCGCGCCGGGCCGCACACCGGCTGCATCGTGAAGGCGTTTTCAAAGAGCACTCCTTCGGCGGCCATACGGTCCAGGTTGGGTGTGACGGGCAGCTTCTGCCCGTAGCAGCCCGCCGTGTCCCAGCGCTGTTGGTCCGAGAAGAAGAAGATCACGTTCGGCTTTTGATTCTTGTTCATTTTTTTCGCACCGCCTCCTTTATTTGCAAGCCGGTCGCGTAGTCCAGCTGGCACGGCTCGTATTCCGGGTTTTCCCGCTGCCGGGTCATGCCGGTGTATTCCCATGTGGCCGGCCGCGCGTCCTGCCGCCATGGCCTGCGCTCCCAATAGTAGCCGCGGAAGGGGTCGCGGGTGTCGTTCATCCATTGCAGCAGCCGGTCGTGCAGCCGGTCTCTGTCCTTGGCACAGGCGGGGTCGCCGATCCGGTTGCGCATCTCCTGGGGGTCGTTCTGCAGATCATAAAGCTCGTCGGTCGTCAGCAGATTGACGACCAGCTTGAAGCGGCCGTCGTACACCGCCCGGATCGGCTGAAAGCCGCCAAACCCGTCGTGGTCGATCTCATAACGGCCGAACTCCATAAAAGCCGCCCTCGGCTGCTCCCACTGCGGGTCGCGCAGCAGGTCCAAAAAGCTGTTGCCCTCCAGCAGCCGTGGCTGCTGCAGCCCGGCGGCCTCCAGTATCGTCGGCACGATGTCGATGTGGGAAACAACCCGGCTGCACACGGCGCCCTGGGGGGCCACGCCGGGGTAGCGCACGAGGAGCGGTACTCCGGTGATCTCCTCATACATCGCCGCGCCCTTGCCGTTGATGCTGTGGGAATGGAGCATGTCGCCGTGGTCGGCGGTGTATATGACCAGGCAATCCGGCGTGCACGCATCCACCGCGTCCAGCACGCGGCCGATTTCGTAATCCACGTAGGAGTTGCAGCCGAAGAAATAGGGGTTTGTGATCTTTAGTTGGTCCTTGTCCTCCCGCGTGGCGTCTCCCGCCCAGGCCTTGTGGTGGTCCGGCTTGTCCTGCAGCCGGTCCCACACGTTGGGGCTTTTGGGGAATTCATAGTCGTTATACATCGAGGAATAGGGCTCCGGGCACACGAAGGGATGGTGTGGCTCGTCGTAGGACAGTACCAGCAGGAAGTCTTCATCGGCGCTGTTTTGCAGAAAATCGATGGCCCGGTCGGAGCATTGGTGGGCGTAGGGGAAGGCCTCGTCGATGCTGCGCTGCTCCATGATGTCTGGGCTGCGGGAGGCCAGGCGGTCCTCTTCGCTCATCCCTTCCAGATAGTTGCGCATGTCGAACCAGTATTTCTCGTCCCAGCCGTCGGGGCACCGGCCCAGGCCGAAGTAATCGCCGCCGTCCAGAT
>JAEZSC010000139.1 GCA_023422005.1 Bacillota bacterium | reverse complement strand
ACCTGAACACGCTCATCATCGTGGTTGCGGGCGTGGGCTTCAACCTGGCCGCCACATGCCTGGCCGCCTACGGGCTTTCGCGCAAGAACCTGATGTTCAAGCGCCCGATCATCCTGATGATCATCGTAACGATGTACATCAGCGGCGGCTTGATTCCGTCCTTCCTGCTCGTGAATCAGTTTTTGCGTCTGGGCAACACATACTGGGCGCTGTGGCTGCCCGGCCTGGTCTCCACCTACAGCATGATCATCCTGCGCACCGCCATGGAAAACATCCCCGATTCCCTGGAGGAATCGGCACACCTGGATGGCGCCAACGACTTTACGATACTATGGCGCATCATACTGCCGCTGAGCAAGGCGACCATCGCGGTGATTGTGCTGCAGTATGGCGTGGCCCATTGGAATTCATGGTTCCCCGCCATGATTTATCTGAACGACCGCAAACTGTTCCCGCTGCAGCTGATCATGCGCGAGATTCTACTGGCTGACTCCACGGACATCATGACGCTGGACATGTCCGGCGACAAGGCGCCCATCATGGGCAGCATACGCTACACGACGATCATCGTGGGCACTGTGCCCATCCTGCTGGTGTACCCCTTCCTGCAAAAGCACTTTACAAAGGGCGTTATGCTGGGCTCATTGAAGGGATGACGCGAAGGCATCACACAAACGAACCCGCAGCGCCCATCGGATTGCCGATGGGCGCTGCGATGCTATATTCGGGTTGGCGGTTTGCTCAGCAAACCCAACCTATTGCGCATTCCGTGGAATCTAGGTACCGCCCGCGATCGGCGCATCAAACCAGAATGTGGTCCTGCCCTCACGGCTCGCCACGCCATAGGCGCTGCCATGCTGTTCCAGGATGCTCTTGACGATGGCAAGGCCCAGCCCCGTGCCCAGCCGCCTGCCTTGGCTGACCCTCTGTGCCCGGTAAAAACGATCCCAAATGTGCGGGAGCTCTTCCGACTCGATGGTATCCCCGGAGTTTGTAACGGCGATGCGCACGGAGGCCCCCTGCTCCGCGGCAGAAATCACGATCTCCGTGCCGGAGGTTCCGTGGTTGATGGCATTGCCCAGCAGGTTGTCCATCACGCGCTCAAGTTTCCCGCTGTCAAAACGGACGCGGCGCTCCAGGCAATCCACCCGGATTGACAGGTTCCGGTCAGCAGCTTGAATCTCCATCTTTCGAGCCATCCGCTCCAGCATGGGCCGCAAATCCAAGTCCTCCGGCGAGAAGGTATCGACGCCAGCCTGCAGTCTAGAATAATCGAGGATATCCTCGACAATGCGGCTCAACCTGGCTGCCTCGCTGGCTACAATGGAAAGCTGCTCCTGTCGCTTCTCCGGATGAGGCCATGTCACATCTCGTACTGTCTCAGCATACCCCTGAATCACCGCCAGCGGTGATCGCAGCTCGTGCGATACGTTGGCGATCAGCTCCCGGCGCAGCGCCTCGGTCTTGCTCAATTGGGCGGAAAGCTCGTTCAATGCCAGGGCAAGCTGCCCGATCTCATCACGGGAGCGCACTTCCACGTTGGCCCCCAGCCGGCCAGCCGCCAGCGCCCGGGCAGCACCGGTGATCTGGTGCAATGGCCGGGTAAACAATCTGGACAACACCAGCGCCAGCAACACGGAAGCAGCCAGCAAGGCCGCAGTGACGACCCAAAGCTGGCGCAGAAGGATGCGGGATGCTTCCTGCACATCGGACAGCGAGAACACCGCATAGAGGGCGCCGCCGCCGGGCAGCGGCCGCCCCAGCAGCGCGTACTGCACGCCGCCAGCCATTCTGTTGTCCAGCAGCTGCGGCTCACCGTTGGGCTGCGGCGCATCCCCGCTCTGGCAAAGCCGCAGCACCATACCCTTCATCGGCATTCCCGGGGAGATGTATCGGACCGCATCCCTTCCATCCAGCAGCAGCAAGCGGACATTGAGCCGCTCTTCCAACGCGGCATAATCGGTGCTGGCCTGCACGGACGCAGCCATTATGGCTTCGTCCACAGCGGCCACTCTCTCCTTGAGGTAATTGTCCTTCATGATCCCGGCTTGTATCAACCAAAGCACAGCGATGGTTACCACCGCCATGCACAGGAACCCCAGGAACAGCTTTGTGCGCATGCGTCTCATTTGGCGCCTCCCGGCTCGAAGCGGTAACCTGTACCCCAGACGGTCGTGATCACACTGCGATGGTCCCCAAGCTTATCCCTTAAGGAACGCACATGGGTGTCGACCGTACGGCCGTCACCGAAATAGTCATATCCCCATACATGGTTCAGCAGCTGGTCCCTGGTGAATGCCTTGTCCGGCCGGGCCGCGAAGAATGCCAGAAGGTCGTATTCCTTGGGCGTGAGCATGACCGGCTGGCCGTCGACAAGCACCTTGTGGGCGTCCAGATCCACGACCAGCCCGCCGAACACAAACCGCTGGGCCGCGGGGGCTGTGGCGGCAACGCGTTTCAAGAGCGCCTTCATGCGGGCGACCAACTCCCGGGGGCTGAAGGGCTTGGCGACATAATCGTCCACCCCCATCTCAAACCCCAGCAGACGATCATACTCCTCACTGCGGGCTGTCAGCATGATTACGGGTATTTGGCTGCTTTTCCTGAGCTGCTTCAGGGTTGCCCACCCATCCTTCACCGGCATCATCACATCCAGCACGAGGAGAGCGAACTCTTCGGTTTCCATGAGCTTGAGCGCTTCGTCGCCGTTGCCGGCCTCAGCAAAGCTCCAGTCCTCGGCCTGGGCATATTCGCGTATGATCGCCCGGATGCGGGCGTCGTCGTCAACCAACAGGATTTTGGTCATCTTCTCACCCCAATGCAATTGTATCATTCTTTTGCGTTTCCACGGGCTTTACTCACAAAGGTTCGATATTCTCTCACAATTTGAACACATCCGGGGGCTAAGATGGAAACACAAAGAGCGCGCTCAAGCAAGAAAGGACGGAAAGACATGAAGAAAACAATCATAACCGCCGTGATAGCGGCGGCGGTGCTGATCGGATCGGCCACGGTGGCCTTGGCGGCCGACAGTTGGAAAACGCCGGCGGAAATCCTTGCGGCAATCACCGGCAAGACAGTGGAACAGGTGGCGGATGCCCGCCAGGAAGGCGCAACCTATGGCACGCAGGCTGCCGCGGCAGGCAAGCTGGAACAATTTCAGGACGAGCGGCTGGCCCAATACAAGCTGCGGCTGGACCAAGCGGTGAAGGACGGCAAACTGACACAGGCCAAGGCCGACGAGCTCTATCAATCGATGAAGGCCCGCGTGGACACCTGCACGGGCAACGGTACAGGCGAGGGCCGCGGCTCGGGCTGTGGTATGGGCGCGGGCCGGGGCAACGGATTCGGCCGCGGCATGGGCAATGGTGCAGGCAACGGAATGGGCTGCATCGGGCGATAATCGCCGGACTCACCTTTCCAGCATCACCGTATAAGAGATGGACTCATCGGCGAGTCCATCTCTTTATTCCATATCAGGCAACAAGAGCCTTTCTTGGGCACTTCTCCACACATTTTTGACACTTCAAGCAATCCGCGTGTTTGACAGCGCCTTCCTTTTGAAATTCGTGGATTGGAATCCCGGCGGGACACTCCTTGGAACACAGCTTGCAGCCGACGCAGGAGCTTCCCACGGCGATATGCCCGTGTGGTTTTTTCACGTGGGCAGCCTGTGCCGCGCATCGCGCCATATACCCCATCGGGCAGATGGTGCACCAGGCCCTGTGCTGAAAATAGCCGCCAAGGATCACATCCACTGCCGTCGTGATCAGGATCATACGTACAAAGACGGCGCCCACTGCCCGAACATCACCCCATGCCCATGTGATTTGAAGGGCGAACCCAATCATAATCAAGATCAGAAACGCAACCCTGAACGCGTTTGTTCGCATGAAGCCGGGAAGGGGTCTCTTCCTGCTCACTTTGGAAAGCAGCCGGTCGTTCAGGCTGCCTCTGGGGCAGAAGTTCCCGCACCAATACCGCCCTTTGAAAAAACCAACGACCACCGGAGCAACCATACATACAATGGCAAGGATTCCAACGACCGAAAAACAAACCCTGCCAATAAGAAAAAGACCAGTATCATCCAGGACCAATGATGGATGAACTGAGTCAGGGTCTTTTTCATGAATTCCCTCCCGCAAAACAATATGTTTGCGAGTATACCGAAAACGAGCGGGTTTTTTATGTGACAACATCACTCACGCAACGCCCTGCCCCTCAGAACAGGGGTGCCCGAGCTGAACATACTTCATTCATCCCGTTACGCCTGAATATCCCCCCGCGCCGATAGGTCCGCGAGCATCCGGTCATAGAACGCCTTGTCGATCTTATACTTGCAGCGGTACACGAAGTAGCCGGCCACGATGCACACGAGCGGCAGCGCGAACATCGACACCTTGAGGATCATCAAACCCTCGGGCGTCACATCGGCGGCGCTGCTTGCGTCATTGATGCCGGAAACGATCAGCGTGGCCGTGACGATGCCCGTGGAGATCGCCCCGCCGATCTTGTTGATCAGCGGCTGCAGCGAGAATGTAACACTCTGGTTGCGCTTGCCGGACTTCCACTGGCCGTATTCGATCGTATCGGCCAGGAACATCAGCATCAGCAGCTGTATGAACGCCTCTCCCACGAACAGCAGCACACCGGACACGCCGATGAACGCCATATCCATCGGCGAGAAGAAGAACAGCCCATACCCGGCCAGCACCAGCACCGTGGCCCCGAAGTAGAGCTGCTTCCTGGTGAAGCGCTTGCTGAACAGCGGGAAAACCGCCAGCGCGCTGAGCTGCGACACGCCCAGCACCGCCGCGAACACCGAATACATGCCCTCGTCGCCGTAGGCATATTTGAAGTAATACACGCCGAAGCTGGTCGTGGTGACATAACCGATCATGAACAACGCCATGGAAATCGTCGTGAACAGCAGTTGGTCGTTCTGGAAGATGGCGCGGGCCATGTCCTTGAGAGACGTGCTGTCCTCCTGCTTAAACTGGCTGCGCATCTCTCTGGCGCCAAACAGCGTAAAGAGCAAGAAGCCCAGCATCAGCAGCGCGATGACCACCGCGAGGATGTTCCACGCGGGCTGCAGGTAGTTTAGCCAGTCGCCGGCCTTTGGGTCGCCGCCCAGGGCCTGACCCAGCAGGTTGGTAACCGGTATGATGGCCACGACCACGGTGAACATGCCCAAGTTGGCGCAGATCTTGGCCACCGAGCCGATCTTCTCGCGTTCCTTCTGCTCCAGGCTCAGCGCCGGCAACATGGACCAATAGGCGATGTCGTTGAGGCCATAGGTGATATCCCAGGCCAGATAGAACAGGCCAAAGGTGATCACATAGGCCACCGGGGACAGCCCCAGGTCGGTGAACAGCAGCACCATGAAAACCGCGCCGGCCAGACCGCCCCACAGGATGTGGGGCTTGTACTTGCCCCAGCGGGTGTTCGTATTGTCCACGAGCACACCCATGATCGGGTCGTTGAGCGCGTCAAAAACGCGCATGACCGTGAGGATGCCGCCGGTCCAGGCCAAAAGCTCGTTGGAGAGGTTCAGCACCTCGGTCAGGTAGACCATCAGGAACATGCTGATCATCGTGTAGTACATATCGCGGCCCACGGTACCCAGGCCAAAGAAAAGGCGGTTGCGGACGTTTGCTTTCATAGCGGCCATCCTTGCAATCGAAATTGGAGTGGTAGGAATTGGTTCATAACGATTATAGCATGGGCGATGACACTATTCCATGGCCGCCAGCAGCCCGCAGACGCGCAGCCGATCCGGCTCGATACGATCCCTTCCGTAGGCATCCAAAAAACGCTGCCCGTACCGAGGTGTTTTCAAATTCCAATTCAGTGTCCACAAACCCCAGACCAGGTCATAATGCCGATCTCCGAGGCCGGCGGCCGCCACATCGATAAAGCCCGCCAGCGCCCAGCCGCGCAGCAGGATGTTGGGCAGGCAATAATCCCCATGGATCAGCACGTCGTTCTTTATGCGCCCACTGGCCGCGGCGATTTCCGCCGGTGCGGCGTCGGCCCGGGCCGGTCCTATATATGCAGCGATGTCGTCCAGGTTCTCTTGCGAGAAGGGCGTAGCCGCTGCCAAGCGGGCAAGGGCCTGCGTTCTGTCCTTCACCGGGCAGTCGGACGCGTCCACCTCGTGCAAGCGCCGCAGGGACTGCCCAAACACCTCGCTCAGCCGCTGGGGCTCCGCCAGGAGTCGGGGAGATGTGCCGTCTTCCCCACGGATCGGCGCGGTCACCATATAGTCTCTGTCCGCGGATAGATACCGCAGAACCGGCGAGGACAGCCCGTGCCCGGCGAAATAGGTTTGCATCTGTGAGGACAGCAGCAGAGACCCGCGGGCGGCGATTTTTAAATAGGCGCCGCCGTCGCGATCCACATAGACGGTTCTTGCGCCGGACTGGCCGCTGCTCTCATAAACCGGAGCATTGCCGATCCAGCGGATCAGCTCCTCCGGCAAGGACAGCATATGGATGTTGACCGGTTCTCTTTCTTCCATACCTTTTCCCCTATACGTGCAACTTCAATATATCACAACACTATGCAAAAGCAAAAAGGATCTGTGCCACAATGGGTTCAGATCCTTGTATACCGTGTTCGGCTGTGTGCAATCTTTCCGTTTTCAGCTTATGGCTTTCAGCCGCTCGATCTCCCGCTGTATGGCGTCGATGGCCTCCCCTTTTTCAAAGCCCAGCTCCCTTACGGCACGCAGGTGTTCCTCGCGCATGTGGATGGCCTTGGGGATGTCGCCCATCTCCTCATACAGCAGCGCCATGCAGATGTAGGGGTCGTTGAAGGGAATCGGGCGCTGCTTCTCCAGCCACGCCGTGTAGTCCCGGATGGCGTCGTCATACCGGCCCATGGCGACCATGCGGTCCGCCCGGAAGGCATAGGGCCGCCAGGCCTCCGGCGCGTCGTCGATGGCCTCCTGCCACCGGCGCAGGGCCTCCTGGCCGTCGCCCCGGGCATAGGCGATGTCTCCCAGCCACACCTTGGCCAGCTCGTGATTCCGGACGATTTCTGTGGTCTCGATGATCGTGCGCGCTTCCTCCAGCAGGCCGTTGCCGATGAGCTGATCCAACAGCCACCGCCAGCCCTCCCGATACTCCGGCACCCGTTTCATGAGGCCGCGGTAATAGCGCACCATCTCCAGCGTGTGGTTACACGTCCAATCCCCACGGTAGCCATGCAGCAGGTTGGTCAGCACGCTGTGGCCGCACTTTTTTTCCGGCTGGATGCGGATACCCTGCTTGGCGTAATCCACGGCCAGGCGTGTGAACGTCTTGATGCGGTGCTCGTACAGCTCCGCCAGGCGCAGCCAGGCGTCGGCACAGCCGGGCTTGCGGGCGGCGATGCCCTGCAACAGCGCCTCGGTGGATGTGAAAGCGCTCTCGGAAAGGTCGCGCACGTTGCACAACATGTTGTCAATGCGCCGCAGATTCTCCTCATCGCTCAGCGAGAACAGGTCGTCGATGGTCACGCCGAAGGTGATGGAAATTGCCGGGAGCATGGCGATGTCCGGCGCGGTTACATCGTTCTCCCATTTGGAAACCGCCTGCGGCGAAACGCCCAGCGCCTCCGCCAGCTGCTCCTGTGTCATGCCCTGCTGCGTGCGCAGGGCCTTGATCTTTCTGCCAAGCTCCATGTTCATACCGCTCTTCCTCTATCAGATTTTTCCGGCCGGTACCCGTATTATAGAATGAAGAAGGCCGCATATCCAATGACCGGACCGGCAACAGGGGTAACCGGCTGGTTGAGTTGTGAGCATTGGCCAAAAACGGTTCCACAGACCTGCTTTCCCCCTTGCGGCCCACCGCAAGCTGCGGTAAAGTGATCGTAGCCCGCCGGACAAAACGCCGCAATGCCGGCAGGCATGCCAACCGCACGGAGGGAAGAACCATGTCCTATCAATCCACGATCACATGGCTGATGGACGCCGACCCGGCCATTCGCTGGCAGGTTCTGCGGGATCTGCTGGATGCCGACCCTGCAGCCGTGCAGGCGGAGCGGGCGCAGGTGGCCCACACTGGGTGGGGCGCCCAGCTGCTGTCTCAGCAAACCGAACGGGGCGACTGGCAGGGCGACGATCTTTCCCTGCTGCGGACCATCCATTGCGTGGTGCTGCTGATGGACTTGGGTGTGGACCCCATGGACCGGCTGGTGCAGACGATGCTGGAGCGGGTGTCCACACTGAGATGGGAATACCACGGGCGAAGGCTGTTCTTCGACGGGGAGGTGGAGCCCTGCATGAACGCAAAGGTGCTGGCCACGGGCTCCTACTTCGGCATACGCTGTGAGCAAGTGCTGCAGAGGCTGCTGGGAGAACAGCTGGCCGACGGCGGCTGGAACTGCGACGCGCCGCCCAGCACGCGTTCCTCCTTCCACACGACCATTGCCGTGCTGGAAGGCCTGCAGCGATATGAAAAAGCCTTCGGCGGCAGTGCCGACACCCAATCCGCCCGACAAAGGGGAGAGGAATACCTGCTGGAGCGCAGGCTGCTGTACCGGCTTTCCACCGGCGAGATTATAGACAAGGCCTGGACGCGTTTTCACTTCCCGCCGTCGTGGCACTACGACGCGCTGCGGGGTCTGGAATATATGCGGGCGGCCGGGCGAAAGCCCGAGGCGCGCATGGAGGAGGCCATCGGCTTTGTGCGGCTGCGCCGCCACCAGAACGGCCGCTGGCCTCTGGTGAAGCCCTACAAGGACGACCTGCTGAAGTTTGATATGGAAACGCAGGTAGGCGCTGCCAGCCGATGGAACACGCTGCGGGCCATGCGGGTGCTCAGGTGGTATGAGTCGGGCAGCCAGACCCTCACCTGAGCAGTTGATGGTTCTCGAAGAAATCCTTCCACGGGTCGTCACCAGCGATCCTTGTGAGCGCCTCGGCCATATGGATGCCGTCGGGGGCCACCGTGTCCAGCTCCTCCCACGAGATGGGCATGGACACGCCGGCTCCCTTGCGCGCCCGGATGGAATAGGGCGCGATGCTGGTGGCGCCCCGGCCGTTTCGTATCCAATCGATGAAAATTTTGCCCGCGCGCCTGGCCTTACGGACGTTGCTGGTGTAGCGGTCCGGCCACTTGGCTTCCATGACCTCGGCCACGCGCCGGGCGAACTGGTGAAACGCGTCCCATGAAACGGCGGGCTGCAAGGGGACGACCACATGATACCCTTTGCCGCCGCTGGTCTTCAGATACGAACGCAGCGAGAGCTCGGACAAAATACCCTTGATATCCCGAACGCCCTGGCGCACCGTGGCCAGGTCCATACCCTCGTCGGGGTCCAGATCGAACACCATGATGTCCGGGCGCTCCAGATCGTCCACGCGGCTGCCCCAGGTGTGGAATTCCAGCGTGCCCATCTGCG
>JAEZSC010000113.1 GCA_023422005.1 Bacillota bacterium | reverse complement strand
GGATCGCCGTGCTGGCGGTCAGCATGGCGATCGTCTGGTTTATCGCGGGGTTGTTCCCCGTGTATCCTGTCACGATCATGAGCGGAAGCATGGAGCCTCTGGTTTATCCCGGAGATGTCGTCGTAATCGAGCGCACATCCGCGGACGAAATCAAAATCGGCGACATCGTGCAATATTGGTCCAACGAATTCTTCATCATTCACCGCGTCATAGACATTGATGTCGTGGACGACGCCACTGTATACATCACCAAGGGTGACAACAACAATGTTCGCGACTTAAAGCCAGTAAAGGCGACGCAGATTCGAGGCAAGGTAGTCGCAACCGTACCGAAACTAGGCTACCTGACCTACCTGATTCGAGCCCACTGAAAGGAACAGCCATGCTAAAGACGAAGGCAGCGAAGAATCATGAGAAGACCACGACGCCTAAACTCATAACAACCGCTCGTCGCCGAATAGCCCTTGTGGTAGTGGGCGTACTGCTGTTGGCAGGTGGTGTCGTGCTGATGGTGTTGGAGTTCCGGCAACCTGTGGATACTGGCCTGCGCCACGGCAGCACCCGGTTGCTGGTGGACTACAACCTGGAATACAAGCCCAACGATCTTTATACGCAGCCAAAGCCCGGTGCAAAGGAGGCTCGTCTGCTCACCTATGTGAAGAGCGTACAGTTTAATTTGCAGTATGCGATGCAAGGCTTGCAGGATTTACCATGCGATTATGTCGTGTCGGCACAAGCACAGCTGGTCGCCTACGCCAGCGACACCAGCAAGTACATCGACCCAGACTTCATCATCTGGCAGAAGGATGAAGAGCTGCTTGCGCCGGAGAATGTCGCCGGTACAAGCAGCTTTGAGCGCAAGATTGATCTGGATGTGAACAAGTTCATTGACTATGCCAAGAGTGTATACAGCAAAACCCAAGCCGGCACCACCAATGAGCTGAAGGTCCTCTTCCATGTGAACGCCACAGTGCAGGGTCCTCTGGGGCCGGTGAACGACACCACGACCGTGGAGTACATGATTCCGATGCTGGATAATGTGCTGGTGGTTCAGGGTACGCCCACAGTGGAGAATAAGGTGGAGTTGCGCATCGCGCCGCCGCCTGATCGTAACAACTATGTGCCATTCGCGCTGGCGTGCTTCGTGCTGGCGCTGGGCTGCGGCGTCTGGTTCACGCTGCTCACCCTGCCCCGGCACAAACCTGACGCCGAGAGCGTGTACAAGAAAAGTGTGGACAGAATCTTTCAGCAGCACGGTGAGCGGCTGGTTCGTCTGGAGAATCCCCTGCCCTATCAGCAACTGGCCACGATCCCCATCGATGGCATCGCTGAAATGGTCAAGATTGCCGATGAGATCAGCCAGCCGGTGTTCTATTACCGCGTGGACGCCGCCGCGGAGAGGAAGATCGAGTTCTATGTCTTTGATACCGGGCGCATCTACTATATGGTCATGTTCGGCGACATGGGCAGAGAGTCCGTGGCCACCGCATAGCATCGCATAAAAACGACCCCGCCGGCTCGTTTGACCCGGCGGGGTTGTTTTCTTCATCGTCGCATGCGGGTTCCACGCATGATCCTACTTCTGCCCATAATAAGCCCCCGCGCCGTGCTTGCGCAGGTAGTGCTTATCCAGAATCTCCCGCTGCACCGGCTGCACCACCGGGTTGCACAGCTGCGCCGCCCACGCCATATGTGCGATCTGCTCCAGCACCACGGAGCTCTCCACGGCCTTGGCCGCGGATTTGCCCCACGTGAACGGCCCATGCTGGTACACGACAGCCGCGGGCATCTGCTCGGGTTGCGGCGTCTCCAGCTTCTCAAATGCTTCTATGATCACGCGGCCGGTATTGGCCTCGTAGGCATCGTGGATTTCTGCCGGCGTCAAGGGCCGAGTGCAGGGAATCTCCCCGTAGAAATAATCGGCGTGGGTCGTGCCATAGCAAGGGATGGCGCGGCCAGCCTGCGCCCACACGGTGGCCCACGTGGAATGGGTGTGGGCCACGCCGCCGATGCCTGGGAACGCCCGATACAGCGCCAGGTGGGTCGGCGTGTCGCTGGAGGGGCGAAGCTCCCCTTCTACCTGCTCGCCATCCAGCGTCAGCACCACAAGGTCTTGCGGCTTGAGCGCGTCATATTCCACACCGCTGGGCTTGATGACGACCAAGCCACGCTCACGGTCGATGCCGCTGACGTTGCCCCAGGTGTAAAGCACCAGCTTGCGTTCGACCAGTTCCAGATTTGCCTTCCATACTTGTTCTTTGAGCGCTACAAGGTTCATTGGGCCTCCTGCAAACTTGTTAATCCATCTCTACATATTCAGTTATTTTATCTTTATATATGATTCCGTTTGTGTGATCAATTTCATGACAAAGGCATTTCGCCATCTCATCAACACCACGGACAACAATTGGATCGCCATTTTCATTCAATGCCTGTACAACGATTTCCCTCGGTCTTAATACTTTTCCCCATATACCAGGATAACTTAAGCAGCCCTCAATAACAAGTTGGTCTCCTTTGCACTCAACAATTTGAGGATTGACTAACTTCAACAATCCTTCTCCCATGTCAGCAACAACCAAACGGCGCAATATCCCTATTTGACAGGCAGCCAATCCGCCTCCGTTTTGCGTGTTATACATGGTTTCAGCCATATCATTCAGAATTTCTCTGATGCGATCATCCACATCGGCTACAGGTCTGCTCACTTTGTGCAAGAATTCATCGTCAAACATTCTAATCGTTCTTAGGGCCACGGACACACCCCCTGCTAATATCCGCCCGGGATTTTCTTTCACTTTCTTCAAACAAAAAAACATTCTCAATCGGTTCATGAAAAACTTTAGCGATGTCGTAAGCCAACCATATGGAAGGCTCATTCTTCTCGGTTTCAATAGCATTTATCGCTTGTCTTGATGTTCCGACGAACTCACCCAACTGTTCTTGTGTCATATCGAACGCTTCTCGCAATTGCCTGACTCTATTTTTCACGTAAACCTCTCGCGATGCATTGTTAACCTTACATAGCATTCTATCGCAAAAGACACTTCGTGTCAATCTAACCTTACATATTTCAATCATGCTATAGCTCTTTCATGATTCTTTTTTAGCGTATGTATTGCATATTTATTCTTCCGTTCGTATAATAATGAAAAAAGCAAGTAATGCGAGGTGGCTGCAAATGATCAAGGTCGGCATCGTGGGAGCCACAGGCTATGCCGGCGCGGAGCTGGTGCGGTTGCTGCAGGGGCATCCACAAGCGCAAATCATACATCTGGTCAGCGAGAGCATGGCCGGCTCCGACATGGATGCCGTATACCCCAGCCTGCTAGGCGTGTACGCCGCAACCACAGAGGCGCTGGACGCCCAGGCGCTGGGCCGCGACTGCGACATCGTGTTCACTGCACTGCCCCATCACATCAGCGCGAAGGTCGTGCCGCACATCCACGAGGCCGGCGCTCGGGTCATCGACCTGTCCGGCGACTTCCGCTATGACGACCCGGCGGTGTACGAGCAGTGGTATGGTCAAGCCCACCCCTATCCGGACTTGATGCGCTCGGCTGTATACGGCCTGCCGGAGCTGCCGGGCAACAGAGCTGCCATCGCCGGCGCCGGCGTAGTAGCCAACCCCGGCTGCTATACGACGTGCTCTATCCTGACGCTGTCGCCGGCTCTGGCGGGCGGCTTTATCCGGCACGAGGGCATCATCATAGACGCCAAGAGCGGCGTGACCGGCGCCGGGCGCAAGGCCACGCACGAGTTGCACTTCTGTGAGCAGCAGGACAACTTCAAAGCCTACAAGGTCACCGGCCACCGGCACACGTCTGAGATCGAGCAGGAACTCTCCAAGGTGGCCGGCACACCGGTCACGCTGACTTTTACCCCCCACCTGCTACCGGTAAAGCGCGGCATTCTGGCCACGATTTATGCGCAAGCACAGGCCGGCCTGGATGTTGAGGAACTGCGGTCGGCCTACCTGCGGTACTTCGAGGGCCATCCCTTCATCATCATACGCTCTGCCGGCAGCCTGCCGGAACTCAAGCACGTCAACGGCTCCAACTACCTGCACATCGGCATGGAGCTGGACCGCCGAACCGGCCGCCTGATCCTGGTGGCATGCCTGGACAACCTGGTGAAGGGCGCGGCGGGTCAGGCGATACAGAACATGAACCTGATGTTTGGACTGGACGAAACCACCGGCCTCAAGGCGCCGGCCTATTATCTGTAAAAATGCGGAGGACAGCGACATGAACCCGAACACCCTGACCGACAAGGCAAAAATTCTCATAGAAGCCCTGCCCTACATCCAGCAGTTGAGCGGCAAGACCATCGTCATCAAGTACGGCGGCAGCGCGATGATCTCTGAGGAGCAGGAGGAAACGATCCTGCAGGACATCACGCTGCTCAAGTGCGTGGGCGCCAACCCCGTGGTTGTGCACGGCGGCGGCCCGGCCATCAACAGCATGCTGGAGAAGCTCCACATTGAGAGCAAGTTCCACAATGGCCTGCGCATCACAGATGCGGCGACGATGGACGTGGTTCAGATGGTGTTGACCGGCAAGATCAACAAGGACGTCGTCAGCAAGCTAAACGGCATGGGCGTGAAGAGCCTGGGCCTGTGCGGCAAGGACGCCAACCTGATCGAGGTCGTCAAGAAACCCCCACGGGACGGCGTGGATTACGGCTTCGTGGGCCAGATCTCCCGGGTCAACGTGAAGCTGCTGGAGATGCTGAGCCAAGAGGAATACGTGCCGGTCATCGCGCCCATCGGTGTGGGCCCCGACGGCCAGAGCTACAACATCAACGCCGACACCGTTGCAGGCGAAGTAGCCGCGGCGCTCAAGGCCGAAAAGCTGATGTTCCTGACCGATATCGACGGCGTGCGCATGAACCCGGAAGACCCCAACTCGCTGATCGCGGTGATTTCTGTGGACCACATCTACCGGCTCATCGAGCAGCGCATCATCTCCGGCGGCATGATCCCCAAGGTTATGGGCTGTATCAAGGGCATCGAGCAGGGCGTCAACCGCACTCACATCGTCAACGGAACCATCCCCCACCCGATCCTTCTGGAGATCTTCACCGACAAGGGTATCGGTACCATGGTGACCAAATAGGAATTGCTGCGGAGGTACAACCATGACGATTCGGGAGCTTGCCGCGCTGGACGCACAATACTATATGCACACCTTCGGCCACCGTGCGGAAGTGAACTTCGTCAGCGGGAGCGGAACCAAGCTCTATGACAGCGACGGCCGCGAGTATATAGACTTCTTCACCGGCATCGCCGTGACCAGCCTGGGCCACGGCTATCCGGCTTTCAATGAAGCGGTCAAGGCCCAACTGGACAAGGTGATCCATCTTTCCAACTACTTCTACAACGAACCCCAGGCACTGCTGGCCCAGCGCCTGGTAGAAGCTTCCATCGCCGACCGGGTGTTCTTCGCCAACAGCGGCGGTGAGGCCAATGAGGGCGCCGCCAAACTGGCCCGCAAGTATTTCAAGATGCGCAACAAGAACCGCTATGAGGTACTGTCGCTGGACAACTCCTTCCACGGCCGCACATTGGCCATGGTGGCGGCCACCGGCCAGCCCAAGTATCAGAAGCCCTACGCGCCGCTGCCAGAGGGCTTCCGCAATGTACCGGCCGGCGATCTGGATGCGCTGGAGGCCGCCATTACGCCTCGCACCGCTGCCATAATGCTGGAGACGATACAAGGCGAAGGCGGTGTTATCGAACTGCCCCAAGACTATCTGCAGGGCGTGGAGGAGCTGTGCCGGCTCAACGGCATCCTGCTGATTGTGGACGAGGTGCAGACCGGCATGGGCCGTACCGGCAAGCTGTTCTCCTATGAGCATTACGGCATTAACCCGGACATCATCACATGCGCCAAGGCGCTGGGCAACGGTATCCCCATCGGCGCGATTTTGGCCCGGGGCGAGGCTGCCGAGGCCTTCGAGCCCGGTGACCACGGCACAACCTTCGGCGGCGGCCCGCTGGCTTGCGCCGCCGGCCTGGCCGTGATGGATGCGCTGCAACGCGACGGCCTGCTGGACCGCTGTGCCGCCATGGGCCCGCTGTTCAAGGCCAAGCTACAGGCGCTGCAGGCCAAGCACCCCTGCATCGTGGACGTGCGCGGCCGCGGGCTCATGCTGGGCATGGAGCTGGCCGGTGAACTGCCCTGCAAGGACGTCTGGGCCAAGCTGCTGGACGCAGGCTTTGTCGTGGGCACGGCCAACCACAACACGCTGCGCTTTCTGCCGAGTTTTCTGATCTCCGAGTGCGAGATCGAAGCCTTGTGCACCGCGCTGGATAAACTGCTGCCGGAGGGATGACATGAATTTAAAGGACTTCAAACTGGGTACACCTTTGTACCAAAAACACCTGCTCAGCCTGCAGGGCTATTCCAAGGACGAAATATACGCGCTGCTGGCACTGGCGCTGCGCTTGAAGGAGCAGCAGAAGGCCGGCATCCCCCACCCCATACTGACCGGCAAGACGCTGGGCATGATCTTTGCCAAATCCTCCACCCGCACGCGGGTCAGCTTCGATGTGGGCATGGTTCAGCTGGGCGGCCATCCCCTCTTCCTGAGTTCCACGGACATCCAATTGGGCCGTGGTGAGAGCATCCCCGACACGGCCAAGGTGCTCTCGCGCTATCTGGACGGCATCATGATACGCACCTTTGACCACGCCGATGTGGAGGCACTGGCCGAGCATGGGAGCATCCCCATCATCAACGGCCTGACCGACCTGCACCACCCGTGCCAGGTGCTGGCCGACATCCAGACCGTCTACGAGCATTTGGGCACGCTGGATGGCCTCAAGCTGGCCTTCGTGGGCGACGGCCACAACATGGCCCATTCACTGATGGAGATCTGCAGCATACTGGGCATTGACGTGTTCATTGCCTGCCCCGAGGGCTACCGGCCCAATGCGGACATCACCGCCGCGTGCCAGGCCAACGGCGCCAAGAGCGGCGCCCGTGTGGTCGTGACCACCGACCCTGCCGAAGCCGCCCGGAATGCCGACGTCATCTACACCGATGTGTGGACCAGCATGGGCCAGGAGGCGGAAACCGCCAAACGCATGAAGGACTTCGCGAGCTTTGTCGTCGACAGCAAGCTTATGAAGCTGGCCAAGCCCAAGGCGCTGTTCCTGCACTGCCTGCCCGCCCACCGCGGCGAGGAGGTGACCGCCGACGTCATCGATGGCCCCAACTCCGTGGTGTTCGATGAGGCCGAAAACCGCCTGCACGCCCAGAAGGCTGTGCTGGCCGCGCTAATGGGCGGCGTGCAACTGTGAGCATCTATGTGCGCCCGGCGCTGACCGAAGACGCTGCCACCGTGCGCGACATTCTGCAGGCGTCTTTCGGCGAATACCAGGCGCTGCTGAAGCTGGCCGCCCCGCCGGCGGCGCTTACCGACACGCTGGAGGATGTGGCGCGGGGCATCGAGGAGCAGACGGTCTTCCTGGCCATCTACAACCGCATGAAGCCCGTGGGTACCATTCGCGTGAAGCTGCTCCAGGGAGGCATCGCCTACATCAGCCGTTTCGCCGTGATGCCCAACTGGCAGCAGAGCGGCGCGGGCAAGGCTCTCATGGAGGCGGTCGTGGACCATTGCCGTGCCCACGGCGTGCGGGCCATCGCGCTGCACACAGCGGTCAAGATGATCCCTCTGGCCCGCTTTTATCACGGTTGCGGCTTCTATGTGCACAGCGTGGAGGTGCTGCCCTCGGGCTATCGCCGGGGGCTTTTCATCAAGGAGCTGGAGGAATGCAGCGGCATGGATTTCGACACCATTTCATATTAAGCGCTGCCCCATCGTCGAAAACCGCAACCTAGATTGAATATTTTTAAGAATATTCAAAAAGGTCCTTAACAAGGGCCTTTTTTTCGGTATGTTCTGAATGAACAAAATTTTATTTATTCACATAGTGGAGGCTGGAACGGAAGACAAAAGGGCCGAAGCTGGCTTTTTTAAAGGACTTTATATAAGTAAACTTGCCCCAAATCATGAACCCCGTCTTCACCTGGGTGATAGGCTACCGGTATGAATTTCTTCTTGATATAAAATATCATTGAGTCATCGTTAGCCGCGTATGTATCCGTATACAAGCATTCACCGCCAGCCTTCTTTATTCTTTTACATGCTTCGTCGAGCAACTTTGAGCCAATTCCCTGCCTTTGAAACTTTTCGTATAGCCCCATCTGTATGATGTGAGCGTCTTTTCCGCTAAAGCTCACCCCTTGCATACCGGTATCATGTTGATACCAAAGATACCCGATCGGCTCATTTTCATCCGTATACGCGCAGATGGCAGTTCCAAAGTTAACAAACGAAGCATGTATTTTCTTGTCCAACCATTCTACGTGCTGGCTATTTTGCGGGTTATACTTATCCCCACACCAAAGGTCGATAATCATAGGCAGGAAATCATTGCGAAAATCTGATTCAGTGCAATCTACTATTTTCATCATGGTTCTCCTTTTCTTTATCGTCTGTTCACATTATAACATAGTTATAGTAATACCACTTCGTCAGTCGGCTCCGGGAAAGCAAACGACTAATTCAGGGGGCTGGCCGGAGCCTTAGGCTCCTGCTCGCCCATGCGTCCTGGGATTCATCGCTGCGCTTAGAATGACAGCACGAGGTGTGCCTCCCTGCGCCGACGACGATTTACTCGGCGGAGGCATTGGGCAGTCAGAAAGTAACGCACGCAAAAAACTGCCCCTCCGCTGCGCAAGCGCAGCTCTCGGCTTGCTATCACATCGGCTTAAGCCGACGTTGTCGCAAGCCGGGGGTAACACTTGCAGGCGATCCTCGTTCTTTAAAAAGCGAAAATGGGTCTACATAGTACGTACAGCCCTGCCGACGGTTATCGGCAGGGTGACAATAGGCCTAAGTGCAAGTCATCTAAATCGCTGCTGATGTCACAACATCAGCAGCGAAATAATGAAAGAAGGCCGCGTCTTCGACGCGGCCCTATCTCAAAAGGGCACTCCGCGGAGCTCAACTGCGCTGGAAATCAGGCCATAAGCCAAATCACCGAGAATAAACGCTGGTTATCAAGCCCGCCTTGTTCCCTTCTGTGCTAGTGTGCCTACACCGGCTTTGAATGATACGCGGCGGGGCAACCGGATATGCCAGCAATTTATAAGAATTTCAGCAGTTCTTTCCAGCCTTCCAGCTTTTTTGCGAAGGGTATCACATAGGCCGGGCTGGTGGACGGCAACACCTGGATCTTTGGCGCTGTGTCCAGCGCCGGAAGCACCAGCCGCCGGAAGAGACGCTCCGCGCCTTTGCCGTTGGGTGTCACGGCGGCGATGCCGGGATACGCGCGCAGCAGGCCTGGGATGTCGTTGGCCAGCGGCTCGCGGATGTCGGCGTCGGCACTGGTACGCCGCACGCAGGAGTGCAGCACATCCCACACGGCCACGCCGTGGCGCAGCAGCATGGCCACGCGCTGGTCGTAGTCCAGCGTCTCCGGCTGATCAAACAGCCTGAGCATGATGCGCCAGAAATCGTTGCGGCCGTATGCGTAGTAGCGCTGCTGCCGCAACGACTCGGCTCCGGGCATGGTGCCCAGCACCAGCACACGGCTGTGCTCGTCCACGATAGGCGGGAAGGATTGCACGCGCTCTGCCATTCTTAAATCTGCGTGCTGTAGTTGGGCGCTTCTTTGGTGATGTAGATGTCGTGGGGATGGCTCTCGCGTAAGCCTGCGCTGGTCACGCGCAGGAAGATCGCATTGGCCTGCAGCGAGGCGATGTCCGGAGATCCGCAATAGCCCATGCCGCTGCGCAGGCCGCCGGCCAGCTGGAAAATGCTGTCGCTGACGGTGCCCTTGTAGGGCACGCGGCCTTCCACGCCCTCGGGCACCAGCTTGGTGGCTCCTTCCTGGAAGTAGCGATCCTTGCTGCCCTTGGCCATGGCGGCCATGGAGCCCATGCCGCGATACACCTTGAAGCTGCGGCCCTGGTAGATTTCCGATTCGCCGGGGCTTTCCTCGGTGCCGGCCAACAGGCTGCCCAGCATCACGGCGGCGGCGCCGGCGGCGATGGCCTTGGTGATGTCGCCGGAATATTTGATGCCGCCATCGGCGATGATGACGCGGTTGTGCTTTTGCGCTTCCTCGGCGCAATCCATCACGGCGGTGATCTGGGGCACGCCGATGCCTGCCACCACGCGGGTGGTGCAGATGCTGCCCGGGCCTATGCCAACCTTTACGATGTCGGCGCCGGCGGATATCAGGTCCGCCGTGGCCTGAGCGGTGGCCACGTTGCCTGCGATAACCGCGAGACCCGGGAACGCGCTCTTGATGCGCTCCACAGCGCGCAACACGCCGGCGGAATGCCCATGGGCTGTGTCCACTGCCACGACGTCCACCTTGGCGGCCAGCAGAGCGGCCACGCGCTCCAGCACGTCGCCAGTGACGCCCACCGCCGCGCCCACCAGCAGCCGGCCGTTGTCATCCTTGGCGGAATTGGGATATTGTATGGCCTTTTCGATGTCCTTGATCGTGATGAGACCCTTGAGATAGCCTTGCTCATCCACGATGGGCAGTTTCTCGATGCGGTTTGCGGCCAGGATGGCCTTGGCCTGCTCCATCGAGGTGCCCACAGGCGCGGTGATCAGGTTTTTGGTTGTCATGACTTCGCTGATGAGCTTGGTATAATCGGTCTCAAAGCGCAGATCGCGATTGGTCAATATGCCGACAAGCAGTCCATCGCGGGTAATGGGAACGCCGGAGATCTTGTAACGGGCCATTAACGCGTTGGCATCGGAAACCTTGTGATCGGGCGAGAGGAAAAAGGGATCGGTGATGACGCCGTGTTCGGAGCGTTTTACCTTGTCCACATGGGCCGCCTGCTCCTCGATGGACATGTTCTTGTGGATGAGACCCAGGCCGCCTTCTCTTGCCATGGCGATGGCCATTCGGCTTTCGGTCACGGTGTCCATCGCGGCGCTGACAATCGGCAAGTTCAAATGCAGCCCTTGGGCCAGCTTGCTGCGCAGATCCACCTGATTGGGCAGCACCTCGGATTTCTGTGGCACGAGCAGTACGTCGTCGAAGGTCAAGCCTTCCTTGAGCACTTTGGCAGCCATCGGCACCCCTTCCTTTCCCTCTTTGGAACTATGTAGTGCGAAAATTATTAAACGTTACTATAGCAAGGTTGCCCGCCCCTGTCAACTACATCTTGTAGCAATCCAAAGAAAAAAACCAGAACACCCCCAATACTCATCTTTATTAGTTCCATTCAGAAGAAAAGAGCTCAGCTAAACGGCCGTTCAAAAACCCACCCTCAGGCGAAAAACGGTTCTATGAAGGAAAAAAATATGTCTCGAAGCAAAGACATCGCCCGGCGACATGCGCGGCGGGCGATAAACTGCAGTTATGGCAAGCCGACTGAATCGCCGCCGACGTAACCGCGGCGGCGGCGAAGGCCGTAGGTGCAGCGGTTTATTTCTTGAAATAACTTTCAGGGTTGATGGGCGTATCCTTCTGCCACACTTCGAAGTGCAGATGGGGGTCTTCGGTGATCTCACTGGCGGCGGTGTTGCCCACCTTGCCGATGACCTCGCCGGCGGTTACCTTGTCGCCCTTTTTGATACCATCAATCTTCATCAGCCCCGCATAGATCGTGGTGATTTCATTGGCACTGGTGATCTTGACACAGTTGCCCAGCAGCGGGTCCTTATAGGCGCTGTCCACGGTTCCATCCAAGGCTGCCACCACGTCGTCGCCTACCTTGGCGGCAATGTCCACGCCGAAGTGGGTGGACCACTGGTTGAGAGTTTTCATGTACACAAGCGTGTCATAAGCGAACTGCTTGCTGACATCGCCCTTGGCGGGCTTGACCATATCCGGTACGGTCGCGGCGCGATTGGGGTTGGTGATGGCCGAAGTTGTGGGCGAGACCGTTGGCGCGGCAGATCTGAGAACGTCTTCCATTCTTTCAGATATGTTGTTTCCGGACGCCGTGTCTGTTGCCTTGGGGGTGACCGATGGGGATGTCTTGGGTCTGAGCGTGTTGTTGTCGGTGAGCAGCCAGGTCCCCGCGACGATGGCCGCACACGCCAACAGCGCCACCGCAATTCCATAGCGGTTCATTGCCTTTTTCATGCTGCTGTGCCTGCCTTCCGATGGTTTTTTATCTTTCTGATTGTTTTCCATTGCTGCACCTCCTGTGGTGTATTATTACCAGCGAATCAGAAACCATACGGACGGCCAAACGCAAATTGTATGATATACGAAAAGGCCATACCGTCCGCTTCCAACGGACAGTATGGCCCGGCAGTCCACTCGGTATACCCTACTTGGGTAAGATTTAGGGTTGGTTTTTAAGCTCGCTTAAATTGACCAGTTGCACGCCGGTGTAGTAGTGAAACAGGATGTCCTGATAGGTGCTGCCCTCCTGCGCCATGACGTTGGCTCCGGTCTGGCTCATGCCCACGCCGTGGCCATAGCCCCGCGTGGTCAGGATCACCGAGTTGCCGTCGAAGTCCACGGTGAAGTTCGTGGAGCGCATCTCGATGACATGGCGGAAATCGGTTCCACTGATCGTGACGCCGCCCACGCGGATGGACTTCACACGGCCGCTGTCATAGCGGCTGACTACGGCTACCTGATTTTCCAGTTGAGCCGCCTTAAGCGCCGCCTTGGGGTATCTGGCGTTGATGGCCCGGGCAAAGTAACTGCGGCTGAACTCCTCTCGGGTGGTCACCTTGTCCACACCCTCTTCGGGGCTGCTGACGCTGCGCAGGTAAGGCAGCGCTTGGGAATAGACCTTCTCCACATCCTCGGTGTAACCATAGCTGGACGCGTGATAGAGCATCAGGATCGGTACATCGTCATAGGTCAGAATCTGACCGGACGTTTCCTCCACGGCGGCACGCAGCTTTGCGGTGTATGTGTCGTAATCGCCCTTCCAGCGGGAGCGGCGCTGCTCATCGGTCGTGAATGCCTGGCAGTGGTTGGACTTGCTGCACACGTCGGCGCCTTTCAGGCTGTTGCAGCCGCCATACATGATCTTGCGCAATGTGAAGGTCCGAGCGGCCACGGCCTGGGCCTTGAGCGCCTCAGGCGCAAAGGAAGCGGGCATCTCCGCCGCTACCACATCGAATACATAGTCTTCCAGGCTCATCCGAACCAGCCTGCCATCCACATTGACCGATATGACGCGGTCGGGAGCCACCTCCGTAAGTCTGTGCTCCGGTATCGATGTTTCTATGAGGGGGTCAGGCTCCACCGTATAGGCTGGCTGCCCGCGGTTTTGGCTGTCGTGCTTGAGCGCCAGCCAACACATTAGGACGATGCCCATGGCAAAAAAGAGCAGCAGCTTCCTGTAACTTGACTTTAGCATCGTATCCCCCGTCCTTTGGCGATGGTAATACTATGCAAAATCGCGGCGAATAGAACGGGAAGATTACCATATACAACTTATTCAGATGTATACCTATGTGCCGATGGCCTCCACATTGGCTCCCAGGGCGCGCAGCTTGGCTGCCAGGTTTTCATAACCACGGTCGATATATTCGCCGTGGAGCACCCGCGTGTCGCCCTCGGCCACCAGACCAGCCAGCACCAGCGCCGCACCCGCCCGCAGGTCCGTGGCGCGCACAGTGGCGCCGTAAAGGCGGTTGACTCCCTCTATGACGGCGCTGCGATCCTTGGTGCGGATGTCCGCACCCATGCGTGTGAGCTCCGGAATGTGCATGAACCGGTTTTCGAACACCGTCTCAGTAATGATGCTGGCGCCCTTGGACAGCGCGCAAAGCACCATTGCCTGGGGCTGCAGATCGGTCGGGAAGCCCGGCCAGGGCATGGTCTTGATGTCCACCGCCAGCGGCAGCCAGCTGCCCCGGATGCGAATGGCCCCCTCCTGCTCCCACACATCCGCTCCGCCCTCGCGCAGTTTAGCCGAGATGGGCCGCAGATGCTGCGGCATTGCCCGCTGCAGCGTGATATCCCCGCCGGTGAGCGCTGCCGCAGCCATCAGCGTGCCGGCCTCTATGCGGTCGGAAATGGGCGTGTATTCGCAGCCATGCAGCCGCGCCACGCCGGTGATGCGCATGATATCGGTGCCGGCTCCTTCCACGCGGGCTCCCATGGCATTCAGGAAATTGGCCAGGTCCACGATCTCCGGCTCGCGGGCGGCATTGATGAGGCAGGTCTCACCTTCCGCCAGCGCTGCGGCCATCATGATGTTCTCCGAGCCACCTACGCTGGGATAATCCAGATAGATCGTGGTGCCCCGAAGCACGGCCCCTTCGGCCAGCAGTGCCCCCTGCTGGGTGCGGATGGCTGCGCCTAACGCATGAAAACCCTTCAGATGCAGGTCCACCGGCCGCGTACCGATTTCACAACCGCCGGGAAGAGGGATTTTTGCCCGGCCAAAGCGCGCCAGCAGCGGGCCCATCAGCAGAAAAGACGCCCGCATCTTCTGCACCAGCTCGTCGGGCGCCTCCCGCGAAGTGATGGCGTCACAGCGGATCACCGCGTCGCTGCCACGCATGTCCATTTTTGCTCCCAATGTCTTGAGCAGCTCACACATGATGTATACGTCGGTCAGATTGGCCATTTTGTGTATGACGACCTCGTCACCGGTCAGCAAGGTTGCAGCCAGAATTGGCAAAAGGCTGTTCTTGGACGTGCTGAGCTCCACGGCGCCGGATAGAGGCGGACTTTTTTGCACATGGTATTCGCTCACGATTCGCTCCTGCTGCCGGCGGATTTCCATGAAGTTTGCCGGCAAATTCATTCTTGCCATCGCCCAGCGGTCCATACTGGCATCATTTTTCTAAGAAGGGGCAAAAAACAACGCCCGCGGTATGTATAAACCGCGAGCGAGACCATGTCATAAAAAAGTTAATTGTTGTCAGTGTTCGTCGTCGCAGCACTTCCTCTTACCGAATGCCGGCGATCACGCCGCGGAAGAACGCCTTACCCCTGGCCAGATTCTCCAGGCTGATGCGCTCGTCGGTTGCGTGGGTGGTCGCCAACTCCTTCTTGTTCAGCAGGAATGGAGCGATGCGGTAAATGTTCTCACACACCGGCTCATAGCAGCGGGAATCGGTGCCTCCCAGCATCAGATAGGGCAGCACCAGCACGCCGGGATACAGCCTATCCAATTCCTGCCGTATCAGCCGCCACGCCGGCGTGTCCAGCGGCGATAGCGCCGATGGATTGTTGCCCTTGAGCGGCTCCACCTTTACACGATCATCGCCGACCACGCGCCGCATGCGCGCGACGGCACTGTGCACCGTGTCGCCGGGCAGCATTCGCACGTTGACCACGGCCCGTGCCCGCTGGGGCAGCACGTTGGGCGCGGGGCTGGCGCTGGCCATGGTGGCGGCCATCGTCGTGCGGATGAGCGCGTTGGTGGTCGGGTTGGCGGCCATGGCCCGCAGAACCAGCGGTTTGAACAGCCACAGATTGGAAAAAACAACCCGACGGGCAAAGCCCATACGCCCGGCTGCAGCTGCCATCATCGCGCGGATGACGCCGGTGAAGCGGGCCGGGAATGGCCGGCGCTCCAGCCGGCAGATGGCCCGGGCCAAGATGCCCAGCGCCGTGGCTTTGGGCGGCTGGGAGGAGTGGCCACCGCTCTGATCGCAGGACAGCTCCACGTCCATGTATCCTTTCTCCGCCGTACCCACCACGGCTACCAGGCCTTCCAGGCCAAGCATGTCGCGGCCAGGCATCACAGCGCCGCCCTCGTCTATCACGCAGTCCAGCCGCACACCCCGCTGCTTAAGCACCTCTACGATGGCTATGGCTCCGCCGGTCTTCTCCGCGACGATCTCCTCGGTGTGGCCGAAGCACAGATACACATCCTGCTCCGGCACAAAATCCTCGGCCAACAGGCTTTCCACGGCCTCCATCACACAGATCAGGTGCCCCTTCATATCCAGCGCGCCGCGGCCCCACACGGTTTTTCCGTCGAAATGCCCCTCAAAGGCGCCGTAGGCCCAATCCCCCTCGGTACCCGGCGCTACGGGTACCACGTCCTGGTGCGCCAGCAGCGCCAGCGGGCGCGCCGTCTCCCTGCCCTGCCAGTGCAGCAGCAGGCTGTAATCCATTACAACTTCCCAACGCAGGCGCTGCGCCGCCAGCGGATAGCTGTGGCGCAGATGCTCGTGCAGACCAAGGAACTGCGCGCCATCGATGCGCTCCTGCTGGGCGTACGCGATGGTCTGAAAGCGGATGGCCTCTCCCAGCCGTCGGGCGATGGTTTCATCCAAGGGCAGCGTTGCCGTCTGCGTCATATGCGGTCTATCCTCTCATTTTCAGCAAGTCGTCCAGAGCCGCCAGCACCAGGTCCATATCCTCATCGGAACCGATGGTCATGCGCACATAGGGATCGATGCGCGAGGGACTGGCGAAGTGGCGCACCAGTACGCCCCGCCCGCGCAGGCCCTCGTAAATCTGCGCGCCGGACGCATAGGCCGGGTGGCGCAGGAACAGGAAGTTTGTCATGGACGGCGTAACCTCGAAGCCTCGGGCAGAGAGCTCCGCTTTCATGCGTTCCCTCGTGGCTGCGATGGCGGCGCAGATGCTGGCGGTATACTCCTCATCAAGAATGGCGGCAGTGGCTCCCGCTTGGGAAAGTGCGCTCATGGGGTAGGAATTATAGCTGTTTTTCACGGCGATGACACCATGGATCAGCGCCGGTTGCGCCATGATATAGCCGCAGCGAAGGCCTGCCAGCGCGTGGCTCTTGGACATCGTGCGCACGACAGCCAGGTTCGGGTATTTGGGGATGAGCGGAACCATCGTTCGCCCGCCGAAGCGCACATAGGCCTCATCCACAAGCACAACGCGATCCGGATGCTCTCGCAGATAGCGCTCGATGCGGCCGTTCTCCACAGCCAAACCCGTCGGTGCGTTGGGGTTGGGGAACACAACGCCGCAGGCCGGCCTGTCATAATCGTCCAGCTCCAGCGAAAAGTCCTCCCTCAGCGGCACGGTCTGCCGCTGGATGCCATATAGATCACAGTATACAGGGTAAAAGCTGT
Source organism: Bacillota bacterium (assembly GCA_023422005.1). Lineage (GTDB taxonomy): Bacteria > Bacillota > Clostridia > Christensenellales > UMGS416 > JAEYRA01. Next base: position 6,051 of record JAEZSC010000113.1, on the reverse strand, counting down.
AGGTGATATCGGGAAACAGCAGTGGACGATCCCCGCCAAAGAAGGCCTGGAACGCGAAGGCCAGCACCTCGTCGCTGCCGTTGCCGGCATATACAAATTCCGGCCCCGGCAGCCCCTCCACTTGGGCGATGGCTGCGCGAAGCTCGTCCATTTCCGGCCGGGTGTACAGGCGCAGGTTTGCGCTGTCGGCACGGGCGATGGCCTCAAGCGCCTTGGGCGACGGCGGATATGGATTTTCGTTGGTATTCAGCTTGATGTAGGTTTGCCCTTTGGGCTGCTCGCCGGGCACATAGGGTTTCAGGCTCCGGGCGCGGGGGCTTAACAACTCGCTCATATCGCATCCTTTATCGTTGTAAAGCATTAAATTAACATTATCATATCACCGTTCTCACAACGCGTCAAGGCGGTATCAAGCGCATTCCAAGGCAAAAAAACGGCGGCGAGGGTATCCTCCCCCGCCGCCACACTTCATTTCGGGGCGTGAATGCTGTCGGCCCAGGAGCCCTTGGGCAGGCGCTTCTGGCCGTGAAGCAGCTTGCTCTTCGTGCTGGTGTTTACACCGTCATGTCGTACCAAGTCGCGACGTTTCATGCTGTCACCCCCGGCTTAGCGTGGCCCTGCAGCGCGAGACCATGCGAGGAGGTTGGCGGCGGCGCTGGCAGCGGCTGTCAGTTGGCAGCGCCAGCCAGTGTAAAATCGATCTGCCGAGAAGCCACATCCACTCGCAGAACACGCACGCGCAAGCTGTCGCCCAGGGCCAGGCGGCGGCGCCGGCGACGGCCCACCAGCGCGTAGTTACCCTTGTCCAGGTCGTAATAATCGTCGGTCAGCTCACTCATGCGGATCAATCCTTCGATCAGGTTGGGCAGCTCCACAAACACACCGAACTCGGTGACGCCGGAAATGACGCCCTCGAACTCCTCACCCACATGCTTGGCCATGTATTCGGTCATCTTGAGGTCGTCCACCGCGCGCTCAGCGTCCATGGCCTTGCGCTCCATTTCCGAGGACTGCACCGCCGCCGGCTCCGCCGTCAGCGTATATTGCGCAGGAGATTGGCCCCGCAGCGCCGAGCGTATCATGCGGTGCACCATCAGGTCCGGGTAGCGCCGGATGGGCGAAGTGAAGTGACAATAATGCCGCGCCGCCAGGCCGAAGTGGCCCAGATTCTGCGTGCTGTATCGCGCTTTTTTCATGCTGCGCAGCATGATGCGGGCGACGATGTTCTCGTGCCGCGTATCGCGCACCTCACCCAGCACACCTTGCAGCGCCTTGGGGTGCACGTCGCCGCGCAGGCCCTTGGCGTTGTAGCCCAGGTTACGCAAGAAAACCGCCAGCTCGCCCATGCGCTCGGCGTCCGGCGGCTCATGGATGCGGAACAGCACCGGCATGGCCACCTGCTCCAGATAAAGAGCCACGGCTTCGTTTGCGCACAGCATGAACTCCTCTATGAGCTTGTGGGCGCGGCCGCGATAACGCGCGGTGACCTCCAGCGGTACACCGGATTCATCCAGCAGAATGTGGGGTTCGTCGATGTCCAGATCGATGGCGCCGCGGGCCATGCGCCGCTCCCGCAGCGTCTCGCGCAGCTCATCCATGAGCCGCAGCGGCTCCACAAGCTCCTGGCGGCGTTCCATCGTTTCAGAATCCTGCTGCTCCAGTATCGCGTTCACCTCGTCATAGGTTAGCCGGGCGTGGCTGCGGATGACGCTTTCGAACACGTCGGATCCCACAATCCTGCCACGGCCATCGAGCTCCATGACGCAACTGAGTGTCAGGCGATCCTCACCGGGGTGCAGGCTGCAGATGCCGTTGCTCAGCCGCTCGGGCAGCATGGGCAGCACCGTGTTGAGCAGATATACGCTGGTTCCCCGCTTCCACGCCTCGTTATCGATGGCTCCGCCGGTCTTCACATAATGGCTGACGTCGGCGATGTGCACACCCAACCGCAGGTTGCCGTTTTCCAACCGACGGATGTCCACGGCGTCGTCCAGGTCCTTGGCGTCGGCGCCGTCTATGGTCACGATGAGCTCCTCCCGCAGGTCCCGGCGGTTGGCCAGCTCCTCCGCGGCGATGGTGCGGGGCACGGCGTCGGCTTCAGCGCGCACCTGCGGCGGGAAGGCATCTCTGAGCCCCAGCGCCCGGATGATGGAAAGTATCTCCGCTTCGGTCTCACCCTGATCGCCCAGCACCTCGGTGATTTTGCCCTCCGTATCGCGGCGGTGATCGGCATAATGGGTGATCGTCAGGACGACCTTGGAGCCGTCCCACGCACCGCGTTCCGCGCCTTCGGGAATGAATACCGAACCGAGCTTGCGGTCATCGGCGCTCACAACGCCGCCGCCGTTCACGCGGCGATATACGCCTACGACGGTTGCGGTGGACCGCCTCAGCACCTCCAGCACTTCGGCCTCACCGCGCCGGTCATCTTTGGCGCCCTTGATGATGCGCGCCAGCACAAAATCGTTGTGCATGGCGCCGCTACGGCCGTCGGAGCTCACATAATAATCATCGCCCTGGGCCGGCACCAGAAAGGCGGCGCCGCTGGCTGTGGCGCGCAGCGTGCCGGTTACGCAGCCCAGCTGCTCGGGCAGGCCATAGGCCTTGCGCTTTGTCTGCATCAGCGCGCCTTCGGCGGCCAGCTCATTCATCACCTGGCGTACCTCATCAGGCAAATGGTTCAGCCTGTGGGCAACGTCGTCGGGCTGCATGGGCGTGCGCTGTGCACGGATCATATCCAAAATGTTCTGCCGCAGGCTATCCACTGGTTCCTCCCGCTTGGCTTGGGTGAAATGTCCTGCCCAATTGAGCGACTGAACGCCGCTTGCACGTTTTGTCTGTGCCATTGTATTCTCTCCGTTCCGCAGCAAAACATGATTGCGCAGAATACATACCCGCAAAGGATGGCGGATAAAAGAAAAACTCCCCGGCGGGGAGTCTCAAACGCTGATGGGCTGCGGATTAGACCGACAGCCTCTGCAGGATGATGACCAAAAGGCACAGCACGATAATGGTGCCAGAGCCTATCTTGGTGGCCAACGCCAGCTTGCCTTCAAAGGATTTGGCCTTGTTTTTTCCAAAAAAAGTTTCAGCTCCGCCGGCGATGGCGCCGGAAAGACCCGCCTGCTTGCCGGGCTGCAGCAGCACCGCAGCGATCACCGCCAGGCTGGCCAGAATCAACAAAACATCAAGTATCACGATCAACGTCTGCATCTTGGATTCTCCTTATGCATAGATAGCTTGAACATTATAACATCCCGCTGGCTCCATTGCAACAAAAAACCATTTCAATCGCGCGGCTTCTCCGGGCCTACAGTCAGCGTCGCAGGAAGGATAGAACAGTCAACTCCGGCCGGTTGTTGATGCGAAGACCCCGCAAGCCGCCCTGCTTCGCCAACCCGCGGCTGATATACACCTGGATGCCGTCCAGCTGATATAGGCCCGAGTCTGCCTGGGGGAAAAAGCGGTTCACCAGCAGCGGCGCGCCGCCCAGCCCGGGCACACGCACCTGCAGGCCGTGCAGATGGCCGCACAGCGCCAAATCAAAACCCATGTCCGCCCATAGCTGCCAGTAATAGGGCCGGTGGCTCAACAGCACCCGAAGCCCGTAGGAGCCATCCGACATGCTGTTATGCAGAAGGTCCGCAAAGTGCTTCTCCACATCGTAATCGTATTGATCTCGGGCAGCGCCCCACAGGCGGTCGCGGCTCAGGTCACCACTCAGCCGCTGCACATCCTCCAGCCCGGCCAGCAGCCACGGCGTACCGTTGCGATGCAGCTCCACAGCGGTGTTCTCTAGCAGATGCACGCCGGCGTCGGCCATCTTCTTGTCAAACTCGTCAGTTACTATGCCATTTTGATAATACTCATGGTTGCCGCGAATGCGGTAGACCGGCGCGATTGCGGTAAGCCCCTGGGCCAGCGCCACACAGTTTTCTTCGTTGGGCTGATGGCCATCCACAAAGTCACCGGTCAGAGCGATGACATCGGGCCGTTCGGCGCGCACCAACGAAATCAGATCCTGTTGCCCCTGCCCATAAAGCGTGCTGTGCAGATCGGTAATCTGTACGACCTTTAAGCCCTCCAGCTCCGCGGGCAGGTTTTCAATGGCGATGTCTGTATGGGTGATCTCCAACTGCTGGCTGTTGGCCACACCCTGGCACACATAACCCGCCGCCAGCAGCGCGCACAGCGCCCAGCGCACCCACAGGCTGTTCCAATAGCGGGCTAAGTGGTTCACGGCTTCCCAGGTGTGCTGGCGGTCTTGCCCGAGGGCGCGGCCGGCCTGGGGCGGTAGAACTCATAATAGCGGCACTGCAGCGGGCCGTTGCGCAGCTCCCGGCGGCCATCGGCGCGGGCGCCGAACCAGCGCTCAAAGTCCTGCGACGACGTGATGATGTGGAACGCCCAACGATCCAGCTTGCGGTAGAGAGCGCCCAGCTCGCCGGTCAGCTTCTGCACATCCTTCTCCTCCCCCATGCGCTGGCCGTAGGGCGGGTTGGTGATCAGGTGGCCCTGGGCGGCGTCGGTGGAGAACTTGCTGAGCGGCGCCTGCAGGATGCGCACATGGGCAGCCACGCCCGCCTGCTTGGCGTGATAGCGCGCCATGGAAACCGCCTCACCGTCGATGTCCGCGGCCAGAATGTCCGGCTGCGCGTCGTGGCGCACGGCCTCTCGGGCCTGCTGCCTCTGTTCGTCAAACAACCCCTTGCCCATCCAGCCCAGCGCCTCGCCGGCAAAGGGGCGATACAGACCCGGCGCGACGTTGCGGGCGATCATGGCCGCCTCTATGGCGATGGTGCCGGTGCCGCACATGGGGTCGGCAAAGGCTCTGTCGCCCCGCCATTTGGTCAGCAGGATCAGCGACGCCGCCAGCGTCTCGCGCAGAGCGGCAGGTCCGTTTAGCTTGCGGTAGCCGCGGGCGTGCAGGCCTTCTCCGGAGGTGTCGATGGACAGCGTCACGATGTCCTTGTGGATGTGCGCCTCCACGGCGGCCACAGGCCCTTTTTCGTTGAACCATTGGAGCTTGTATTTGGTCTTCAGCCGCTCGACGATGGCCTTCTTGACGATGGACTGGCAATCGGACAGGCTAAACAGCTTGCTGTTGACCGAACGGCATGTGATAGGAAAGCTGTAATCGCGCTCGATGAATTGTTCCCAGGGCAGCGCCTTGACGCCCTCAAAGAGCTCTTCAAAGCTCTGCGCCGGGAACTGCCCGACAACCAGGCGCACCCGCCCGGCGGTGCGCAGCCACAGGTTGGCGGCAGCAGCCTGCGCCGCCGTGGCCTCAAAGCCCACGCGGCTGGTTTGCGTCTGCGTGACCTTCAGGCCCAGCGCCTCCAGCTCCCTGGCTGTCACGCCTTCCAGCGCATATCCCGTCGTCGCAATCCACTGCACAGAACCAATCCTCATTTTCTGCGCGTTCGCACGCGCAATCATCTTTTGTCGGGTAATTGTAGCACATAAGGAGAGTATTGTCATGCGAAGGGAAAAGATTCCGCGCCTGCGGGCGCGGCCAAAGGGCTTTCCGATCGCCCTTTGGAAACCTTCGGACCCACTCTATAAATGTTTAAAATGATGAACGGCTTACTCAAGGAGATTCTTCGCTGCGCTCAGAATGACAGTACGAGGGGTGCAGCTCGACGCCGACGACGGTTCACCCGGCGGAGGCAACGAGTAGCCAGAATGAAGGCCGTTCAAAATCCCGCCCGCAGGCGATACTCGTTCCAAGGAAGACGCATGGGGTACAACCTAAGGTGCAGGCCCGGCGACAGTTATCGCCGGGCCGACAACGCAGCCAAGCGCAAGGAAACTAAAATTGCCGCTGATGCATCAGCATCAGCGGCGAAAAATGTTTGTGAGTCAAGCCTGTAAGCCGAGTTCTGTCGTGAACGGCCATCTATCTAGGCCTACCGTTACCGGCAGGCTCCAGCGATATTGAGGGAATGCAGCGGGCAACCGCAATCTCCCTGCATCTTGCACCAAGTGGGGTTTACATAGCGGACAAGTCGCCAAGCCGCTGGTGAGCTCTTACCTCGCCTTTTCACCCTT
>JAEZSC010000096.1 GCA_023422005.1 Bacillota bacterium | reverse complement strand
CAAATGGGCTCGAACCATCGACCTCCACGATGTCAACGTGGCGCTCTAGCCTGCTGAGCTATGATCCCGTGTCGCATTCCTTATTATACACAAAGACGCCGGGAAATCAAGCGACAAATTCATCGTGAACGTCAGGGAGCCGCGAGAAACAACTGAATTGTAGCACCGGATCATCCGACTTGCAAGGCGCATCATTTGCCAAAATAGATAAAAAATTACCGCAGAATGCGAATTCAGCGGCAATCTTGTCGATCAGTCTTTTCAACGTTCCGCGATGGAGAAATTACCGGAGGTCGTGCTGACCCGCAGGGTCTTGTCGCCCGAGCCCAGGTTGCCCTGGAAGCCGCGATCCGCGGAATGGATTCCCAAAGCGCTGTGGGTGGAGCGGAAGTCGCCGGACACCGAGGTAAAGTTCACCGCGCAGGAAGCGTCGCGAGGCAGCACCACCGCCACTTCACCGGACACGGTCTGCGCTTGCAGGTTGCCGGCGGCTGCGCAGTCCAGATACACCTCGCCGGACACGGTCCTGGCGTCGATGTCATAGGCCGCGTTCTTCACGCGCACTTCCCCGGATGTGGTCTTCACCGAAAGCTCCGATGCCCCCTCCACTCGGAAGTCCACGTCGCCGGATACCGTTTCGATGCGGACACGGCCCAGTTTCTGCGCCATGTTCCCAGCAAGGATCTCGCCGCTGACGGTGTGCATCTGCACGTCGCCGGCATAATCCGCGGGCAGCGTTACGGTCAGCCTGCAGCTGCTGGAGATGTTGACATTAAACTTCGGATACACAACTTCCACGTTCAGCGTGCTGCCGGAGCGGTTGACCTCCAACTTCACCGGGTCGCCGGTGGTGACGCACCAGCCCTGGAGCTGTGCCAAACCATTGCCGTTTTTCAGTTCAATCTCTCCGGACACGCTCTTCATCACAACTTCGGTCACGCCGGACAGGTCCAATGGTTGATTTTCGTTGATCTCATAACGCTCACCGCCGACCAACGGATTGTTTATGCTCCAATTGGTGTGGGGGCGCAAAGCGCCGCTGGCCGCCAGCAGCACGCTGCCCAAGATGGCGAAGGCCACGAACACAGCGGCGCACAGCAGCACCACATGGTGCAAGCGGATACGTTTGACTTCGGTCTTTAAATTCTGCGTATTCATCCCTTTGATCCTCCCTTTATGATACGGACATGGGCGTGCAGGAAGGCCATCAGCCCCCGGCCGCACCATTTGGTTACGAACACCATGCCGATGCCCCACAGCACAGACAGCGCCAGCGCTGCCATGCCCAGCAGGAAAATGCCCACGCGGGCCATTATGCTGGGCGCCAACAGCCATGGGCCCAGGGCTGCCACCATGGCGCCCATGCCACCCACCAGCAGGGAGGCCGCGCCCGCCCACAGCGACACCCACACCGCGAACAGAACACCGAACACCGGCAGCGCGATGATGGCATCGAACAGCAGCAGTGCCAGGAAGGCGAAGATACCCTGGGCCACCGACGTCTTCTCGCTGGACGCGCCCTGGGGTACGGGCTCCACATATTGCGCCGCCAGAGCCCGGGGGTCGCCCAGCTCCCGGGCCACTTCTTCCTCGGTTTTGCCCAACGCCTGCCCGGTGGCGAAGTGCTCATCGAAATCTGCCAGAATGTCTTGTCGCTCTTCCACCGCCAAAGGTGTCAGCGATCGCTCCAGCGTCTGCATGAAATCAACCTTGCGCATGATCGGATTCCTCCTCAATGATGCCGTTTACACTGCCTACAAAGCTGCGCCACTCATCGCGCAGCGCCTTCTGCTCTCGCCGGCCGCTGTCGGTCAGCGCATAATACTTTCGCGGCGGGCCACCGCTTGCCTCCTGCAGATAGGTTGTTAAAAAACCTTCTGCCTTGAGCCTTCTGAGGATGGGGTAGATGGTGCCGTCAGAGATATCGATGGACTGGGACAAATGGCTGGCCAGGTCATAACCGTACCGGTCTCCCGCCGCGAGCATCGACAGTACGCACAGTTCCAACACACCCTTTTTAAATTGGATGTTCATGGCATGCTCCTTATGATTTAGATCTCATCATATTGTAGTGCGCGTCCGCTACTACTGTACGATGTTTACTACTGCGAGTATATCATGTTCTATACGAAATGCAATAGGTTGTTTTCGAAAAAACAGAAGAAAAATAGGGGAAACAACGCAAGATACAGCGGCCGGTCTGCGATATACTATAGGATGATGAATACCAAACCATGGAAAAGCGCCGCAAAGGCGCCCAGGCTGGCGCTGGTCGTTCTGCTTGCCGCCGCGCTGGCCGCCTGCACCCGCGCTCCGGCGCAAGACCTGGCCGCTATGCGGGACGTGGACGACCTGCTGGCGAGCAGGGTCGCGGCGGTTGAGGCCCGTGACGAGACCGCCTATGCAGCCACGGTAACGCCGGACGATACCACGCTGTTTGCCGAGGAGCGCAACCTGATCCGCGCGGCCAAGGGTGTGGACGTGACCGGCTTTACGCTGAACGCGGCAGACGTGCGCCGCGATGGTGAAGACGTTACCGCCACCGTGCGCCAGAGCTACCGGCTTGCCGGTGAAAGCCGCGCCTGCACCTTCCCCGCCCGGATGCGCTATGCCGACGGGCTGCTGCTGTGGGCCGGGCCGGACTTCCAAAGTGTTAGCCAGGGCGACGTGCAGGTGCTTTATCAACCCCGCGGCACTCGCCTGGCCGGCGAGCTGTGCAAAGCCCAGGCGCGCAACGCCGCAGCGCTGCAAGAAGAACTGGGCTACCGCCCGCCCCAGGGTTTCGTCGTCAAGCTCTATGACGATCGGCAGACCTTCCTGCAGTCCATCAAGCTGGACCTGCCTGCATGGGTGGGCGGCTGGCACGAGTACGGCGAGGCCATCAAGCTTTTCCGCGACAGCGGGGTATCCCTCCAGCAGTATGAGCGCATGCTGCTGCACGAAAGCGTGCACGGCATGCTCAGCGACCTAAGCCAGGACAACGCCGCCTACTGGCTGCAGGAGGGTATGGCCGGGCTGCTGGAGGATTCCCGGGGCAGCCTGCGGCAACCCCATGGCCTCACGGCCCAGGAGTTGGCCGGCCCCATGAACCGCTATGCCGACCAGGTCGTCATCGATCTGGAGAGGATAGACCCCTCGGACGCCGCCGCCGTTTCCCGATATTATGCGACATCCAAGGCCCTGGCCGCTTTTCTGATGGATACCTGCGGCTGGGACAGCATGCGCAAGACACTGCAATCCATGCAACGCCATGGGCACATCGCCGTGACCGCTGCCGAAAAGCTGGAAGCCACGCAGCAGCGCACGGCGCGGGCCCTGGCCGAAGAGCTCGGGCTGGACGCCGACGCCATGGAGCTGGGCTTCGGGCATTGGCTGGCCCAACAAAAGGCAAAAGCAGGAGGCAACCCATGAACAAGGTACATACGCTGAACGTGCAGGTGCACGACGTCAAGGAGGCGCAGGCGCTGTGCCACATCGTTTCGCAATTTAATTATGACATCGACCTGCGCCAGGCCCGCTATGTCGTGGACGCCAAGTCCATACTGGGCATCCTGAGCCTGGACCTGAGCCAGCCGCTGCTGCTGGATGCCTACACCGGCGACGTATCGGAATTGCTGGCGGCTTTGTCGCATTTTTTGATCTGATTTCTTTTCAATATACGAAGGAATTTGGCGGGCAAACTGTCACATACTGATGTGCGCCCGCACGCATAACCCCGTCATGGAGCGCTTTGGCATTTGCTGGCCGCGCCAAGGGCTGGCAGCGCCGCCGCCCATGTGCATTTCGGTCGAACTTTTACCACGGTTTTGCCCCTCGCTGATGGACAGATTAGTAGTGCAAGGCTCACAAAGAGTCAATCAGCGAAGGGAGGCAAAACCGAATGGATATTCCTAGCCGTATCAGCAATGCAAAACCTCTGGTGGCCGGAGCCAAGAACGCCCTCTATAACATGAAATACGAGATCGCGTCCGAACTGGCCATCAACGTTCCCCATGGCACAAGCTGGGGAGACGTGACCAGCCGCGACTGCGGCCGCGTTGGCGGCAACATGACCAAGAAACTGGTCGCGTTGGGCCAACAGCAGCTCTCCGGCTCCAAGTAAGGTCTGACAGCCCCGGAAGGTCGAGGGAACCCGTGGGTTCCCTCGACGTTATGAAAATCCTCGCATCGCGTCAAGATACAACCCGGCCGCGCCTATGGTTGCCCGCGATGCTGAAAAAGCATCGCGGGCGGAACCAACAAATCACTTTCAACGCTTATGCGCTCCTTTAGTGATTGAACGCGGACTGTTGATCGTCCGGCGACCACAATCGCCGGGCGATTTTTCTTATTGTTTGTCACGGAACGCGATTTATGCTGAAATCCAATGAAAGTCACAGGACGCAGGCCGGCGATTTTGGTATAATAGATTTATGAAATACACAATCAAACCTGATCCTGCCGGCAACCGGCTGATCCTGCTCTTTTTGATTTCGCGCATGGGCATGGGGTTGGAGCACGACGAGATCGTCAAGCTGAACCAGGAAAACAATTGGATGCTGTATTTCGACCTGGAGCAGCACCTGCGGGATCTTTGCGATGAAAAGCTGCTGGCCGAGCGCAGCCAGGATGGGCGCAAGCTGTTCAGCGTAACCGCCGACGGCTTGGGCGTGCTTTCGCTGCTCAAAAGCCGCATTCCGCTGCCCATCCGCTCCTCCATCGACGCGCGCATCGCCGAGCGGCGCGTGGCCCTGGAGCGCTCTTTTCAGATCAGCGCTGAATATTCACAGGATTCGGCCAGCGAATACCCCATCCGCCTGCGGATCACCGAAAACCTGCAGACGCTGCTGGAGTTGCAGCTGTCCGCCGCCACCGCCGCAGCCGCCGAGGGCGTGTGCCGGCGGTTCCGCGAGCGGGGCGAGCAGCTCTATGCCGGCTTGATTTCCGAACTGACCCGGGATGAGACACAAATCGAGAAAGGCAAGTAACCATGCAAAAATATGCGACCAAGGGGACCTGTTCCCGCAACATACAGTTTGAAGTGCAGGATGGCGTCGTGACCGCCTGCCGGTTCGAGGGCGGCTGCGGAGGCAATCTGCAGGGCCTGGCCCGGCTGGTGCAGGGCCGCCCGGTGGGCGAGGTCATCGAATTGCTGGAGGGCATACAGTGTCAAAACGGCACCTCCTGCCCCGACCAGTTGGCAAAAGCACTTAAGAAGCACGTTGCGCAGCCGTAGCTCTCTCTTTTCTGCGTTTCCACTGCAGCCCCGCCAGCGCCTTGGCGGCCAGCACACCCAGCGCCACCGCACCCAAAGAACTCAACAGCGCCGCCGGCAGGATGTCCGCCGGCGCGGCGGAGCCCGCCGCCTGGCGCAGCGCGATGACCGTGGTGGGCAGCAGCTGCATGGAGGAGCAGTTGACGACCAGCAGCATGCAGATGTCGTCGGAGGCTTCGTCTCTTTCTTTTGAGAGCGGTTTCATCAATCGGATGGCTTCCAGCCCCGCCGGCGTGGCGGCGTTGCCCACGCCAAGCATGTTGGCTGCCATGTTCAGGCTGATCTGGCGCGCCGCCGCCGATTCCGCCGGCACGCCGGGGTAAAGCCAGCGCAGCGGCCGGCGCAGCAGCCGCGCAAAGCGGTCGGCCAGGCCGCTGTCGCTTAAGATTTCCAATATACCGCACCACAGCACATACACGGCCAGCAGCTTAAGAAACAGGCCAATGGCCGCCGTTGCGCCATCCATGGATGCGCCCAGCAGCGCGTCCAGCCGGCCGGTGGCCGCGGCACACCCCACGCTCAGCAGGATCATGACCGCCCAGATGCCGTTCATCATCGGCCCATCCCTCCCCTTTGTGCATCGTATTGGCTCTTGGGGAGAAATATGCCCTCTCTCTTTTATCCAACCGTGTCCTTATCGTCCAAGTGCCCAACTTATACGATTTTCACAATGGACGATGCCCTACATACTCTGGTAAAATTAGATAGTGCCCGACCGATTGCGGCGGCCGCAAGGAGGCCCTATGCCAAGCATCATAGAAGTGGAAAACCTCACCAAGCGCTACGGCGCCGTGACCGCCGTGGACGACATCAGCTTCCGCGTGGAGCCGGGGGCGCTGTTCGCCTTCCTGGGCCCCAACGGCGCGGGCAAATCCACGACGATCAGCATCCTCTGCACGATCCTGCGCATGGACCAGGGCCGCGTCTGCATAAACGGCTACCAGGTGGGCAGCCGGGATGACGACATTCGCCGAAGCATCGGCGTCGTGTTCCAGAACTCCATGCTGGACCCACTGCTGACCGTGCGCGAGAACATCGCCGTGCGCGCCAGCTTTTATGGTCTCAAGGGCGCGGAGCTTAAGAAGCGCATCGGCCACGTGATCGATGTTGTGGGCCTGGGCGAGTGCATCGACCGGCCCTACGGCAAGCTGTCCGGCGGGCAGCGGCGCCGCGCTGACATCGCCCGTTCGCTGATCCACACGCCGCGGGTGCTGTTCCTGGACGAACCCACCACCGGGCTGGACCCTCAGACCCGCCTGCGGGTGTGGAGCACCATCGCCGACATGCGACGCAAGGAGAACACCACGGTGTTCCTGACCACCCACTACATGGAGGAAGCCGCCGGCGCCGACGACGTGGCCATCATCGACCACGGGCACATCGTGGCTCAGGGCTCTCCGGCGCAGCTCAAGGAGCGCCACAGCAGCGACACGCTGATCCTGGTGAGCGGCGACGACGCGGCGCTGCGGGCGGCGCTGGACCGCATGGGCCGCGCCTATACGCCCAGTGCCGACACGCTGGTGCTCCAGGTGCACAACAGCATGGACGCCCTGCAAGTGCTCAAGGCTGTGGAAGGCCATGTGGCCAGCTTCGAGGTGCGTAAGGGCGACATGGACGCCGTCTTTATGAACGTGACAGGCCGAGACATCCGCACCCAGGAGGAAGCCCAATGAACGTGATGTGGAATTTGTCGGTGCGCAACATCAAGGTGTATGTGCGCGACCGCATATCTGTTTTCTTTTCCTTCCTGAGCGTGCTGATCATCATTGCGCTGTACGCGCTGTTTCTGGGCAAGATTCAGGTGGACTCCATCACCGACCGCGTGGGAGACGTGGCGGGCGTGCGCTACCTCGTGGACAGCTGGATCATGAGCGGCCTGCTGGGCATCAACGCCGTCACCGTGGCGCTGGGCGTGCTGGGCACCATGGTGCAGGATGTGGAGAAGAAGCAGTTCACCGACTTCATCGTGGCGCCGGTCAACCGCACCGCCGTCGTTGTGAGCTATCTGGTGTCCGCGGTCGTGATCTCCCTGGCGTTCAGCATCGTCGCGCTGCTCATCAGCGAAGTCTATATCGTGCTGGGCGGCGGCCAGTGGCTGACGCTGCCCAACTTGCTGGAAGCGCTGGGCATCCTGATCCTAAGCTCTTTGACGGCGGCGTCCATCCTCTATCTGGTCGTCAGCTTTCAGAAGACCTCGTCGGCCTTCGCCACGCTGAGCACGCTGCTGGGCACGATGATCGGCTTTTTAACCGGCGTCTATGTGCCGCTGGGTATACTGCCCGCCTTCGTGCAAAAGTTCGTGCTGCTGGTCCCCTTCAGCCACAGCGCCGCGCTGCTGCGCCAGGTGTTCCTGCGCCAGCCCGTCGAGATGGTGTTCCATGGCGCGCCGCAGGCAGCGGTGGATAGCTATCTGCGTGGCAACGGCGTCGTGCTGCTCTGGGGTGACCAGGTGGTGTCCACGGGCGTCATGCTGGCCGTGCTGGGCGGCGCGGCGGTGCTGGGCCTGGTGCTCTCGGCGCTGCGCATGCGTTCCTATAAGCAAAAGTAAGCAGTCTTCATGTATACCCCAGGGAGCGAACCAGACCTTCGCTCCCTTCGTCTATAGAGTGGAGAAACGCAATCCTTTACGCGGGAGGTGTGCCATGCGCCTAGCCTTCCTCTCTCTGTTTCTGGTGACGATATTGGTGGCTTCCGGCTGCGCCGCGCCGGAGGGCCCGGGGCGAACCGTGCTGGACAGCCCAACCAGCCCCTACGCCACCGTCAACATCGAGTATGCGCCCTTCGAAGCCGATCGGTTTCTGCGGGATATGAACGTGCTTTTTCGCGGCGAAGTAAAGAGCGCTAAGGACGTGCAGGTCACTTGGAAAAACAGCGAGAGGGCAGATGGACGCGTATCTGGCTGTATGTGAAGTCGACGTGAAAGACGTGCTCTACGGCGCTCTGCCGCAGAAGAACACCGTGCGCGCCGTGGGAACAGCCAGTTGGATGGCCGGAAGCCTGGACGTGCCGTTGCACATTGGCGAGGAATACTACTTCCTTGCCCATGTGTATAACCAAGCCGACCGTCAGGCGCAGCAGAGCGACCCCGACAACCAATTGCGCGCATTTGAGCTGGGCGATGTGCAGCTGCTGGGGACGGCATACTGCGTCATGCCCGTGTCCGACGGCGTCGTGAGCTACTGGAGCGAATGGCCGCTGGAAGGCGTGACGCTACCCACCGAACACCCGACATCGCGCTCTCAGGGCACGACCACGATGCCCCAGCGGGAGTTCGAGCGCAAGCTGCTGGCCCTGGTGCGGCAATACAAAGGTGAAGCAACCGAAGCGCCGGCGGCCACAAACTGACAGCCTGAGCGCTGTCATGCTATTCCTAAGCCTCCTGCCATACATTTGGCCAGGTGGCTTTTTTACATGCGCTGCCACGCCACCCCGGAAATCCTCCAAAACGGTGCGCATGATATAATGGTCATCAAATACACGGAGGTAGCATGAGTCTGGAAGAACGGGTACTGGAACAGCAACGCGCCAGCGGCGATACCAGCCTGTTGATCGAAGAATTTTTGCCCTTTATCGCATCCTGCGCCAGCAAACACACGGGTAGGCACATCGGGCCCGGGCAGGATGAACTGCCCGTGGCGATGTCCGCTTTCAATGAAGCAATTCAAACCTTTGACGGCAAAAAGGGGAAGTTCCTTTCCTACGCGTCGTTGGTGATCCGCAACCGGCTGATAGACGACGCCCGCAGAAACAGCGCCGCCGGGCGGGAAATCCCTTTCAGCGCCCTGGCCGCGGCGTCCGATGAGGAACCGGAACCCTTTGAGGTCGCCGACAGCAGCCAGCAGGAACGACGGGACATTGCCCAGGAAATCGAGGCCTTAAGTGTGGAGCTCCTTGGCTATGGCATACACTTCGACGACCTGGCTGCCGCGTCCCCCCGCTCGGGGAAAACACGAAGGGCCTGCGCCGTGGCGGTGCGCGCATTGCTGGCCAACCCCATAGCTTTCGAGCAGGTTTCGGCCTCGGGCATGCTCCCGATGATTTACCTGACGAACATCTGCCGCCTGCCCCGAAAAACATTGGAACGGCATCGCAAATATATACTGGCGGCAGCGGTGATCCTCGCGCACGATTATCCCTGCCTCAGCGAATACGTAAGCTACATCACAGGAGGGCAATAGCCATGAAAAGCATCGTCATGCAGACCAAGGGGAGACAGGCCGTGGTGCTGGGCAGCGACGGCACCTTCCAGAAAATCGCCAATACGGGATATCATGTGGGGCAGGAACTGCACACCTCCCGACCGCTGCTGCGCCGTGCTTCCTGCGTGGCCGCCGCCGCGGTGCTGCTGCTGAGCGGCGGCACGGCCCTGGCCTACTACACGCCGGTGAGCTATGCCAGCGTGGACATCAACCCCAGCGTGGAATTCCAGCTGAACCTCATCGGCCACGTCATCGGCGCCCGGGGCGTCAATGAGGACGGCAAGGCTTTGCTGGCCAACATCAAGACCGGCGTGAACCTGGGCCGCAACATACAGGCCGTGGTGCGCGAGGCCGCCGCGGAGGGATATCTGAAGCCCGACGCCGAAAACACCGTCGTCGTGACCATCGCCAGCAACAACGAAGCTCAGGCCCAGCAGGATGCCGAGCAGGCCAAAGAGCAGGCCGAAGAGGCTCTTGAGGATGCCGGAGCCCCCGGCGAGGTCGAGGTGGACCGCGTGGGTTATAACCGCGTGCAGGAAGCCCACAAGCTGGGCACGACCCCCGGCAAGCTCAACCTGGTACAAAAATACATCGCTTCCGCCGGCGAGGGCGCGCAGGTAGACGTCAACGAATGGCTCGGCAAACCCGTCAAGGACATCATGAAAGCCATCAAGGCCAACCGCAAGGCGGCAAAGACCCAGAAGCCTGGCGAAACCGCCACGCCTGCGCCCTCAGCAACCGCCTCTGCCACGGAATCCGCCGCGCCGGCAGATGCCAGCGCCGACCCGACCACCACGCAAACCACCGAACCCACTGCCACGCCCCGCAACGACGGCAACAACGGCAAGGGCAACGACGACAAGGAAGTCAACACCAAGGGCAACACCGGCGTGGGCCTGCTGGACAGCGCCAAGCCGGATAAAACCCCAAAGCCGGAAAATACACCCAAGCCCACCAAAACGCCCCGGCCCACCAAGACGCCCAAGCCCATCAATACCGACAACTGACCTCCATACAAAAGAACCCGGCAGCCACGCTGCCGGGTTCTTTCGTTTGCTTTGTATTGTGCCGGTGAAGCCCAGTTCGCCCGCCCGAATACGGCGGCGCGCAAAGGTGGCAATCGGTCCATGGTTCCTTGCTCCCTTCCCGCGGGCTATGACCACACGCCGGTCTGTTCAAAGCGCTGCAGCCTCTCCCGGGCCTGCTCCACCAGCTGTTGGTCAAAGCCCATGATGCCCAGCAGCGCGATGGCGTTGCGGCTGGCGGCAGGCCCCTGCCGCAGGCGGTAGTCAAAGCGGACATCTCCATCCACGATGGTCTCGGTGAAGTGGCAGTTGCGATACGCCGGACCCAGCAGACCGGTCAGCTCACCGTCGTGGGTGGCCGCCAGGCACAGACCCGGCCCCTGCCCCATCTCCGTGAGCACCTGCGCCGCGGCGGCGATGCGCTCGCCGGTGTTGGTGCCCCGCAGCACCTCGTCGATGATGCACAGACAGGGCGGCTGGCCCTCCCGCGCGTCCAGCAGCCGCTTGAGCGACCGGATCTCAGCGATGAAATAGCTTTCCCCCTGGAACAGGTTGTCTCGCAGAGCCATGGACGTATACACACGGAAAAAACCGCCGCGCCACCGTTGGGCCGTCGCCGTACCCAGCGCCTGCGCCAGCAGCGCGTTGAGCGCCACGGCTTTCAAGAACGTGGACTTGCCCGACGCGTTGGAGCCGGTCAGCAGCAGGTTCCCCTGCAGATCGGCACTGTTGGGCACCGCGCCGGGCAGCAAGGGGTGCACCATGCCCTCGAAGGCGATGCCGCTGCCGCCCATCTCCGGCCGGCACCACTGCGGCAGCGCCTGACGCCAGGATGCCGCGGCGATCAGCGCGTCCAGCTCGCCGACCAGCATGTAGATGCCGCGCAGCTCCTCCCGGTGGGCCCAGACGGCCCGGGTCAGCCGGTGATAGCTGATCGCATCGATCAGGAAAGCCAGGCGCAAGAAGGACGTAAAATCCTCCCACACGATGACGCCGGTATAGCTGGCCGCAATCCAGGAACCGGCGATACCCCGGACGCGCTCGTAGAGGGGAATCAATCTGGCCCGCAGCGCATCCAGCGCCGGGGTGCTTTCACCGATGATCCTGCCGGCCGCACCGATGAGCCTGGGGATGTACCCGACGACCGCCATATAAACGCCGATCTTCTTGCGGGAACGCAGTGCCAGCAGGCTGTTGGCGAATGCCAGAATACCGGCAACCGCCCAGGCAGCCCGGAGGCCCGCCGCCCCCAGCGCGATGCTCACGGCCAGCGCGGCGCTCAAACCAATGCACAACGGCAGCATCCTGGCGTCGTACCACTGCTTCTCCAGCATCTGGCGGATGTCGATGTTCCTGACCCGGCCCAGCCGGTATAGGCGGCGCTTGATCCGCTCCCGTCCCGCTTCATCCTGGGCAGCCCAATCCAATATGGCCTGGCGGCGCAGCAGGTCCCCTTCTGTGAGGCACGGGCGGCGCAGCAGCGCATACAGCATGTGGTCTCCGGCGGTGGTCTGGGCGTTGTTGGCCTCGCGATACACCCGGTCCATCTCCAGGTCGTTCCACGTGATGTCGTCCACATCGAAGTCCATGAGCGCGGCGGCGTTCACACGGATGCCCAGCAGCTCGTCTTCGGAAGCCGCGCGCTCGGGCTTTGCGCCCCACTGCTCGAGGAGGATACGCGCGATTCGGCGCTGGCTGCGCCGTCGAAAATACACCGCGGCCCCGGCGATGCCCACCACCGTGACCGCCGCGACCAGCACTATGCCCCAGATATCCCGCATGGGTTCTCCCTTCCGGCGCGGGCTCTACTTCCCCCGCCTTTTAAGCGCGCCCAGCGCGCCGCGCAGCAGCGCGCGGTTCAGCCATAGGAACCAAACAAAGCCCAGCGCCGACGCCGCCAGCTTCACCCAGGCATCGCCGACGAAGTACAGCGCCACACCGGCCCCCGCCGCCAGGTTCAGCAGCGCGAACAGCGGCCAATCCACCCGCAGCGGCGCGGCACGGCGGCTGAAGGCCACCCGCAGCAGGAACACCGCCAAAAAACCCACGCCGCCGGCCGCGGCCACTGCCTGCATGCCGAAGAGCTGCACGCCGAACCACGAAAGGGCCAGGCTCAGCACGCCGCCCACGATGGTCGTGCTCAGAATGTCTGCGGTGCGCATCTTGGCCGAATAGACAGTGCCGGCAAAGGAGCTCAGCGCCGAATACACAGCCGTGAGCACCACCGCGGGCACCAGCGCCCAAGCCGGCTGATACGCGCTGTCTATGACCCACGGCACGACCAGCGCCAGCGCCGGCAGGCCGCAGGCCACACCGCCCAGCAGCACCCGGCAATAATGCCCCAGCACCTGCGAGGCGTAGCCCTGCAGCGCATCGCTGCCAGCCTCACGGAAGGCCTCCTCCTGCCAGGCGTAATACACGATCTGCGTCATCGTGGCCACGATCATGGAAAAACGGCCCGCCGCCGAGAAATAACCCACCGCCGCGTCGCCCATGTTTACCTTGATGACCAGAGAGCCAATGCCGTTGACCATCCAGAAGGCGACGGAATTGAAGATCAGCGGCCCGCCGAAGCGCAGCATGCGCATGAGCAGCGCCCGGTCGAACAGGCTCAAGCGCACCCGGCGCAGCAGGCGCAGCTTTCGCTCTGCCAGGAGAAACACCGTGAGGAAGCTGGCCGCCTGCGCCGCGTACAGCGTGACGCTGTGCCAACGCAGCACCAGGATGAACACCAGATTCACGGTGACGGTGACAGCGGTGGCCGCCACGCCGCCGATGGCATACAGCCGGTTGTGCCCATGGGCGCGCATGCCGCTCTGCCAAATGTAGGCCAGCAGCCACGTGAAGGACACCAGAAGGATCAGCCACAGATCGCGCACCGGGTGCAGCAGGCCCACGGCCACGAACAGCGCGCCGTAGGCCAGGAACAGCGCCCCCGTGCACAGCAGCACCGTGGAAGCCACGCGCTCGCGGCCCTCATCGGTCTTCTCGTCCAGCGTAAAGCGCAGGAACACATCCCACACCATGAAGAACAGCGAAGGCATGACGACCGAGAGCATGGAATACACGAAGCCGTAATAGCCGAAGTCGGCGGCGGGGATGCGCTCGGTGTACAGCGGCAGGAACAAGAAATTCAGCAGCCGCGTGGCCAGTGTGCCCACGAAGTACAGGAACGTGTTTTTCAGCAGCCTCTGTTGGCTCATGGCTGGCTGCGGACGCGCTCGTAGGTGTCCAGCACGGCCTGCAGGTTGCGCTGCCGGTCGTGGCGCTTACACGCGCTGGCCCGCCCGCCCTGCGACAGCCGCTCCGCCAGCGCGTCGTCGCTCATGAGGGCGCGCAGGCGTTCCGCCAGGATGGCAGGCTCCTGATAGTTGTACAGCAGACCGTCCACGCCGTCGGTCACCATGTCCGGCACACCGCCGACATAGGCCGCCACACAGGGCGTGCCCATGAGCTGCGCCTCACCCAGTGAGTTGGGGCTGTTCTCGATGGAGGAGTTCAGCGTGAACACATGGGCACGGGCCATGCGCGCGGCCATCTGCTCCGCGCCCAGAGAACCGGTGAAGGTTACGCAGTCCCGCAGGCCGTACCGGCCGATCAGGCGGGAGAGGTATTTGCCGTATCCGGTGCGGCGCAGGCGGCTCTTCCAACCGCTGCCGCCAGTTACGTCCGGCCCGGCCACCATCAGGCGCACGTCGGGGATGTCGCGCCTGAGGATGTGCAGTGCCTCCAGCAGGATATGCAGGCCCTTGACAGGATAGGTGGCCTGGCTGCAAAAGATCGTGTGGCGCTCCATGGTTGAAAGACTCCAGCCGCCGGCGTAGAAGGGGTCCCGCAGGCTCTCCTGGCACAGGTGGTAGACCATATCGGGGTTGATGGCCCGGGTGTTGGCATAATCCCACAGGGTGCGGCCCATGACGTGGCGCACCTGGCGCAGCAGCGCCCACTCGTATTTGCTGCGCACACGGAAACGGTTGCGCCCTTCCAACATGCCGGTGAAGCGCAGATTGTCCAGCAACGTGCGCGTGAAGGCCGCGGCCAGCGGCGGGATGCCGGCCAGATAGTGGCGCTCATACACGCTGATCATGCCCTGTATGCTGACCACGGTAGGGATACTCTTGCCCTTGGCCGCCTGGGCCAGCGGCAGGCCGTAGGCGTACTCGGTGCCGTGGATGTGCACGACATCCGGCACGAAATCCTCCAGCACCGCTTTCCAGTGCGTGAGCAGCGCCCGGTCATACAGATAGCGGCTCTTGACCAGCCCCGGCAGCAGATAATAGGTGATCTTCTCCCCCTGTATCTTGCGAACGGTGCGGCCCTTGTACAGCGCGGCCACAGCCAGCGTCTGCCCGGCGGCCACCACATCCTGAGCCAGCGCCAGCATCCAGCCGCCGTGCACCACGGTGGGCTCCCCCAGCGCAGAGCTTACCTCGGGAAAGAAATAATTGGAGCTCCAAAGGATTTTCATCGGGTTTCCTCCCCAGCACGGGTTTCATCGGGGACAGCGTTGGTCGAGCCACGCCAAAAAGCCATGGCCGGCACAGCGAAGAACAGCATAAGACCGATCTCGGAACTGGTGAAAAACGTATTGGTGGCGGCATACAGCGCGAACAGCACGAAGAACGCCGGCATACCCGCCGCCATGGGCACGCCGCGCATCAGGCGGGCCGTGTCTCTTAGGTTGGCCACGAGGAACCACGCCAGCGGCGCCGCCCCCAACAGGCCGTAGCGGGCCAGCGTGTCGAAGAGCTCCACATGGCCGCCGACGCCCATGGCCTCGGTGTCGTAGCCATACCAAGCGCCGGAGCCCAGGAAGGGTTGCGCCAGCGCCGTGCGCACCGACACGGCGTATTTGTCCGCCCGCAGGGCGAAGTCTCCGCCCAGTTCTCCGGTGGACAGGAAGCGGATCACGTCCTGCACGCGGTCGCGGATGGTGCTGGAGCTGATGGCAGCGCTGATGCGCTGCATGTAAGGCGACAGCGCATCAAAAAGCAGCACGGCCAGCAACGCCGCAGCCACGGCCCATAGCGCCACGATCGCGGCGCGGCGGGGTTTCAACGCCAGCGCCAGCGCCACGCCCAGCGCCACCAGCGCTACGGCGATCGTGAATTCGGTCTTGACGATGACGCCCATGAAGAAGACGATCAACGCCATATACGCAACCTGCGCCAGGCCCTTTCCCAGGTTGCGGGCAAAGGCCGCCAGCGCCACCGTGTAGAGCATAAGCCCATAGGTGAAGCCGAAGCCGCCGATGTTCTGTGACGAATACAGCACCGTGTAGCTCTCTATGCCCTTGGAAAGCGTGCGCGAGGGGATCGGGTAGCGGAACTGCCCGATCAGCGTGGTGACTGCAGTAACGCACAGAAGCACCAGTATGAGCCGGGAGAAGAACACGATGCGATCGGCCTGCTCGGTGCGCCGGTAGAAGTGGAACAGAAAAGCCGGTGTGAAGAACACCGTCATGATGAACAGGTATTCCCCGAACAGCGTGGAGCGCCCAAAGACGAAGTTCAGCGCGAACACCGCATACCACAGCGCCAGCGGCACGATGTGGGAGCCCTTGACGCTCAGCCAATCCCGCCGGATGCAGAAGGCCGTGACCCCCCATAGCCCCAACGCAGCGGCGAAAACCTCGGAACGCGCGACGATCTTGAAAGCCGGCACCAGATACCACGCGATGAGCACCACGGCGCAGGCGTCGTTGAGCAGCCGTAAATCCCGGGGCCGCACCCGCTGTACCAGCGGCGGCCTGTTTGCCGGCGCGGGAGCGTTCATGGCCGCTCCCCCGCGAGCTGCCGCAGGAAGGCGGCCAGCCGCTGCCCGTGGGCGTCCCAATTCTTCTCCAGCAGCACAAAGGCGCGGCCCGCCGCGCCGCGCTCATCCAGCGCCGCGGCGTCGCCGCCCAGCAGGCCGTCGATGGCCGCGGCCCAGCTCTCGGGGCTCTCATCGTCCACATAGTGGAAATAGGGATCATAATCAGCGGTAATGCCGTTGATGCGCGTGGTGAGCACCGGCCTGCCGCTCAATAGGTATTCCATGAGCTTGCTGGGGAACGTCGTCGCAGTGACACTGTGGGCCGTGGGGCGCGGGTTGACCAGCGCCGCGGCGCCGGCCTGCAGCGCGGGCATGGCTTCCGGCGCGGCAAAGCCCATCACCTGGATGCGCGGGTCAGCCTCCTGCTGCCGGCGCAGGAAATCCTCCAACACGCCGCGGCCGTAGAGCAGCAGCCGGTAGCCGGGGTTCTCCGTGCGCCGAAAGCCGGCGATCAGGTTTTCCAATCCATTGTGGGGGGAATAGCCGCCGCTGTATAACAGCGTGAGCGGCTGTACTGCGGCTTGCATCCGCGGTACGCTGGCCTCCACGCCGCCTTCCATCACCAGGAAGGGCTTACCCGGCGCGTAAACATCCACGGCGTGGGCGTTCACGGTGACCAGGCCCGCGCATTGCGCCAGCACCCGCTCGGTCATGCGGCGGTTCAGGCGATAGGCCATGCTCCACAGCGCGCCCGGCTTGGCCTGCTCGTAGGGCGGGTCGGTATAAAGATAGACCAACGGCAGCCCGGCCCGGCGGGCGGCCCGCGCGGCAAAGCTGGCCACAAAGGAGCTCAAAGAGTAGCCCAGCACGACGTTTCGCTCCCCCCGATGGTCGCGGCAGAAGCGCGCCACGGCGCGGGCAGCGCCCAGGCCCAGGCACAGCTGCTTTACGAAGGGGAGATTGAGCATCGGCAGAATGGACGCCACGACACCGGGCCGCACTTCTTCGCGCCCGGCCCGCACCCACAAGGCGCCGGAGGAGCGGCCCGCGGCGATGGGCAGGCGGCTGACCACCCGCAGCTCGCCATCCAGTGCGCCGGCCAAACCGCCCAGCAGCCCGTGCTGGTAGCGGTTGGCGGCAGGCGAGCTGCCCGGCGTGCGCGCGCTTCGCTCCGGAGCAATGGCGGAGCCTATGAACAGCACGTTCATGGCGTCACGCGTCGGTGAGCGCCACACCGCGCACGGCGACGCCGGCGGCGTCCAGCAGCTTCAAGGATCGCTGGGCGTTCTGCAGCGTGGTGCTCTCGGCCATGGCCACGAACACGACGCGGTCCAGCAGGCGGGCCGTGGCGGTCACGGCGGCATGGCCGCCCACGGCGGTCAAGTCCACCACGACGAAGTCATACGACTCGGCAGCCTGCCGGATCAAGCTTCCCATGGCGTCGGCGCTGTCACAAGGGCCGTTGCCAGCGGCCAGCACGCTTAGCCCCGGCGTGGCGGGCACCGGCCGCGCCGCCGCTGCCAGCGCGCTGCGGCCGCACAGCACGTCGGCCGCGCCCGCGCCGGCGCTCAGCTTGTAATGCTTGTGCACGCTGGGGTTGGTCCAGTCCATGTCCACCAGCAGCACCGTGCGCCCGCCGGTGCACAGAGCCTCGGCCAGCATCGCCGACACCACGGACTTGCCCTCGTCCCGCCGGGCGCTGGTCACGCCGATGACGCCGCCTTCGCCGGCCTCGCCATAGCGCAGGTGCACGGCCAGGCCCTCTACAGCCCGCCGCAGGCGCTCCGAGCGGTGCACCGGCATGCTCTGATTGTCGCGCACCCGCGGCAGCTCGGCCAGCACCTCCCGTCCCAGCAGCTCGCGCACCTCACGTTCGTTCTTGATCGTATCGCTCAGATAATAACGCAGAAGCAACACACACAGGCTTAACGCCAGGCCCAGCGCCGCGCCTAGCGCACCGCGGGTCTTTCCGCCGTCCACCGGCTCTATGGGCTGGGGGTTAGCCGCCCGGAGTAGCGGCTTTGGCCGCACCGATAGCCCTATCTTCTCAACGGCCTCTATGGCGCCATCCATCGCGCTGTTGGCTATGGCACAGGCCGTCTGTGCGTTCTCGGCCACCACGCTCACGCGGATGCCAATGGCGCCGGCGTCGCCGTCCATCGTGATGGAGGGCATCTGCCCTTTGGGCGGCTTCAGATCCGAGGCCATTCTCTGGCGGTACTCCGGCGAGTTCAGCAGGGACAGCACAATCCTCTGGTTGGCGGTAAGCACTTCGGAAACAGGCCCCTGCTGCGTCGGCAGCAGCACAAAAATCGCCGTCGCTCTGTAGCTCACCAGCTTGTCCATCTGTGCGGAGCTCCATAAAATGACAGCACACAGCACGGTGGCCGCTGCGATCCACAGCCAGTGCTTGGCCAGCATGCGCACGGTCTGCCAGTTGCTCATAATAACCCTCTTTTATCTGTACGATTCAATTGATGCTTCTCCTTCGCGCACCGGCTACCGCCCGGTATTGCCCTCCACGATGCCCTTGGCGCGCAGCACGTTCACAGCGGTCAAAAACAGGATTTTCACATCCAGCCAAAAGCCCGCATTGCCGGCGTAGAAGCCGTCCAGAAGTGCTTTCTCGGGGATGGGCAGCTCGTCGCGGCCATTGGCCTGGGCCCAACCGGTCACACCGGGCAGCACGTCGTTGGCGCCCCAGCGTTCCCGTTCGGCAATCAGGTCGTCCTGGTTCCACAGCGCCGGCCGGGGGCCGATGAAGCTCATCTCCCCGCGCAGGATGTTGAAAAGCTGCGGCAGCTCGTCCAGGCTGCTGCGCCGCAGGAAGCGTCCGATGGGCGTGATGTGGCTCTGGGGATTGGCCAGCAGATGGGTGGGCACGTCGGCGGGAGCGTCGGCGCGCATGGTACGAAACTTAAAGATCATGAAATGGCTTTTGCCCAGCCCCACCCGCTTCTGCCGGAAGAACACCGGCCCCGGCGAGGTCAGCTTGATGATCAGCGCCAGCATGGCCAGCAGCCAGCACAGCAGAACGATCAGAATCAGCGCCGCCAGCCGGTCCAGAACCGGCTTGACCAAGCGCGCATAGGGTCCGCGTTTCACGTATGGTTCACCGCCAATTCCAAACTTTGCAGCCGCGTCCATCGGCCTATTCCCCGGGGTCATCGCCGCAGCTGAAATTGGGCACCAGTTCCTTGAGAATCTTGCGGATCCTGTCGGTATGGTTGTCATGCTGTTCCAGCTCGTCCAGCTTGGCCTGGAAATCCTCAAAGGTGATGTCCGAGGGCTTGGCGATGAAGATCTTGGGAATACGGGTGGGCTTGGTCTCCTCCTCGGCCAGCAGCAACTCCTCGAAGAGCTTCTCGCCGGGGCGCAGGCCGGTGTAGATGATGGGGATGTCCTTGTCCGGTTCCAGACCGCTCAGGCGGATCAGCTTGCGGGCCAGGTCGTCGATGCGCACGGGCTCGCCCATGTCCAGCAGGAAGATTTCACCGCCCTCGGCCAGGGCGCCGGCCTGCAGCACCAGCTGCACCGCCTCCGGTATCGTCATGAAATAGCGGATGATGTCCGGATGGGTCACGGTGACCGGACCGCCGCTCATGATCTGCTGGCGGAACAGCGGAATCACGCTGCCGTTGCTGCCCAGCACGTTGCCGAAGCGCACGGCCACGAACTCGGTTTCGCTGATCTTGTCCATGGATTGCACGATCATCTCAGCCACGCGCTTGGTGCAGCCCATGACGTTGGTGGGGTTCACGGCCTTGTCGGTGGAGATCATGACAAAGCGCTTGACGCCGTAGGCGGAGGCGCTCTGGGCGATGTTCAGCGTGCCGAATATGTTGTTCTTGACGGCCTCCATGGGGTTGAATTCCATGAGCGGCACATGCTTGTGGGCCGCCGCGTGGAACAGCACCTGCGGGAGGTAACGCGCCATGATCTGGTCCACGCGGTCGCGGTCGCGCACCGAGGCGATCACGACGTCGAAGTTGAGATCCGGATGGGTGCGACGCAGCTCCTGCTGCAGGTCGTAAGCGCCGTTCTCATAGATATCCAGAATGACCAGCCGGCTGGGGCGGAAGGCCGCGATCTGGCGGCACAGCTCACTGCCGATGGAGCCGCCGCCGCCGGTCACCATCACGCACTTGCCCTTGAGGAACGCGCCCACGGAGGTGGCGTCCATCTCCACAGGGTCGCGGCCCAGCAGGTCTTCGATGCGCACCTCGCGCAGCTGGCCCAGCAGGGCCTGCTTGTTCATCAGCTCGAAGATACCCGGCATGATGCGCAGCTCGCAACGGGTCTTGGTGCATATCTCCAATATGTTCTTGATCTGCCTGGGCGAGGCCGAAGGCACCGCCACTACGATCATGTCCACGCGGAAGTCCTTGCACACCTCGGGGATGTCGTCGGTGCCGCCCTCCACGCGCACATCGCCGATGCGGGTGCCGCGCTTGCTCCTGTCGTCGTCGATGAAGGCCACGGCACGGCCCAGGTGCGGATGGGTCTTGATCTCGTTGAGCACGATGGAGCCGGAGTTGCCCGCTCCCACGATCAGGATGCGCTTGTTGCTGACATCATTGCCCTTGCGGAAAGGGAGCGCCGATGTCAGCACGTATTTAAACATCCGGTAAACAGCGCGGCTGCTGAACAGATAAACCGTATAGACAAACAGGAAGGCGATCTGCGTTTTATACTGCACGACGCCGGTGTTGTACAGGCGCAGAGACACCACGATGATCCAGAAAAAGGCGTTGCTCAGCAGCGATGCGTAGATCGTATGGAACAGCTCGCTGAGCGTGGCGTGCTCCCACAGGCTGTCATACAGCCGAAAGGCATTGTTGACGATCAGCGTCGTAAACACCATGGCCAGGGCGATGGTCGTCCACATGTAGCCGCCCTTGCCCAGCCTTAGGAAGAACGTGGACATGTTATAGTTGGTGGTTATGAAATACGCAAAAAGCACCGCCAGCAGACAGCCGACGACGTCCAATGCCACAAGGAAAAGTTGTCTTCTGTATCGCAACAAACGCACACCGTCCGATATACCTCAGGGCGCGGCTGCCGCCGTCCCCGGGGTATCTTTGTAAAGTATTGTCAACCAACACATTATAATACACAACAGGGTCACAGACAAGCAGACTGCATGATGCCCCTGCCATGGCTCATTTCCTTTAGGGAACAGCATTCATAGCTTTAACCCAATAAATCCTCTCAATAGAAAGGGCGCGAAACGGGGCGGCTGTCAGCCGCCCCGAACTCCGATTTACTTAACAACAATGTTTACAATCTTCCCCTGTACCACAATCACCTTTACCACGGTCTTGCCCTCCAGCCAGGCAGTCACAGCGGGGTCGGCCAGCGCCAGTGATTGTATCGTGTCCTCGCTGGCGTCGGCGTCAATCGTGATGCGGCCGCGCACCTTGCCGTTGACCTGCACGGCAATCTCCCGGGTGCGCTCCACGGTCATGGCCGGGTCATAGACCGGCCAGCTCTGCCGGCACACCAGGCCCTTGAAGCCCATGCGCTGCCAGATCTCCTCGGCGATGTGAGGCGCCACAGGCGAAACCAGCTTTATGAGCGTTGCGAAATCCTCGCGGCCGATGGCGCCGGCGTCGTACACGTCGTTCACGAAGGCCATCATCGCGGCGATGGCGGTGTTGAACTTCATGGCCTCGTAATCGTCGCCAACCTTTTTGATCAGGCGGTGCAGCCCGGCCTGAAGCGCCTGGTTGCGGCCGCCTTGCACCATCTCCTGCATCTTCCACAGGCGGTCCAGGAAGCGCCGGCAGCCCTTGACGCCCTGGGTGGACCACGGAATGGGCTGGTCGAAGGCACCCATAAACATCTCGTAGGTGCGGAAGGCATCGGCGCCGTAGTCGCGCACCATGTCGTCGGGGTTCACCACGTTGCCGCGGGCCTTACTCATCTTCTCGCCGTTTTCGCCCAGTATCATGCCGTGGCTGGTGCGCTTCTGATAGGGCTCCGCCGTGGGCACCGCGCCGATGTCATAGAGGAACTTGTGCCAGAAACGGCTGTACAGCAAGTGCAGCGTGGTGTGCTCCATACCGCCGTTGTACCAATCGACGGGCAGCCAGTATTTCAGCTTCTCCTGCGCGGCCAGTTCGTCGTCGTTGTGGGGGTCGATGTAGCGCAGGAAATACCACGACGAACCCGCCCACTGGGGCATGGTGTCGGTCTCGCGGCGGGCTGGCCCGCCGCAGGTGGGGCACGTCGTCGCCACCCAGCTCTCGATGGCGGCCAGCGGCGATTCGCCTTCCTCACCGGGCCGGAACTCATCGACCTCGGGCAGCGTCAGCGGCAGCTGCTCAAAGGGCAGCGCCACCCAGCCGCAATGCTCGCAATGAACCAGCGGGATGGGCTCGCCCCAATAGCGCTGGCGGGAAAACACCCAGTCGCGCAGCTTGTAGTTGACCGTAGGCCGGCCGATGCCCTGCTTGGCGACCCAATCGGCCATGGCGGCCTTGGCCTGCGCCACGCTCATGCCGTTGAGGAAGCCGGAATTGACCAACGTGCCCGTGGCGGTGTCGGTATAAGCCTCGGCCTGCACATCGGCGCCGCCGGCCACTACCTCCACGATGGGCAGGCCGAACTTCTTGGCGAAATCCCAGTCGCGGCCGTCATGGGCGGGCACCGCCATGATGGCGCCGGTGCCGTAGGTCATCAGCACGTAGTCGGAGATGAACACCGGTATGGTCTGGCCGTTGGCGGGGTTGACGGCCCGGAATCCCAACAGCCGCACGCCGGTCTTGTCTTTGGCCAGTTCCGTGCGCTCCATCTCGCTCTTGCCCGCCGCCGCCTGGCGGTAGGCGATCACTTCGTCGAAGTTGGCGATGCGCTCCTTGTACTTATCCAGCAGCGGGTGCTCCGGGGAAAGCACCATATAGGTCGCGCCGAAAATTGTGTCGGCGCGGGTCGTGAACACCGTCATGGCGTCCGGCGTACCTTCGATGGGGAAGTTGATCTCCGCGCCCACGGAACGGCCGATCCAGTTGCGCTGCTGCAGCTTGACCTTCTCGATAAAGTCCACGTTGTCCAGGCCATCCAACAACTTCTGTGCATAATCCGTTATGCGCAGCATCCACTGGCTCTTGACCCGCTGCACCACGGCGCCGCCGCAGCGCTCGCACACGCCGTCCACAACTTCTTCGTTGGAAAGGCCCACCTTGCACACGGTGCAGAAGTTGATGGGCATCTCGTGCTTGTAAGCCAAGCCGTGCTCGAAGAGCTTCAGGAAGATCCACTGGGTCCATTTGAAGTAGGCCGGGTCGGTCGTGTTGACCTCGCGGCTGTAGTCAAAGGAGAAGCCCAGCGCCTGCAGCTGCGTACGGAACCGGTCCGTGTTGTTCTTGGTCACCACGGCGGGCTGTATGTTGTTCT
>JAEZSC010000189.1 GCA_023422005.1 Bacillota bacterium | reverse complement strand
CGCCGGCGTATTCGGTGGCGTTGTTGCCGCCGCGCACGCCGATGTAGCACGCCATTTTCTCCATGAGGGCCGTGTCGTTCTCGGCCCAGGTCTTCAGTTGGTCGTCGCTCTGCCCCACGATGAGCTCTCGGAGCACGCGCTTGTCCCGCAGCCACACGAAGGGCTGGCCGCCGGCCTTCACGGTTTCGCGCACAAGCGCGCGCACAAAGTCCAGGTGGTCGCCGAACATCTCGATGAGCACGTTTTCGCCGGGCTTCACGGCGCAGGAATAGTTCACAAGGTTGTGGGCTAAAGTCTCAAGTCTAGGGTCTGTCATACAGTGTTCCTCCTTCACTCGGTTGTGCAAAGGATTTCGCGCCCACGGGCGCGACCAAAGGGCTTTCCGGTCGCCCTTTGGAAACCTTCGGCACCATTCATATAAATATGTGTACTCTGAAGTTTACATCAGATTTTCCGGATTGAGTCCGGCAAGCTGCGGCAGCACAAAACGGCCATCCTTGCGGACCAGCACGCCGTCAAACCAAATCTCGCCGCCGCCGCAGGCGCTCTCCTGGCGGCACACCAGATCCCAGTGGATGGCCGAGCGGTTGCCGTTGTCGCAGCTCTCGTAGGCCTTGCCCGGCGTCAGGTGGAAGCTGCCCGCGATCTTCTCGTCGAACAGCGTGTCACGCATGGGCCGGGTCAACAGGGGGTTCACGCCCAGAGCGAACTCACCGAGATAGCGGGCGCCCTCGTCGGTATCCAGTATCTCGTTGATGCCCGCGGCGTCGCTGCCGGTGGCCTCTATAATGCGGCCATCACGGAACACGAAGCGTACGCTCTCGAAGGCCTTGCCGTGATACAGCGACGGCGTGTTGTAGGTGATCTCGCCGTTGGCGGAGTCGCGCACCGGGGCGGTGTAGATCTCGCCGTCGGGAATGTTGTTCTGACCGTCGCATTTGATGACCGGCAGGCCCTGGATGGAGAATGTCAGGTCCGTGCCCGGCCCGGCGATGCGCACGCGGTCGGTGGCGGCCATCAAATCCGCCAGCGGGTCCATGGCGGCAGACATCTTGCGGTAATCCAGGCAGCACACGCCGAAGAACAAATCCTCAAAGGCCTCGGTGCTCATGCCGGCGGCCTGGGCCGCCGCCGCCGTGGGGTATCCGCACAGCACCCAGCGGGTGCCCTCGGTCACCGTCTGGCCGTACACCGTCTGGGCATACAGCTTGCTCCACAGGCGCATCTGCTGCGGCGGGATGTCGCTGTGCTCGGCGCTGTTGTTCGAGGCATCGATGGAGATGAACGCCTGCATGGCGCCAAAGAGCGCGTTGTCCTGGGCCTCCCACAGACGCATGGTCTGCTCATTGGCCCCGCGGATCACCGAGCGCATGGCCACGGAATCCTCCATGCGCAAAAAGGGGTGACCGCCGGCCTCATAGACCGCGTCCACCAGAGCGCAGGCCAGCGCTGTCTGGCCGCCCTTCACCCGCAGCATCACACACTCGCCGGGCTGCACCCGGCAGGAATCATTTACCAGAACCTGGGCCAGCCTCTTCAGGCGCGGATCGTGCATGGGTCCCTCCTTTTTCCAGTGGCCCCATTATACCCGAGGCAGGTCCTCGATGCAATTCCAAAGCGGTTCTCTTCACAAATACATTTCTCTTAATCATTCATTTATTTATTGTATTTGGACACGCTCTGTATAATTATGCGGTAAAACTCATGCCGCAGATAGCCATAATAAGACCGCTTTTGGTTGCGGCGGGGAGAGATATTTTGTATAATACAACCATCGTGGCGCACCGCGCCAAAACAGTTTGGAGGAATGTACCAATGAAGAAGCTGCTCCCCGTGGTGCTGGCTGTGCTGATGGTCGCCATGATGGCCGTTGGCTGCCAGACCAAGCCGCCCGCCGCCAGCCCTGTGGCCAGCGAAGGCCCCGCCGTCGGCGCCTACGCCGTACAGGTCGGCATGGTGACCGACGCCGGCACCATCGACGACAAGTCCTTTAACGAGGGCACCTGGAAAGGCATTCAGAAGGCTGCTACCGAGTTCGGCCTGAAGAGCCAGTATCTCAAGCCCGTGCCCGCCGAGCCCTCCGAGGCCGACTATCTGGCCCAGATCCAGAACCTCTACGACAGCGGCTACAGGCTCATCGAGACCCCCGGTTACAAATTCGAGTCGGCCATCCTCATCGCGCAGGATAAATACAAGGACGCCAAGTTCGTGCTGATCGACGGCACGCCCAACAACGGCAAGTTCGACGACACCCGCGTGGAAAAGGTTGGTCCCAACACGGTATCCATCTTCTTCGCCGAGCATGAGTCCGGCTTCCTGGCTGGCGTGGCCGCGGCGATGCAACTCAAGGAAGGCGAGTTCGGCTTCATCGGCGGCATGCAGATTCCCGCCGTGCAGAAGTTCAACTGGGGCTTCCAGCAGGGCGTGGCCTATGCCAACAAGAACCTGGGCACCAAGGTCAACATGGCCGCTGAGAACGTCGTATATTCCGGCTCCTTCATCGACGTTGCCAAGGGCGGTCAGCTGGCCGCAGCCATGTTTGACAAGGGCGTCAAGGCCATCTTCTGCGCCGCCGGCGGCGTGGGCGTGGGCGCCATCAACGAGGCCATCACCCGCGCCAAGGCCGGCAAGGAAGCCTGGATCATCGGTGTGGACGGCGACCAGTACAACCTCGGCATCTATGACGAGGCCAACAAGAAGTCGGTCATCCTGACCTCCGCCATGAAGGGCGTCAGCCAGGCGGCCTATGACATGATCAAGCTGGACAAGGAAGGCAAGTTCCCCGGCGGCCAGACGCTGATCTTCAACGCCAAGAACAACGGCGTGGGCAT
>JAEZSC010000160.1 GCA_023422005.1 Bacillota bacterium | reverse complement strand
GGCGGTTCTCGCGGCGGCTGTCGCCGCCGGAGGAGATCAGCTGCAGGTAGTCGATCATGACGATGTCCAGCCCGCGGGTCATCTTGATGTGGCGGCACTTGCTGAGCATTTCCATAACGGTGATGCTTGGCGTGTCGTCGATAAAGATGTGTATGTTCTGCATGTCGGAAACGGTGTCGGCCAGGCGAATCCAGTCCTCGGGCATCAGTCCGCCATTCTTGACCTTGCTGAGCGGCACGCGGCTATGGGTGCTCATGGCGCGCTGGGCCAGCTGGTCGCAGGGCATTTCCAGGGAGAACACCACAGCCACCTTGTCGCGGTAGGTGGCAAGGAACTGGGCGATGTTCATCGCGAAGGCCGACTTGCCCATGGCCGGGCGCGCGGCGATCAGGATCAGCTGCGAGGGCAGCATGCCGCCCAGCTTGTGGTCCAGCGCCGGATAGCCGGTGGATAGGCCCACTTCCTTATCCGGATTATCGAGCATCGCCTCAGCACGCTCGTAGATCTTGCGCACCTCGTCGGACATCGAGGACATTTCCCGCTTCTGCCCGCGTTCGGACAAACGGAAGATCTCCTTCTCAGCGTCGTTGAGTATGGCGGCAGGCTCGCGGGCGCCCTCATAGGCATCGTCGGATATGCGCCCGGCGATGCGGATGAGCTGGCGCAGCATGGAGCGCTCCACGATCATGCGGGCGTAATGATCCACGTTGGCCGCCGAAGGCACGAAGTTGTTGAGCTCCACCAGGTAATCCAGCCCGCCCAGCGTCTCCAGCGTGCCGCGCTTTTCCAGCAGGTCATGCACGGTCAGCAGGTCCACAGGCATGCTCTGGCTCACCAGCTCCTGCATGGCGCTGAAGATCTGGGCGTTGGCGGGATAATAGAAATCCTCCGGGAGCAGCCGTGTGACCGCCACGGAGTTGGCGGCGCGGCTGTCCAGCATCATAGCCCCCAGCACCGATTTCTCAGCGCTGAGGTTATGCGGAGGAATGCGTTCCAGTCGCTCTGCCATGTTTCTTGCTCCGATTGTTAGTTGTTGTGAATTCTACTGTGCCCATGCGAGCTTTGCAGCGGCGATGTTTCATTGCCTCCGCTTATTCACCGGCGGTGATGTTCACCTTGAGCGTGGCGGAAACACCTGCGAACAGCTTGAGCTTGACCTCATGCAGCCCGGTCGTCTTCAAAGCGTCGTCCATCTCGATCTTGCGGCGGTCCACTTCGATGTAGTGCTGCGCCAGCAGCGCCTCGGAGATCTCCTTGCCGGTCACGGATCCAAACAGCTTGCCATCCTTGCCGGTCTTGGCGCGGATCTCCACAGTCATGTCCTTGACGCGCCTGGCGATTTCGCGGGCAGCTTGTTCGTTGACGGCTTTGCGGTGGGCCTCCGCATCCTTCTTCTGCTTGATGGCGTTCATGTTACCGGCGGTGGCCTCCACGGCCAGATTGCGCGGGAACAGGAAGTTGCGGGCATACCCGTCGCTGACGTTCAGAATGTCGCCCTTTTTACCGGTGCCTTTGATGTCTTGGTTGAGAATAACTTTCATGGGTTCATTTCCTCCCCTTGTGATATGGTCTCAGGTCATTGAGGTCATTGCGGGCCCCGTTGCGGCCCGTTGGGCGGCCCACCTTTCTTCATGGCGTCCACGCGGGCGGCCACGGAGCGGAAGTCGAACACGACGTCGGACAGGCCCACCAACACCAGCACGGAACCCATCAACGGCACCGTCACCACAAAGATGAGCGCCTGCAGGCCCGGGGCCACGCGCCAGCGGTTCAGAAAGAAGCTGCACAACGCCACCGACTGGGCGGTCATCAGCAGATTCAGCAGCCACGAGGAGGCCAGGTTGACCGTCTCGAAATAGCTCCACTGATTCGCCATGCCGAATACGGAAAGCAGCTGCAGCGCCACCAGAGAAAACACGATGTAATTGGGGAACCGCAGCGCCTGAAAGGGCGGTATCGGCGTGCCGTTGTCACGGCCGGCCCGGCGGTCCTGCCGGCGGATGGACAGCCGCCCCAGATAATAGCCCAGCGAACCGATGAGCAGCCCGCTGTTCAGCGCCAGCGCCGGCAGCATCTGCGCTGTCATGCGTTCCAGATCGGCACGGATAAGCTCCGCCTTTTCGGCCACGGGCATGGCAGCCACGGCGCGCATCTCCGTCCACATCCCCTCCGAAAGCAGGGCAATGCCTTTACGCAGCATTTGTAAGTTGACCACGATGGCGTCCAGCAGCGGGGCTTGTAAGCCGCGGGGCTCGGCGGTCAGGAATTTCAGTATGTTGTCCGCCACTGTCACGTCCATGTCGCGGGGCAGCAGATACATGGCCATGGCCAAGGCCGCCATCATGCCCAGCACACCACCGCCCGCGCTCACCGCCAGGCCCGTGCGGAAAGCCAGGTTGCGGCGCACGCACAGTATAACCGTCGTGGTGGCGATGAGCAGGAACATGCTCAGCGACACAGCCACCGGGCCATAGACCAGCGGTAGCACCAGGCTGGCCGCCGCTGTGGACACAGCGCCGGTATAGGTGCCGCTGCGCCGGTCCAGAGCAACGCAAAGCGCCGGTATCGCTGCGATGCCGGCAATGCTCAAGGCCGCCGCCAGCAGGATCACGGGCGTCAACACCGCCCACAATACCCTGCCGCCTTGGCCCTTATCCTCTTTTTTGACTGTCATCCAACCTCCCCAGGCGATCCCAGCGGATGGTACGCTACAGGCTTGCCGCGCCCATCCGACGTCCCTTCATCCTTCGTGTAACCCTGCGATCCAGGTCTTCCACAGGCACGCCCACGCGGGCGGCCAGTTCCACCGAACAGACCATGATGCCGGCCAGCGCCTCACCCAGCGCCTCACGGCCGGTATTGCCCTGCTGCATAAGCTGGTAAACCTCGGATACGCCGGACAGCAGCCCAGTTTTGAGCAGTTCCAGCTCCCGAATGTTTCTGGCGATGTCGAACTCGTCGGGTTCTCTCATCATCGGTGAGGCCTCCGCGTCTGCTGGTGTAGTACTAGTATTGTAATTGTGTGTATATGCCTTGTCAATGAAAGCGCAGGAAAGAA
>JAEZSC010000145.1 GCA_023422005.1 Bacillota bacterium | reverse complement strand
TCGTGGACACGCCCACCAGCGACCACTGCCGCGTGATGGTGGCCGCCGCCAACGCCGGCAAGCACATCTTCACCGAGAAGGCCCTGGCCCCCACGGTGGCCGAGTGCAAGCAGATCGCCGAAGCCGTTGCCAAAAACGGCGTCAAGTTCGTGATCTCCCACCCCTTCCTGACAACCGGCCTTGCGCAGTATGCCAAGCAGTTGATCGAAGACGGCACGCTGGGCGACATCCACTATATGCGCTTCCGCAACGCCCACAACGGCTCCCTGGCCGGCTGGCTGCCCCCTCACTGGTATGATATGGAGAAGACCGGCGGCGGCGCCATGATGGACCTGGGCTGCCACCCGATGTACACTGCGGCCTATCTGCTGGGCAAGCCCAGCCGCATCACCTCCATGTTCAACCGCACCCATGCCCCCGCCGGCGACGACAACGCCGTCAGCGTTGTAGAGTTCGAAAACAAGGCCATCGCCGTGCTGGAGACGTCCTTTGTGTCTCCCGCCGATGCCGGCTGCTTTGAGCTGCTGGGCTCCAAGGGCGCATTGGTCAGCGTTGGCGGCCAGGTCAAGGTGCGCAGCACCGACTTCGGCGTGGACGGCTGGGTGCTGATCGACAAGCTGCCCGCGGCCCTGCCCATGGCTATGCAGCAGTGGTTCGACGGCATCCTGAACGGCACGCCCATCCCCTATGACACCGAGCGCGGCATCGCCCTGACCGAGCTGCTGGAGAACGCTTATAAGGCCGATCGCGAGCAGCGCATCGTGAAGATCGAGGGATAACGTGTCCATGACCGGGACTATCTATAACATCCAGCGCTTCTCCATCCACGACGGACCGGGCATTCGCACCACGGTGTTCTTCAAGGGCTGCAACCTGCGATGCCTGTGGTGCCACAACCCCGAATCCATCTCCCGGCGGCCGGAAGTGGAATTTTACCCGGAGCGCTGCATCGGGTGTGGGCGGTGCTTTGACGCCTGCCCCACCCATGCTCATATTCTGGACGAGACCGGCGCACACCGCATCGACCGCAGCCTCTGCGAAGGATGCCTGGCGTGCGCCGGCGTCTGCTATGCCGAAGCGCTGGTGGGCGTGGGCCGCCAGGTGAGCGCCGAAGAGCTGCTGGTCTCCATCCTGACCGACAGGCCCTATTATGAACAATCCGGCGGCGGCGTGACCTTCTCCGGCGGCGAGTGCATGACGCAGGCGGATTTCCTTAGCGAGATACTGGCCGCCTGCCGGCGCGAGGGCATCCACACCGCCGTGGACACCGCGGGCAACGTGCCCTGGGAGAGCTTTGAAAAGGTGCTGGACCACACGGATCTCTTCCTCTATGACCTGAAGGCCGCCGACAGCGAAACCCACCGGAAGCTGACCGGCGCCGGCAATGAGCGCATCCTGAGCAATCAAAAAAATTTAAGCGCGGCGGGAAAACGCATCATCGTGCGCATACCCTATATACCGGGGTGCAACGACGGCGAGATCGAGGCCATGGCCGATATACTGAAAGCTTTGGCCGTGGAGCGCGTGGAAGTGATGCCTTATCACCGCCTGGGGGAGGGCAAATACGCCGCGCTGGGCATCGAAGACAAGACCGCCATCGCCATCCCTGCACCCCAGGAAACCCAGGCCGCCGTGGAACTGCTGCGCAGCCACGGCATCAACGCCCATCTGGCATGACCGAGCATCCAAGGGGGGAACACCTAATGCTGAATACCGAGAGAGCGGTGATGTCGCCGCTGTACGCCGGGCGCATCCAGCGCCTGCATGAAGACAAGATGGCCATCAACGATGTCAAGATCCGTCTGATCGGCCGCGGGAAGATGGACTTCGACGATTGGGGATTCGTCTATTACCCCGATTTCAAATTCACCGCGCCCAGCGATCGCGAAGATGGCATCATCTGCGGATATGTGCCCATCGGGCGCACGCTGCGCAAGTTTTTCCAGGAGATACCCAAGTATGTGAACGCCAACAGCGCGCTGGCTGGCGCGTGGATAGGCCCCATCGGCAACTATGTGACCATCCGCATGCCACCGGAACTGATTCCGCAGGATCTGGTGCCCATCTGGAAGGAATATGACACGCGGCCGGGCTTCGGCGCCATGAACCACTGCGCGCCGGATATGAACATCGGCCTGCAGCTGGGTTGGGGCGGCCTCCTTGAAAAGATTCGCCACTATCGCGAATTCAACGCGCCGGCGGACACCGCCTTCTACGATGGCGAGGAGCAGGTCGTGCTGGGCGTGCAGGAATGGATCGCCGCGCTGGCCGCCCAGTGCCGGGCCATGGCCGCGGACGAGGCTGACGCCGACACCCGCGCCAACCTGTTGGAAATGGCAGAAATGAACGAGTGGCTCGTGGACAACCCGCCGCGCACGCTGCGGGAGGCCTGTCAGTTCCTGGCTCACTTCCAGACACTGGACCGCACCTATTTCGTGGGCGGCGCGCTGCAGCAGTTGGACGAATTGCTGCGGCCCTGGTATGAGCGCGATATCGCCGAAGGCCGCGTAACCGACGAGCAGGCCGTGTGGCACCTGGCCAGTCTGTTCTTCAACGACACCCACTACTCGCAGATCGCGGGCTTGACAGCCGACGGCTCCCGGGACATGACCAGCCGGTTAAGCTTCCTGATCCTGGATGCGCTGCACCTGCTGAGGATTCCCGTGAACATGGCCGTGCGCGTGCACGACGACGTGAACCCGGATTTGCTGCGCCGCAGCCTGGAATACATACTGGAGGATGGCTCCGGTGTGGACTACTCGTGCAACATAGGCTGCGAACAGGGCTATGCCCGCAACGGCTACCCGCTGGAGCTGGCCCGGCAAAGGGCCAAGGTGGGTTGCAACTGGACCGCCCTGCCCGGCCGTGAATACCCGCTGCAGGACGTAACCCGCGCCAACCTGGCCTTCGCGCTGACCCACGCACTGGAGGATGTGCGCGCCAACCCCTCGCTGGAGGCGTTGTTTGATCGCTTCGCCCATCACACAGGCATCATCGTGGACAGCATCAAGGCCGGATATGACCACCACTATGAGCTCGTGGGCGTCAACACGCCGGAAGTCGTCTATAACCTCTTCATGCACGGCCCGGTGGAGCGGGGTCTCAACTGCTCCCAGGGCGGCGTAGACATCCTGAACTTCAACATCGACGGTGTGGCGCTGGCCACGGTGGCCGATTCACTGGCCGCCATCCAGCAGCGCGTCGTGGATGAGGGCCGCCTGAGCTGGGCGCAGCTCTACGAGGCGCTGGACCGCAACTACGAGGGCATGGAAGACGTGCGCCTGATGCTTCGGAACATCCCGCGCTTCGGCAGCCCCAATTCGCTGGCGGAAAGCTGGGCGCTGCGGGTGCGCGATTGCTTCGTGCACGCATGCAAGCGCAGCGGCACGCCCAAGCACAACCTGCCCATCCTGCCGGGGATGTTCTCCCACGGCACGATACTGGAGCTGGGCGCCAACCTTGGGGCAACGCCCAACGGGCGGCGCGCCGGCGAGGCCATCAGCCACTCCAACGAGCCCGACCCCGGCTTTGCCCGCGGCCTGGACACGTTCTCGCCGTCGCTCAAGGCCACGGCCGTGGCCAAGGCGCAGCCGGGATACGGCAACTCGGCGCCGCTGCACCTGGACATCGACACTGAGATGCTGGCCCACGCCGGCGGCATAGAGGCGCTGATCGCGCTGATCCACGCCCACAACCACATGGGCGGCACGCTGATCAACCTGAACTGCCTGACCAAGGAGCGGCTGCTCAAGGCCCACGAGAACCCCGACCGCTACCCGGACCTGCTGGTGCGCGTGACGGGATACTCTGCGTTCTTCGCGTCGCTTTCCAAGGAGTACCGCCAGCAGATCATCGACCGGTTCCTTTCCAGAGCGGGATAAGACACGCATTCACAAAAAGCCTGACCACAACGCCTTGTGGTCAGGCTTTCTGTTTACCGGGAAGAACTCTCCGTCAGGCCAAAGGCCTGCCACCTCCCTTTTCAAGGGAAACACGGATACTAGGATTGTCTGTAATTCTTTGATTGTCTGTATGTCATATGATGTCCTAGCTATTCACAAGTTGTGGTCCGAAGGTTTCCAAAGGGCGACCGGAAAGCCCTTTGGTCGCTTCCGCAGGAGCGAAATCCTTCCCCTCCTTCAGATACACAGCTTTTTATTCAACCCCAAGAAATTTGCCTATGACCTCCACCGCCCGGGCCATACCCTTCCCGTCCAGGCTGTAGTAGATCCTGGTGTTCTCGCGCTCGGCGCTGACCATGCGCTGCTGTATCAGCAGGTTCATATGGTAGGAGATCGTGGCCGTGGACAGGCCCAGCGCGGCGGCCAGCTCCTGTCCGTACATCCTGCCCGCGCGCAGCCGGTGAAGGATGTCCTGCTTGGTCGCGTCGCCCAGCAGGCGCAGAATCTCCGGGGCGTTTACGGCGGCATCGGCGCTTTCCACCAGCTGCCTGAGCGCCGGCACGTTGATGCCGTAGTGCAGCGTCTCCTCGTAGGCGTCGGATATGTTGTATCTTCGGCTGTAGGAGCACATGGCTGTGGGATAAAAATACAACACGCTGTCTGGACTGGCCTGCCCGTTGAGGCGGCCTTCGGTGAGATCCCCCAACGTGAGCCCCGGGCGGCCGATGAGCACCTCCAGATGCGCCAGCGACTCCCGCAGGCGCGGCTCCAGCAGGCCCTCCGCCTGCCGGAATGCCGCGATGGCGCGCCCCATAATGACGGCCAGATCCCGCAGAACCACATCGGTATTGACGCAGATTTCGGCCAGCAGAAGCTTGTCGTCACCGGGGATGCTCTCGGCGAACACCGCCCGCAGGAGTTGCTCCACGGAACCTATGGCGTCCAGCTCGTCCGCGGGAAAGATGCGCGCCTGTATATGCCCCAGCACGACTTGACCCAACCAGCGCAGCCTCTGCCGCGACGTGTGTGCCAGCAGGCCCTGGATATACTCCTGCACTTCCTGCCCCACGGGCGGCGCGAGCAGCAGACTGGCCAAACACTCGTCTGCCGCCCCGTGCAGAGAGCGGAAGTATTTGCCCACGGCGGCGTCCGCGGTATCCACAGCGGGCAACACCTGCCGCTGCACGGCCCATATCTCGGCGAACAGCGGCTCCAGCCGCTCCCTGTCCAGGCCGTGGCGCGCACAGAACCCGCCAATGTAGCGCTCGGTTGCTTCTCCATCCACGTGCTGGTTCAGCAGCGTCACGCATTCATAGGTGTAGTCCCAGCGGCGCATGAGTTCAATGCGCATCGGCAGCCCCTCCGTCCACGGCGCGCAGTGTGCGGTTCAAGCCCGCGCCCACCGCCAACGCCAGCATCAATATCCCCATGATACCATACAGGCGGTCGATGGCAAGCACCGTGACCGCCGCGGCCACCAGGAAGGATGTAAGCGGCGTCATGCCGGTGGCCATGGCGTTGAAAATGGAACCCACCCGCCCCAGATAGCGCTCGGGCACGCGCTGCATGAAGCACACCTGCACAACGGCCATGAACACCGCCACCGCCAGGCCCAAAACCGCTTGGGTGGCGCCCAGCAACGCCAGGCGGGCAGCGTTGCCCGGCACGGACGCGCAAGCGACCATGAGCCCATAGGACAGCGAGAACACCGCCAGCGCGCCCACCATCAGATGTTTCCTGCGCAGGCGCTTTACCAGCACCGGATAGAGGAAGGAGCCCACGCCCATGGCCAGCGTGGAGCACACACCCGCCACCGTGAGCGCCTCCACGCCCAGACGCAGGTTCTCCTGTACGTAGGCGGTCTGCAGCGTGCTGATGGGCACAAAGGCGGCGTTGATCAGCACGCCCATCATGCAGATGGCGAACACCACATGGTGCGAGTGGAAGATGGCCAGCCCCTCGTGCATGGATTGCCAGTACCCCGCCGCCTTCTCCCTGTGCACCGGGGCGGGCTCCGGGCGCAAACGCACCCACATCAGGATCGCCGAGGAAAGGAAGAACGTCGCCCCATCCACGATGAGCGCGCCGCCAACGCCCCACTGGCCGATGATCGCGCCGGCCGCGGCCAGTCCAACCAGCTCACTGACGCGAGAGAGCGTGCCGCTCAGGCCCGTGCCATGGTCATAGTTTTCGCGCCCAAGGATGCGAGGAAACGCCGCCAGCCCGGCGGGAATGCGGAAGGATTCCAGCGTGGAGCTCATAAACGTGAGCGCCAGCAAATACCACGGCTGCAGCGCGCCCAGCAGATAGAGCATGCCGGTCACCGCGATGATGACGCCGCGCCCCAGGTCGCACAGCACCATGACCTTCTTTTTGTCCATGCGCTCCACCCAAACGCCGGCGAAGGGCTGGAACAGGATTGTGGGCAGCGCGTTGACGGCGAAGATGATGGACAGCCACGCGCTGGAACCGGTCAGCTCATACACCATCCAGCCGTAGGCGATGCTGTCCACCGAGTCGCCGAAGCGGCTGATGACCGAGGCCGCTGTGTACTTGAGATACTGCCGCTCCTCCCGGAACAGCGTCAGATAGCTCTTTTTACCGGCCGGCCGCGCCGTCTGCCCGGCATCGGCGGCTTCCTCACGCGGCATCGCGCTGTCCACCGTATCGGCGGTGCTCTCAGCCGCTACCATTGCTTGCGCTTCTTTCATGTTTGATCCTTTTCTAATTATTCATTGCATCCCATTCTAATTTTATTTTCCACAAATGTCAAACCGTTATTGAGGCGTACCATGCCCCGCCGCTGTCATATGCTAACAACGAAAGGATGTGTTCATCGTTGGCGGCGTGCAAGGTGATCTTGAACAACCTCTACAAGAGCGGCGACGAGGCACAAAGGAAGAAGAACTTCAATCTGCTGCTGGCAAAGCACATCACGGCGCAAAGCCGGAAGGCTTGAGGCGTGGCCATGCGGGTCGGGATCTACTGCCGCTTAAGCGACGAGGACCACGACAAGCTGAACCCCGCCGCCGACAGCGAGAGCATACAGAACCAGAAGAGCATGCTGGCGCGCCATGCCGTGGAGCAGGGTTGGGATATCTACGATATATACAGCGACGAGGACTACGCCGGCAGCGACCGGGAGCGCCCGGCCTTCAACCGCCTTCTCTGCGACGCCCAGCGGGGCCGGCTGGACATCGTGCTGTGCAAAACTCAGTCGCGCTTTTCCCGCGAGCTGGAGATCGTGGAGAAATACATCCACGGCCTGTTCCCCGAATGGGGCGTGCGCTTCATCGGCCTGGTGGACAACGCCGACACAGCGATCAAGGGCAACAAAAAAAGCCGCCAGATCAACGGCCTGATCAACGAGTGGTATTTGGAGGACCTGTCGGACAACATCCGCGCCGTGCTGGACAACAAGCGCCTGAAAGGCCAGTACATCGGCGCCTTCGCGCCTTACGGATACCGCAAGGCCGACGATGACCGCAACCGCCTGGTGATCGACCCGCCTGCGGCGCAGGTCGTGCGGCGCATATACCAGATGTATTTGCAGGGCATGGGGCTGAGCCGGATCGCGCAGACATTGACACAGGAAGGCGTTCCCAACCCCACCGAATACAAGCGCCGCCAGGGGCTCAACGCGGGCAGCGGAGAGCTGGCCAGGCGCGGCGGCGCCTGGACCACGGCCACGGTGCTGCATGTGCTGCGCAACCCGGTATATTCGGGCACGCTGGCCCAAGGCAAGCAGCGCAAGGTCAGCTACAAGAGCAAACGCCGCAAGACCGTGGCGAAGGAGCTTTGGTTCGTCGTGGAAAACGCCCACGAAGCCATCATCGACCGGGACACCTGGCAGCCCGTGCAAGCCGCCCTGGACCGCAACCACCGGCCTCAGAAGAACGGTGAGGTGCGCCCTCTGGCGGGCAAGCTGTTCTGCGGCCAGTGCGGCCGGGCGCTGCACGCCTACACCGTACGGGGCAGGCGCTATAGCCGCTGCCCCGGCGCGCTCAAGGGCGGGCCGTGCTCCGGCGCCAGCATCCCCCTGCGTACGCTGGAGGAACGGCTGCTGGGCGAACTCAACGATCTGGCCGGGAAACTCATCGACGAAGCCATGCTGGCAGACGCCTTGACGCAGGGCGACACACAGGAGCGGCAACGCCAGGCGCTGGCCACTGAGCTGGCCCAACTGGACGCCAGGCTTTCGCAGCTGGAGCGGGCGCAGTATTCCCTCTATCTGGACAAGGCCAAGGGAACCTTGGCTGAAGAATTGTTCCTGCAACTAAGCCAGAGGATGGGAAATGAGCGGCAGGCGCTGCAGGAGCGCCGTGTAGCCGTGGTGCGCGGCTTGGACGCCTTGGACCAGCAGACGCGCCAGGGTTCCGGCAAAGCGGATCTTATTGGCCGGTACCGGCGCTTTGAAACGCTGACCAGAGACCTGGCGCTGCAATTCATCCAGCGCGTGGAGGTGTTCCACCGCGACCGCGCGGGGAACACGCCGGTGCATATCCATTGGTCCTTTTGATTCGTGTTTGCGGCACTGCAGCGGATGCGGCAACGAAAACAACGATTGCTGATACATCCCGTTCGACAGCAAGGAAGCCGGTCACGGCTTCCTTGCACTATCGCCGGCGAAGCTGCGGCATAAAGTCGGCGAGCTCGGACGATTTCCCCGGCTCATGGTTCATCGCCCGGCGAGAACTCTCGCCGGGCGATGCATTTTCGTCTTATTCACAATGTATGCCGGAAACAAGGTATTGTATAAAACCATTTCTGTCATTCAGAGGGCGCGCAGCGCACGAAGAATCTCCTAATTAAGAACGTCAGCCGTTGCTTACCAGGGAGATTCTTCGCTGCGCTCAGAATGACAGCGCAAGGTGCAGAGCGGCTCACATGCTGTCATTCTGAGGGAACGCGGTGACCGAAGAATCCCCCGAGAACAATGCCGTTCCTGGAAAATAGGTCTTTTCCTTACTTCCACGCCTCGATACGGCGCAGCACGTCCTGGGCGTCGCTCTGGCTGGGCAGGAACATCGCCAGGTAAAGGCCCTTTGGGCTTAAGTTTTCCATGATCGCATCCAGTTCCTTGGGGTTGAAGCCCAGCAGGATCAGCCGGCGTCCCTTCTCCTGTATGCGCTTCATGACCGGCATCCACATCTCATTGGCGAAGGACTGCCAAGCCTTGCCGTCGCTTTGGAACATGTCGCCGGGCACGCATTGTATCGCGTGAATCTCCTCGATGTC
Organism: Bacillota bacterium; assembly: GCA_023422005.1. Classification (GTDB taxonomy): domain Bacteria; phylum Bacillota; class Clostridia; order Christensenellales; family UMGS416; genus JAEYRA01. Next base: position 14,655 of record JAEZSC010000145.1, on the reverse strand, counting down.
CAGTATGCTCTCCAGATGGGGGATCTCGCCGGGGCCGTCCAAATGATAAACGCCATGGTCGAACCACCTGGCCTCCTGGGCCAGCCAGGGCGTTACAAACTCCTCAAACATGGGCCGGGAAATCATAGCGGAGAAATCACACTGCAGCGGATACCACGTGCCGGGGCACCACAAGCCCATCCAGGCGCTGTGGCCCTGCTGGTGGCTGCCCATGAGCGCATGCAGCTTGTCATAGGCCTGCTTCCATGCCACGTCAATCTCCGTACAGGCGGCCTTGATCTCCTCGGGATGGTCGTAAAGATCATAGAGCAGCTTGTCGTTGCCCCGCAGGGAGACGACGATGTCCAGGTTGCCGCCCAGATCGGTCATACCTACGTGGTAATACCCGCGGGCGTTTTCGCAAAAGAGCTTGGTCATCTCCCATGTGGTCTTCCACATGGGGCTGTCCCAGTCCATTTTGATGGGTTGGCGGGTCTGCCAGTCGGTGATGGGCGGCTTGGCGTCAAACCACACGGTGTCCGGGGCAAGGCCGAATTCGCCGCCCATGTAGGCGGCGGCCACGCCGGGGCCCAGGTTGATCCAGAACAGCGGAAAGGCATCGCCGCCGAAGTGGGTGCGGTTGAAGCCGGCCAGCGCGTTCTCATAGCGGAATCCTGCGTCCAGCCACTTCTGAGCCACATCCCTGGGCGGGCGCGGCGGTGCGATGGCGCCGTCCAGCGGCCGGTCAGCAGGCGCGTAGAGGCTGCAGCAGCAGCGGTCGACGAGTTCCCCTTCCCAGAACGCGGCATAGCGCTGCTGGCTGGCGGGCCAATCGGGCTTGTACTTCAACATGGTTCCTCCTGCAAGTTCTCATTCTTGCTGAATGGCCTTGGCAAGATCAGCCAGGCGCTCCAGCGCCTCACCTTCCGGCGGCGTGGCGCTGCGGACCAGCAGTATCAGGCTGGGGCAGCGGCGGGCCAGGGCCACCGGTTCCTCCGGCTCGCCCAGTTCCTCCAAGGTCAGTTCCAATATCAGCCGGCCTTCCCAGCCGCCCATGTCCTTAAGCGGCGTCAGCGCCGCGGCGTTCACATGCAGGCCGATGTCCCGGGCATACAAAGCTTGGGCCAGCGCGTCGTCCCAGGCGTCCAGCGCGGCCCACAGCGGCACGCCGGCGTGGCGGGCCAGCCACTCCCTCTGGGGCTCCAGCGCCGCAAGATATACGGCGGTGTCGCCCAGAGGCAGGTTATCGTTAAGCTCCAGCGCGCAGCAGCCGGCACGGGCGGCTTCCTCGCAACGGCGGCGGAACAGCCTCTCCAGCTTGCGCTGGCAGGAGGCCAGGGTTTCGTCGCCGTCGTCGCTCGCGGCGCGCAGAATGTCGGCGGACGCCCAGCGCGCCTGCATCTCCCGCAGCGGCGCGCCGCCCACAAGGCCCAGAGCCGGCATATGGGCCGCTGTCAGCTGGCACACGTCCTTGAGATAGCTGCGCAGCGCCTTGAAATCTTGGACGCGCTTGACGCAGGGTTCCAGCAGTTCTCCGGTGGCCAACCACAGTTCGTATAGCTTGCCCTCCGGCGCATGCAGCGTGGTGCGCACCGCCGGCCGGCCGTCGGCCTGCTCGGCCTTGCGCACGAAGGCTGAATGGGGGTGCTCCACGCGGCATGTCTCGCCCACGGTGAGCCAGGCCACACCGGCGGCGCCCATGGTGGAAGCCGCCTCAGCCGAGGGCGCGCGGCTGCACCGCCAGGCCACGGCGCGGCCCGGGGCCTCGCCGCGCAGCAGCGCCGCAAGCCTCTGGTTCAGCCGGGTGGAAAGCTGTGCATCTGCCATCAGGACACCTGCGTGCTGAACAGCTTGTCGCGATTGAAACTCTTGACCGCGAAGCGGATCAGCACCGCGTCCAGCACGAATACGCCGATGCCGCAGGCCAGCAGCAGCGGCGTGCCCAGGAACACCACGCCGCCCAGTTGCCCATAAAGCAGAAACAGGATGGGCAGGATCACCAGTACACTGAGCTGCTGCGCCTCCTGAAAGCCCTTGACCTTGGCGCTGACCAGCACGTTGAGGAACACCATGAGCAGCGACAGCGCCGGTACCAGGCACAGTACGATGGCCAGCCAATGGGGCGCCGGCGGCACCGGCCGGCCAAAAAGCGGCGCGCCCAGCGCCATGAACTCCGCAGTGAACAGCAGGAACCCGACCCAGGAAACAGCCACTGCCGGCACGAATGCCGCCAGCATCTTGCCCCAAAAAAGCTCCATCTCGCTCAGGGGGCTGAAGAGCAGCGTCTCCAGCGTGCGCTTTTCCTTTTCCCCCACGAAGGCCGCCGCCGCCACGATGCTGGAAACCATGACCGGCACCATCAGGAACAGCGGCGCGAAGAGATAGTTGATCATCAGGTACACGAGCTGGGCGTTGATGGAGCCGAAGTTCTCGATTTGCGAGCGCAGCGCGCCCTGGGGGATGCCGGCCAGAAACTGCTGTATGAGCTTCAAGTCGTCCTGGTCGCCGACAAAATCCACAGAGCGGCCCAGGATCAGAAACGCGCCGGGGAGCACGACGACAAACAGCAACGGCACGATGAGCATGGGCAACCACATTTGCGCGCTGGAAGTGATGGCGCGGATGTCCTTGCGCATGAGCGCGACGATGGACCGACGGTTCATGGCTTGACCCTCCTGATTTCGAAATAGAGCGCCTCGAGGTTGCTGTTCTCGATGGTGGCGCCATAGATGTCCAGCTGGGCGCTGAGCGTACGCAGGAAGGCCGGAATGGATGCCTTGCCCGGCAGCTTTACGGTAAAGCCGCCGCGGACCTGCACACATGGCACGCCGGCGGGCAGCGCCGCCGCGGGCGTCTCCACCCGCAGCACGATCTCGGCCACATACTTGTGCTCCAGCTCCTCCAGCGTGCCGGCTTCCAGCATACGCCCGCGATCCAGGAACACAAAGCGGGTGCAGAACTGCTCGGCCTCGGCCAGATTGTGGGTGCACACGAACACGGTGACGCCGGCGGCGTTCAGCGTGCGTACATGCTCAATCATCTCGCGGGCAGCCTCCGGGTCCAGCCCGGAGGTGGGTTCATCCAGAAAGAGCAGATCCGGGTTGTGCACCAGCGCCTTGGCCACGGCAGCGCGCTTTTTCAGGCCGGTGCTCAAAGCACCTACCTTTGCCTTTCGCTTTTCCGTCAGGCTGAACTGCTGCAGCAGGGTGTCGATGCGGCCAGGGATGTCTGCCTCGGGCACGCCATACAGCCGGGCGAAGAAAGCCAGGTTGTCGGCCACAGTCATGCCCTCGTAGAGGTTTGCCGTCTCGGTGAGCACGCCGGAACGGGCACGGATCTGGTTGCCCTGCCGGGTCGGGTCCATGCCGGCCACGGTGATGCTGCCGCTGTCCGGCGAGAGCACGCCGTTCATCAGGCGGATGGACGTGGTCTTGCCGGAACCGTTGGGGCCCAACAAGCCCAGTATCTCGCCACGCTGCACCTCAAAGGACATGCTGTCCACAGCCAGCAGCGTTCCGTAGCGCTTGGAAACATCCTGAAAACGGATCACGGGTTCGTTCATGGCCTGGCCTCCTCCAGCGGTTCGGTGTTGGTGAATGCGCGCCGATAGCCCTCTATGGCGCGCTGGATGGCCGCGCGCGCCTCGCCGCGGCCCTGCACGCGCTCTACGCTGGTGGCGCCGTGCTCCAGTTGCTTGTATATCTGGAAAAAATGGCCGATCTCGTTGGATAGATGCCCAGGCAGATCAGCGATGTCCTGATAGCTGTTCATCTGCGGGTCATTGAACGGAATGGCCAATATTTTCTCGTCGGTTTCTTCGTCGTCGGTCATCGTGATGACGCCGATGGGATAGCAACGCACCATCGTCATCGGGTAGAGCGTCTCCGCGCACAGCACCAGCACATCCAGCGGGTCTCCGTCATCGCTCAGGGTGCGCGGCAGAAAGCCATAGTTGGCCGGATAATGGGTGGACGTATACAGGATGCGGTCCAACACCAGCAGGCCGGTGGCTTTGTCCATCTCATATTTCTGTTTGCTCCCCTTGGAGATCTCGATGACAGCCAGAAAATCCTCCGGCTTCACCCTCGCAGGGTCGATGTCATGCCAGGCATTCATGGCGGCTCCTCGTTTCACGCATGGACGGCGCTCAAAAGTCTATATGATTATATTACCAAATAATACCGGTGTCCATCCCAAGACAATTTGCACCGCAATGCTGCCGCTCGAAACGTCGTTTTTGGCGTTTTTCTGCGCTTTATGGGCAGTTTTCACAGCAGCGCCCAATGGCGGTCATTTCCATATTTGCATTTGTTTTAAACTACCTAAAAAGATACTTCGATGCTACGATATTTAGTGTAATCATACTATTTTTACCGAGGATGTGCGGACCATGAAACATTTGATCAAAGCGACAGTTCCGCTGGCGCTGTGCATCGTTGTGTCCGGCTGCGCCTGGGTGGGCGGCATGATCGCGCCCCTTCTGCCAGGCCAGACCGGAGCGCCGGATTTGCAAACCGGCACGGTCACAGCAACGCCGGAGCCCACCCCGAGCGACACACCGACCAAGACTCCCACAGCGACCCCCACCGCTACGCCTTCGCCCACGCCGGCGGACCCTTATCCGGTGCTCAAACGCTACAACAGCCAGATACCTCCGGCGCTGGCCGTAAACCTGGCCTATGAGAAATACGCGACGCCGCTGGATTATTACGTGGCGCTCAAGTCCGCGAATCTGCGCGCAGCGCCCGACGCCAAGGCCAAAAAGTTGCGGAGCGTATCCGCAGGCGAGCGCTTCGCGCTGGTGGCGCAGGTGCAGGGCGTCGACGGAGAAACGCCCTGGTTTCAGGTGCGTTACAGCGACAAAAAGGGCGAGCACGACGCCTATGTGCTCAGTTCCACCGGGCGCGACCGCTCCTTCCGCCTGGGGAATATGCTCGCTCGCATCCAGGCGCTGGAATCGGTAACCAACCGGGAAAACACCGTGTTCATCCGCAACTACAAGAACCGCAACGGCAAGCCGCCGGCCCTGGTCAACGGTTCGCCGGTGGATGAGATGGGCTACAATCGTTCCCAGAGCGCACCGGCCTATCGCGATACACAGAAGTCCAGCTTTACCTATGCGCCCGACGGCATGCTGGGCCAGCGCCTGGGCTCTGCCGACGGCATGTCGCTGGTCTACTTCCCTTCGCTGGGCGAGGAACGCTGGGTGCCCGACATATACTTAAGCTCCAAGCCCGATTCCGGAGAAGACGCCATCGAGGATCTGACGCAGGCCATCGTCGTGGATCGCAATTACCAGAACATCGCCGTTTTTGAAAAGCGCGACGGTATCTGGACGCTGCTTTCCATGAACTACATCTCCACCGGCAAGAACGGCGGCTATTCACTGCCCACGCCGCTGGGCGACTTCATGGTGCAGGATCGCGTCAGTAAGTTCTACTACTACAAAGACGGCACCAAGATCATCGATGGTTACGCGCCCTGGGGCATCCGCTTCTGCGGCGGCGGCTATCTACACGGTGTGCCTCGTACCATCCATTATGACGCCAACGGCAAGAGGGTGCTGCCTGCTCCCGCGGAAGGGCTGCGCTCATTGGGCACCACGCCGCAATCGCACATGTGCGTACGCAATTACACCAGTCACGCCAAATTCATGTATGACTGGACGAAGATCGGCAGCGCGGCGGTTTTGGTAATGGAATAATCTATTCGCCTGCGGCGCTGATGCGCCTTGGCGATTTGCACACCTTGAACCTAGTCTCGTATATCGCCTGACGATAACCGTCGTCAGGCGATATCTTTACCTTTGAAATCATACTGTTTTCTAAAGAAACGTTTTTCGCCTGTAGGCGAGCTTTTGAACGACATCTCTCCAGCCCCGTGTTTCCTTCTGCCGAATAAATCGGCAGGCGGTTACTTTTTTCTCTTTCTTACCAACTTTGTCTCCGTCTTTTTCATTACAATAAGCTTCATTTGCAACTTTATTTTGATGTGCGAATCATCGGGCAACGCAAGCAATTCCTCGATTTTTTGGCACTTGTCAATCATTTCATAGGGAATAAGATGGCAATAAAGTTGCATTTGCAAGATGTATTGCGTTATCATGATTCTCGCAAAGGAACGCAACAACCGCTTGCGCAATACAAAACAGGAGGTACACAATGAAACGTTTGATCAAACCGATGCTTTGCGTCGCCGCAGCCGCGGTGCTGTCCTTGTCGATGATGCAGACGGCTTTTGCCGCGCCGTTCAACTACTACTCTTTCTTCCCGTCCAGGTATGGCACGACAAATAGGTATACGACGACCAAACCCACGACGACCCAGAGCACGACCAAATCGACCGCGTACAATACGTCGGCTTCCACGACCAGCGGCAATACCTCGGCGGAAAGCCAGATGCTGAGCATGATCAATGAGGATCGCGCCGATGCCGGCCTGCAGCCGCTGAGGGCCGACAGCGGCCTGCGCAGCGGCGCGCTCAAGCACAGCCAGGACATGGCGAAGAACAACTTCTTCTCCCATACGTCGCCGACCAACGGGACCTTCTCCCAGCGCGCGTCCGGCACCGGTGCAAGCGCCGAAAACCTTGCGATGTACGGCTCCATCGCCAAGGCACACGCGGGCCTGATGGGCTCCGAAGGCCACCGCAAGAACCTGATGAACGCCAGCTACACGCGCATTGGCATCGGGATCGTATACAACTCCAGCAAAGGAGCGTACTACATCACCCAATGGTTCGGTCGATAAGTCAAACAGACGTTGATCCAGCAACCACATATCGGTCTACACAGAAAACCCGCCTGTTGAAGCCAGGCGGGTTTCATCATTTTCTCGATTGACTCGGCAAGGCGACAGAGCACCGAAGGGCGTGTTACTCTCCTCTGAGCTTGCGCACGGTCTCGTTCATCAGAACATAATTGTCCAGCGGGATATAGCTGGGCACCGAGTTGCCGGTGCCGAAGGCGAAGCCCGGATAGCGCGAGCCTTCGGTGAACAGCTCCGCGCTCACGCGACGGATGTCGTCGGCGCTGCCGCGGGTCAGCAGGTCCACATCGATGCCGCCGAAGATGGCGATGCGCTGGCCATAGCGCTCCAGCCACAGGCTCAGCGGCGCGATGACATCCTCGTTGGAATGCTTGGCGTCGATGCCGGCGTCTATCAGCGCATCCATGACCGGGAAGATGCAGCCGCAGCTGTGCAGCAGGAAGGGCTTGTCGTGGGCGTGGGCCAGGGCGCTGATGCGCCGATAGCCCGGCGCCACATGATCGATCAGATCCTGCGGGGCCAGCAGCGTGGCGTTTTTAAAGCCCATGTCATCGCCGGTGCGGCAAATCGTCAGCAGATGTCCCCAGCGGGGCAAAAAGCGCTCCCAGATGTCCCCCAGCAGCCGCGCGCAGCGCTCCAGCAGCGCCACAAAGAGCTCGGGGTCGTCATAGCGCATCAGGCACAGGCCCACATAGCCGGTGAGCTCCTGGGCACATTCCAGTATGCCATTGCCCACGCCGCCCACCACGCCCATGCCCGGCGGCAGCGCCTTCTCCAGCGCGGCGAAGTCGTCGTCAAAGCGCAGAAAATAGCGCTCAGGGATCTCTTCCCACGGATAGCGCTGCAGATCGTCCATGGTGCGGATGGTGCTTTCGTGCCGCTCGTTCAGCAGGCCGCCGCCGCCGGGCAGCAGGCCGCCCACACAGCCCTCAAAGCTCAGGGCATCATAGCCCATGGCCACATGGAAGTCCGCCATGTTGGCGAAACCCCGCACACGGTCCGCCGCATCGCCCTGCAACAGCGATAGGATGGGTGCGCCTACGACGCGCTCCATGATGCCGATGTCGATGACATGGTCATACAGAGGAACGCGCTCCGGGCGCTGGCGCAGCACCGCGCGGCGCAGATTGCTGGCATTGGGCTCAAATGACATGGCGATACCTCCGCTTGTGTTCTACCCAAAGGAAAGAATAGAGTTCCCTCTTTCGCTTGTCAATATCATCATTTTCATTTATGTGTTGCGATATTGAGCAGGAGTGACACCCTCGGCGCGATGGAACTGGTGGATGAAGTTGCTCGGATGGGCAAACCCTGAGCGACGGGCGATCTCGCCCACGCTCCACTCGGTGTAACGCAGCATCTCCTTGGCCTTCATGATGCGCACGCGCTTGAGATATTCCTGAGGCGTGACGCCGGTGTGGGCCTTGAACAGACGTGTCAGGTGCGCCGGGTGCAGATAAAGCTCGCTGCTGATGGCCTTGAGCGACAGCGGCTGGCCGTACCCAGCCTCCAGGCGGTCCTTGAGCTGCCGCACCGCCTCGCGGGGCGCGGAGCGGCCGGGTTGAAAGCCCAGCAGCAGTTCGTGGAGCACATCGCCGACAATGCGCGAGGCGTGCACTTCGAACTGGGGCTCCTGCCGGTTTTTAAGGAGCAGAAGCTCTTCCACGGCGGCCGCGATCTCCCCCTGGCGGGCGCCCATGGGGAACACCGGCGGGCAAGCCGAACGCAAATGCTCCAGCAGCGGCGCGCACAGCCCGCCGCAATGCATCCAGTAGAACTCCCAGCTGCCGCCGGGAGGCACACCATACTCCCTGGCCTGCTCCGGCGCCACGACGGTGGCCGTGCCGGCGCCCAGCGCGTGCTCACAACCATCCATACGCAGATAGCCGTTGCCCTCCATGGTCACCAGCAGCAGCCAGGTGTCGCAGCGGTCCAACGTGATGTGATATTTGTCGTTGCAGCGGTGCCAGCCGGCGGAGCTCACATAGCTCAACTGCTGCAGCGCCGTCTGGGTGGGCAGATGCCCCATCAGGCGCACCTGGCCAAATTCGCCGTCCACATGATACATGGGCGCACCCCGATATCAAAAAAATGACTTTTTATTGGTGTTCTGCCGCGTGTCATTCTACCACCGTTGACGGTGCGGCGTCAAAGACATATCATGGGGGCGGACAGATCGACGAAGGAGCGAAAACATGACACAGATGACCAGTTATGAGCGTTTCAAACGGATGTTCGAGCACCGGGAGGCTGACCGCGTGCCCATCATCGACGGCCCCTGGCAGGGCACCATCGCCCGCTGGCACCGCGAGGGCATGCCCGAGGGCGTGGACTGGCGGGATTATTTCGCTGTGGACAAGCTGGAGCGCGTCGGCATCGATATCTCGCCCCGCTATGAGGCCAAGGTCATCGAGGACGCCGCGGATTATACGATCTACACGTCTCCCTGGGGCGTCACGATGAAGCAGTTCAAGGAGATGGATTCCACACCGGAATTCCTGGACTTCACGGTGACGACGCCTGAGGCTTGGGAGCAGGCCAAGGCGCGCATGACACCTCAGCGCGACCGCGTGAACTGGCAATATCTGGAGGAGAACTACCCCAAATGGCGCGCCGAGGGCCGCTGGGTGGAGGCGGGCTTCTGGTTTGGCTTCGACGTGACCCACAGCTGGATGGTGGGCACCGAGACGCTGCTGGTGGCCATGATGGAGGAGCCCGAGTGGGTCAAGGACATGTTCAACCACTATCTGGACATGAGCATTGCCCAATTCGACATGATGTGGGACGCCGGCTACCGCTTCGACGCCATCCACTGGTATGACGACATGGGCTACAAGCACACGCCGTTCTTCTCGCCGCGGATGTACCGCGAGCTGCTGCAGCCCTACCACAAGCGCGCCTGCGAATGGGCTCACGCCAAGGGCATCTACACACACCTGCACTCCTGCGGCTTCATCCAACCGCTGCTGGAGGACGTGCTGGCCGCCGGCGTGGATTGCTTGAACCCCCTGGAGGTGAAGGCCGGCATGGAGCCGCTGGCTCTTAAGGCGCAATACGGCGATCGCCTGGTGCTCCACGGCGGTGTCAACGCCGTGTTGTGGGACCATAAGGATCAGATCATCGCGGAGATCGAGCAGGTGGTGCCGGTGCTCAAGCAGAACGGCGGCTTCATCTTCTCGTCAGATCACTCCATCCCCCACTCGGTCAGCCTGGACAACTTCCGGGCCATTGTGGACAAAGTAAAAGAATTGGGCAAATATTAAAGAGTGCTTGGTGTGAAAGAGTCTCCTATTGATCGGCAATACGGTCGCATAGCCTTCGGGAGTGATCCCGAAGGCTATCATGCTGTACGGCCCGCCTATCCCGAGTGGGTTTATGAGACCCTATGTGACCATTGCGGGCTTGCGCAGGGCACAGCTGCCTTCGAGATTGGCGCCGGGACAGGGACGGCGACCCGCCGTCTGCTTGCGCTTGGCGCCAACCCCTTGGTTGCCATCGAGCCCGATGAGCGCTCGGCGGAATTCCTTCGCAGGACCGTGGGGGATGAGGCGCTCACAGTGGTTACCTTGCCGTTCGAAGATGCGCAGTTGTGCCAAGCCAGCTTTGACCTTGGCATCTGCGCCACAGCCTTCCACTGGCTCAACGAGGACCAGGCGCTGGCCAAGGTAGCTGGCCTGCTTCGTCCTGGCGGCTGGTGGGTTATGGTTTGGAATGTATTCGGCGACACAACCCGCCCCGATCCCTTCCACGAAGCGACGGCAGCCCTGCTTCAAGGCCACAGAAGCCCTTCTGCGGGTGCCGGCAGCTTGCCTTTTGCGTTGGACACCGGGGCCCGGCTGGCGGCTCTGGAGCGGGCCCACGCGTTTGATGCCGTCCAGCATGAAGCCCGCTCCTGGTCGTTGATCCTCGACCCTGACCAAGTCGCCGCTCTGTACGCAACTTACTCCAACATCAACATCCGCGAGGACCGTGAGGCTGTCCTGGAAGAGCTCAGGCGCATCGCCCGAGATCAGTTCCATGGCCAAGTGACCCGCAATATGATTACCAGTCTCTACATTGCCCGGCGGCTTTAGCCGCTGGTTAAGCCGGCAACTCATAAACGCCGCGACCCGAAAGGCTGCGGCGTTTGTGCTGTCTGAATTTCTTTATTGAAGCCTGTCCAATGTCTCGGCGGTGATGCCCTTAGTGGCAAAGTCCTCAGCGGTGTCGCAGAAGGTCAGCTTGCCGTAGAGCCGGCGATTGTCGATGTATTGCGGAATGCTCTTCTTGCGCAGCGTATCGCTGAAAATCACGTAATCGTAGCGTCCGGAGCCGTCGATGTAGGAAGCGTGTTCCAGAACCTCCCGGCGCACGAGATACGTGCAGTGGATCACATCCACCTGGATGAGCCCCTTGGCCTTCTGATAGAGGATGTCGTAATACTGCGGAGACGACTTATAGTAGCCGTTGCTGTCGGTCAGGTGATGATAATTGGCGTAGAAGCTCTTCATATCGTCGCCGTTGCGCAGCAGCGGCCCCACGACCGGAAGGCCGGTGTTCATCAGCGTCTCTATCGTGTCCGGCACGATGAAGTTGTCGCAGTCGGCAATGAAATAGTGCGTGTTGCGAGCCTTGGCCCAGGCGACAGATTCCTGGCGCAGCCGGCACAGCGCCTGCAGGCGCACCGAGTTCCACTCATGGGGGCTATAGTCCTGCACGCGTTCGGGCACATCCTCTGCGTTCCAGTAGATCTCCGCATAACGATGACGCACCCGCGCAATCCAATCGCGCAGGATGGCCTCGGTGTTGTCGCGGTTGTTGTTGGTACGCACGTACAGGCGGATCAATGACGCCGGATAGGTCTGCCGCTCGATGCACTGCAGATACAGCGGCAGCAGATGCGCCTTGTCCTTAGCCAGGATGGCTATGGTGATCGAGTCCATGGGGGCCTTCCTTTCTGGCCGGCAGCACCGGGCGGGGCGCAGGCCACGCTCGGGCTGTGCCCAGTACTATCACACTGTATGCGGTTGGGCGGCGGTTTGCCGCTTGCTCACGCCTCTAGACGACGCAAAAACGCCGCAGCCCAAAGGCCGCGGCGCTTAGCAATTATTTGGTTCAGTCGGTCCAGACCAGCTCTTTTACATCCAGCGTTCCCTCGGCCATATCCACCGCCGCCTGGCCGCCGGCCACGGTCACGGTGCCATACCCGCCGGCCGTGCTCAGGAAAGCCCTCGTGCCCTCGGGGCAGCGGCGGCTCACGTACAGCGCGCCTTCCACGGCGTCATAGCGGATGCCGGTATAGCCCTGCAGCAGCGCGTAGGATGCCATGGCCCGGGCATACCAGTGGCCGCACTCGTATTCGTTGTAGGGGTTGCGCACGGTGCCGTCGTAGCGGGCGCGCAAGCCGCGCACGATGGCCAGCGCCGGCTCGGCCAAGCCCTTGAGCAGCAGGTGGGAAGCCACCTGGTATTCAATGCCCGTCCACACCTCGTCGCTGTAGACGAAGGGCAGCGAGGGCTTGCCGCCATGGGGCCACGAGCACAGCAGCAGGCCAGCGTCGTGCTTGGCGGCATAGCCCGGCCGCTGGGGGTTGGCGTGCTCGCTCAGGTCGGCCTTGAAATTGTAGCGGAAGATGCTTTGCAGGTTTGTCTTGACCTTATCTCCATCCAGGACGTCGCCCAAACCCACGAGCTGCGCCAGCCACGCGCCCAGCACACCGTCGGACAGGCAGCCTACGCCATATTGATATTTGGGGCCCTCGGCTTTCAGCAGCGCGAGGGTCTCGGGGTTGGCGCCGGTCAGGTCCAGCTCGGCGCGCAGCCCCTGCCACTGCACCTTTTGATAGAAATACTCGCCGTTGAACAGCTCGCTTTCCAGATAGGCGCGGCCCCGCTCGTAGAGCTGCCCATACAACGGATTGGCCTCGCCCAGCGCCGCCGCCATCTCACCGGCAGCCCGCAGCGCACCCAGATAGAAGGAGGTGCACATGCCGTCGGGACCCCAGAACTCGATGTCGTAGGTATTGTGGTGGGGTTGCCGCACAACGCCCTCATGGTCCGGATCCCACAGCTCGATGCAATACTCCAGGCTGGCGCGCACCTGGGGCCACAGCGCCTTAAGCCACGCCGTATCGCCGCTGATGCGCCAATCGCGATATACCTTCACAACGCCGCCCAGTTGGCCGTCGCTGGCGGCGTGGAAGTCGTGGTCGGTCTGGCGGATGGGCAGGGCCGAGCGGAAGTTCTGATGGCCGCTCTCCGCCTGGGAAACGTTGAACTCGGTGTCCCGCAGCGAGCGTTCCAGCCGCGGGAACAGGTGGCACAGAGCCTGGGCATAATTATATACGTGGGTGCAGGATCCGTTGCAGCAGCCCACGCCGTCGCAGCAGCCCTCCCAGCCCCACAGGCGGCCGTCATGCTGGCGCAGCACCGTGGGGGATTTCAGTATACACAGGTTGGCGGCCACGGCGTCCACGATGTCCTCAGGCAGCGTCGTGTCATAGAAGCAATCGGTAAAGCGCCGGGTGTCGGCTCGCAAAGCGTCATAGCGCTCACGCCAGTCGGCGTCCACCTCGTCCACGCTGTCGTAGCGGGATGTATACCAGGGCCGGTATGTCTGGGGTTCCTTGTGGCAGGCGCAGCCCTCGTCGCAGCAGGAATCGTCCTGCGGCCCCGTGCGCAAGTCCGAAGCGCCCACGAACCAGCTCAGGCGCAGCCGGATGGTGCGGCTGGCGCCGGGCTGCAGCTGGAAGGGCACCGCCAGCGACGCGCCGGGGCTGGCCGGCCCGCCGGAACCGTGGCGCTTGTGGCCGTAGCTGCCGGTGCTTACGGCGTTCCACAGCATGGTCTGCGTATCGAACCAGCCGCCGCGAAACCATGCCGTATCCACGAAAGCCGTGTCGTCCACGCTGGCGCAGAAAGCGCCTTTGGCAGCAGGGTTGTCCTTAATGGCGGGCTGCTCCAGCACGAAGCCGTCGGCGATGGGCCGCACGCGGGCACTGTCGTCGGTCTTCATGAAGTTGAACGCGCAGAAATAATACACGGCATCCAGCGGGCGGTCGGACGTGTTGGTGAACGTGTACTCCAACGCCGCCACCGGCAGGCTGGAGGCGTCCTCGTCACCGGGCACAAAGGGGCTCCAGCCAACGATGTCGGCGTTCAGCGGCATCTTGGCGTCGGTCAGGCGCACTGTGGCGAAGGGGAAGCGATCGCTGAATGTACCCTCGGTGAAGCGCGGTAGCCCCAGGTTGGTCCCATGAAGGCCGTTTCCGGAATCCTTGAGGCGCAGGAAGAAATTCGGGTCCGGCACCGGCGCCTCCACGACGCGGCACAGCGGCTGTTCACCCAGCACCGTGACGGCGCTGTATATATAGGGATCGTTGTGATAATCTGGCTTGTTGCGCACCGACACATTGCCCAGCCTGCCGGTACCCTGCAAGCACACCATGCCCGCGCCGATGCCCCCCATCGGATAGGCGATCAGATCGAGGTTTCTGCCTCTGTAGGTCTTCATACCTCTTCCCCCTTCGGATGTTCGTCGAGTATTCCGCGAATCGTTTCGCACACGTTTCCATCATATGGGTGGCGTTTGACGCTGTCAAGGTGTGCCGCAGAGGTCTGTCTGTACCAAAAAAGTTGACAGTGAGTCCGCGGTTTGCTATACTATTGAAGCGCATCTGGCAGCGGATGGAGAGATGTCCGAGCGGTCGATGGTGACGGTCTTGAAAACCGTTGATGTGATGAGCATCCGTGGGTTCGAATCCCACTCTCTCCGCCAACATCTCTCAAAATAACAACATATATTTGGGCATGGAGAAGTACTCAAGTGGCCCAAGAGGCGCCCCTGCTAAGGGTGTAGGTCGGGAAACCGGCGCGCGAGTTCAAATCTCGCCTTCTCCGCCAGAAAAAGCTCAACGCGATGCGTTGAGCTT
>JAEZSC010000098.1 GCA_023422005.1 Bacillota bacterium | reverse complement strand
TGACGACCTTGATCTTGGTGCGGTTGCCGATCATCTCATCGCCCTTCTTGAGCGTCTCAGAACGGCGCACGTCCAGGCGGACGGAGGCGTAAAATTTCAACGCTCGACCACCGGGTGTGGTTTCCGGATTGCCGAACATGATGCCGACCTTCTCGCGCAGCTGGTTGGTGAAGACCATCACGGTGCTGGACTTGCTGATGGCGCCGGCCAGCTTGCGCAGCGCCTGGGCCATCAGGCGGGCTTGCAGGCCCACATGGGAATCACCCATCTCGCCGTCGATTTCCGCCCGGGGCACCAACGCCGCCACCGAGTCCACCACGATGATGTCGATGGCATTGCTGCGGATCAATGCGTCGGCGATCTCCAGCGCCTGCTCGCCGGTATCCGGCTGGGAGACATACAGGTTGTCCACATCAACGCCCAAGTTGCGGGCATAGATCGGGTCCAACGCGTGTTCGGCGTCTATAAAGGCGGCCATGCCGCCGCGCTTCTGTGTCTCGGCGATCATGTGCAGCGTGATCGTGGTCTTACCGGAAGATTCCGGCCCGAAGACCTCTATGATGCGCCCCCGGGGAATGCCGCCGATGCCCAACGCCACATCCAGCGCCAGGCACCCCGTGGGGATGACTTCTACGTCCAGCGTGTTGGTGTCGCCGAGCTTCATGATGGAGCCCTTGCCGAAGCGTTTTTCGATCTGGCCCAGGGCCAGTTCCAGTGCCTTTGCTTTGTCTGTGGTCGTCATGCTTTTGTCCTCCCGCTTCGGCGCGTTCATCCGTGCTTCATGTAGTTAATTTTAGTATACACAGGTATGAAATGCAAACATTTTTTCGCCCTTGTGCCTTTAATGGTCGCCTGCGATTGTCTGACGTAGTATGTCCAGCGCGTTCAGGCACGTCACGTGGCGCACGAAGGCGCGTTCGCGGTTGGCAAGCAGCAGGCGGCGCACCTGCACATCGCCGTCGCGGCGGGCCAGCGCGATGTACACCAGGCCTACGGGCTTTTCGGCGGTGCCGCCATCGGGCCCAGCGATGCCTGTCGTGGAAAGGGCGTAGTCCGACGAAAAGAGCCGAAGGCACCCGGAGGCCATTTCGCGGGCCGTTTCCTCGCTGACGGCGCCGTGCTCCCGCAGCGTGGCTTCGCTCACGCCCAATGTATTGCACTTCACATCGTTGCTGTAGGCCACAACGGAGCCAAGGAACATCGCCGAACAGCCGGAAATATCCACGATGTCGGAGGCCAGCATGCCTCCGGTGCAGCTCTCCGCCGTGCTCAGCGTCAGACTACGTTCAGCCAGCAGGCGCACAACCGTCTCGGCCAGTGAGCCCCAGCGGTCGGTGTACAGGAACTGCCCCACCCTGTCCAGTATCTGCGCCTGCACCGGCTCCACCAGCGCCGCGGCCTGCTCCTCGGTGGGAGCGCTGGCCGTCACGCGCAGCATCACCTCGCCGGCGGAGCAATAGGGTGCGATGGTCGGGTTGCTCTGGGCCTCCATGATGTCCCGGACACGATGCTCCAGCTCCGATTCGCCGATGCCGAAAAAACGCAAATGCACCGTGTGGAAGTGGCTGTTGACGCGGCGCTGCAAATATGGCACGACCTCATGGTCGAAGATCCACGTGAGCTCTCTGGGTGGTCCGGGCAGTATGATAACGGCTTTGCCGCCGGTTTCCACGATGCAGGCCGGCGCGGTGCCGCGCTCGTTGCGCAGCACGATGCTGCCCTCGGGGAACCACGCCTGGCGCTCGTTGTTGGGCGTCATGACCCGGTTGAAGCGCGTGAACCACGCGCGCAGCGTCTCCAGGGATTCCTCGTGCAGCGCCATCTTCAGCCCCAGCGCTTCCGCGATGGTCTCTTTGGTCAGGTCGTCCATCGTGGGCCCCAGGCCGCCGGTCGTGATCACGATGTCGCTGCGCCCCAGCGCCGTCAGGAATGTCTCCCTCAACCGCTGGGGATTGTCGCCGATGGTCGTGTGGCGGTAGACACCGATGCCCAGGCGGCTCAATTCCTGCGATAGATATTGCGCGTCGGTGTTGACCACCTGGCCCATCAGCAATTCAGTACCGATGCACAGAATTTCGGCGATCATCTTTATTAAATTATTCCTTTCTTAACCACTAGTTAAGGAATTTCGCGCCTGTGGGCACGCATCGGTCTGCGGACCGACCGGCAATCAGCAAGCTGATTGCCTTGCAAGACCAAAGGGCTTTCCGATCGCCCTTTGGAAACCTTCGGCACCATTTACTTTGAATTATCCCTCCGCGGAGAAGGCTCTCTTGTTGACGACGAAGTAATCGATGGTGGACCACACGGTGAACACCAGTGCAGCGCCAATGGCTATCTGCGGCAGCCACAGCACATCCAGCCACTGGAAGGCCGGCAAGCCATGCAGCAGATAGAGGATCACGGCCACATCCTGCAGTACGGTCTTGGTCTTGCCCAGCCAACTGGCCGAGATGATTTCGCCCTTGTCCGCGGCCACGATGCGGAACCCGCTGATCAGGATCTCCCGTCCGATGATGATGATGACGATCCACGAAGGCAGCTGCTTCTGCTCCACGAGCACGATGAGCGCGGCCAGCACCAGCAGCTTGTCGGCGATGGGATCGAACACCTTGCCAAACACGGTGACCTTCTTCTCCCGCCGGGCGATGTAGCCGTCCAGGATATCGGTCAGCGACGCCAGCAGGAACAGCCCTGCGGCCACCAGCATGGAAGTTTTATCGTTCAAGTAGAGAAAGACCAAGAACACCGGTATGATCAGCATCCGCATCACGGTCAGGCGGTTTGCCCAGTTCATAGTACCACCCCCCGTAGATCATATTCGGTGGATCCGGTGATTCGTACCCGCAACATGGAGCCTACGAGATCAGCGCTGCCGCCGGACACATAGGTCACGCCGTCGATATCCGGCGCCTGTGCTTCGGTGCGGCACACGAGGTCGCCGTTCTCATCGATGCCATCGGCCAGCGCCAGGCGCTCGCTGCCAACCTGGGCGGCCAGCAGCGCCGTGGAGATCTCCTGCTGGGCCATCATGAGCTGATGGCGGCGGCGCTCGGAGGTGCGCTTGGGCACCCGGGGTTTCATTTTATAGGCCGGCGTGCCCTCTTCGGGGCTGTAGACGAAAGCGCCCATGTTCTCAAAGCGGGCGTCCTGGGCGAAGTGCAGCAGGTTATCAAACTGCCCGTCGGTTTCGCCGGGGAAGCCTACGATGAACGTCGTACGCAGCGCGATGTCGTACTTGGAACGGATCTTCTCGATCAGCGCTCGGATCTGCCCTTCGGTGCTGCGGCGGTTCATGGCGCGCAGTATGCCGTCGTCGATGTGCTGCAGCGGGATGTCCAGATAGCGGGCCAGCTTCGGGTGGGTGCCCACGAGTTCCAGCAGCTCATCGGTCACCAACTCCGGATAGCAATACAGCAGCCGGATGCGCTCTACGCCTTCCACACCGGTCAGGCTGTGGACCAGAGGCACCAGACCGGCATCAGCGCCCAGGTCCATGCCGTAGCGAGTGGTATCCTGGGCAATCAGGATCAGCTCCTTAGCCCCCTGACGGGTCAAGATTTCCGCCTCCTGCACGATGCTCTGAGGGTCACGGCTGCGGTAGGGGCCGCGGATGGCCGGTATCGCACAATAAGCGCATCGGTTGCTGCACCCTTCGGCGATCTTCAGATACGCATAGTGCTTGGGCGTGGATATGGCGCGGCCGGGAATGAAGGGTGAAGCCGGGTCCGGTGAGCAGGCCAGCACGCGGTCGCCGGTGGCGCCCTCCACGAGAGCCACAATGCGGCCGTAGTCGTTTACGCCGATCATCAGGTCCACTTCTGGTATGGCGTCAAAGAGCTGCTTGTTGTAGCGCTGGCTCAGGCACCCGGACACGATGAGGCGCTGGCAGGAGCCGGTCTTTTTATGCTCGGCCATCTCCAGTATGGCATCCACCGATTCGTCCTTGGCGTCCTTGATAAAGCCGCACGTGTTCACGATGATGGCGTCGGCCACGGAAGGGTCGCCCACGATGTCATGGCCGGCCTCCCGCAGCAGGTAGATCATGACTTCGGCATCCACGTCGTTCTTGGGGCAGCCCAGCATCTTAAAGGCAATTCTCATTGTTTGCTTCAACCTCGGTATTGTTCGATGGTGGCGGCGGCGTCGGCCCGGGTCTTTAGGATGTCGCGGGGCTTGCTGCCCGTGGAGGGGCTCACGACGCCCAACTCCTCCAGCTCGTCCACCAGCCGCGCCGCCCGGGCATAGCCGACCTTGAGCTTGCGCTGCACCATGGAGATGCTGGCTTGACCGGTGTCGTACACGACGTTCATGGCGTCCATCAGCAGCGCGTCATATTGGCGCTCGGAGTACTCATCATCGCCGCCCTCTTCAGAAGAGGAGAAGCCTCCGCCACCTCTACCTTTCTTCGTGGGCAGTTCAAAGCTGTTGACGTTGCTGAGCACCTCGGTGTCATATTCGGCGGCTTTGTACTGCTGCTTGATGAACTCCACGACCTTCTCGACCTCGTTCTCGGATACATAGGCGCCCTGCACGCGCAGCGGTTTGCTGGCGCCGGAGGGGTCGAAGAGCATGTCGCCGCGGCCCAGCAGTTTTTCCGCGCCAGCCATGTCGAGTATCGTGCGGCTGTCCACCTGGGAGCTCACAGCAAAGGCGATGCGCGAGGGAATGTTGGCCTTGATGACGCCGGTGATGACATCCACCGACGGGCGCTGTGTGGCGATGACAAGATGCATGCCGGCGGCACGGGCCATCTGGGCCAGGCGGCAGATGGAGTCTTCCACCTCGTTGGGGGCCACCATCATCAGGTCCGCCAGCTCGTCCACGACAATCATGATCTGGGGCAGGCGTTCGCCGTCCTCCTCGCCTTCCACGATCTGGTTGTATCGGTGGATGTCGCGGGCGCCTTTATCGGCCAGCAGCTCATAGCGGCGCACCATCTCCTGCACCGCCCAGTTCAGCGCGCCGGCAGCCTTCTTGGGGTCACTGACCACGGGGATCAGCAGGTGCGGTATGCCGTTGTACACTTTGAGTTCCACGATCTTGGGGTCGATCATGATCATGCGCACCTGCTCCGGCGAAGCCTTGTAGAGGATGCTCACGATCAGCGAATTGATGCACACGCTCTTGCCCGAGCCGGTGGAGCCAGCGATCATCATGTGGGGCATCTTGGCCACGTCGGCCACGATGTTCTTGCCGGCGATATCCTTACCCAGGCAGAAGCTCATCGGCGCTTCGGCCTTTTGGAACTCGGGGCTTTCCAGCACATCCCGCAGCTTGACCATGGAAATGACGGCGTTGGGCACCTCGATGCCGATGGCTGCTTTGCCGGGGATGGGCGCCTCGATGCGCACGCCCTGGGCAGCCATGTTCAGCGCGATGTCGTTGGACAGGTTGACGATACGGCTGATCTTCACGCCGGCGGCGGGCTGCAGCTCGTAACGGGTGATGGCCGGGCCTCGGCACACGTTGATGACCTTGGAGCTCACGCCAAAGCTCATCAGCGTCTCCTCCAGCAGCGCCGCGCCGCGGTTGATCTCCTCGGCGCTGTTGTCGGTGGTCCGGGGCGATTTGGTCAGCAGGTTTACAGGAGGGATCACGTAGGGCGGCGGCTCCGCCTCGGCGGTTGCAATGGCCGGCACAACCGGCGCGGGGGCGGCAGCCTTTTCGGCGGGCTTCCCGGGGGCGTGGGCCGCGGCATTGCGGTCATGTCCGTGATCCGGCTCCTCGGCTTCCAGCTCTTGTTCCGGTTCGTCATGCTCAAACAAGCTGGCTTGCTGGAAGCTGCCGCTCAATGGCTGGGGCTCCTCCATGACCCGGGGAATGCCGCGTGTCTGCTCCCCCACCGCCTCTGGCATGGGCTGGAACATTGAAGCGTTGAGCAGATCAACATCGGCAGCCGTGCCTGCAGACTTGCCGCCGGTGGCCAGATTGTCCACATACAGCCGCTGCCCGCGGCGGGCCTGCGCCTGTGCGCGCTCCTGGCGCTGTTCGTGCCGCTGCTCTTGCCGTTGTTCTTGCCGCTCTGCCATCACCGCCACGGTGTCGCGCACGTTGTCTCGCACATTCTCACCCAGGCGGCGCAGGCTCAGCCGCGTCATGATGAGCACGATGGCCAGCAGGAATGCGATCAGGAATATGATTGCACCTGGAAAACCGAATAAGTAGTGGAGTGGATAGGCGACCATGGATCCCAGCGCTCCGCCGGTGGCGGACTTCGTACGGGCCAGGTCAAAGGACGTGACCACGAAGCTCAGAAAGCTCTTGCTGTCCAGCCTGGGCAGATAGTACATGTGCAGCAGCGCCAGCGCCAGCACAGCGAACACCGTCCACACCGTCACGGGGAACCACTTGATCGCTTCATAGCCAGCGACGATAACGACAACGCCCAGAGCCGTAATGAGAATTGGCAGCGCGTAGGCCGCCACGCCGAACACGCCAAACAGCACCTGTTTGATGCCGTGGCCCACCACACCGATGGATTCCGTGAACAAGCTAACGAACATAAAAACACCCAGCGCCATCAGGATGAGGCCGGATACTTCAAAGCGCTTATGCCGCACCGCTTTGGGCGGCGCTTTTTTCTTTCGTTTTTTGGGTGCCACAGCATCCTCCATGCAAAGGATACAATATTATACCATATGTGCCGGGTGCAAACAACGCGACGCACAAGGCGTGCTGCTACGAGCCTGTATTTTCCGCCAGCAACTGATCCAGCAGCCCGGCGATCTCCTCCATGCGGTTCAGCGCGTTGAGCCGGAAGCGCCAGCGGGCAGCGCCGGGCACACCCTTGATGTACCACGAGAGCTGCTTGCGCATCTCCTGCACGGCTACGGCCTCTCCCTTGAGCTCGCACAGCTCGGTGCTGTGGCGGCGGGCCACTGCCAGCCGGTGCGCCAGGGTTGTCGCAACCATTTGCTCACCGCGAAGGGCACAGAGGATTTCTTCGAAGATCCACGGGTTGCCCTGGGCCGCCCTGCCCACCATCACAGCGTCACAGCCGGTGTGGCGCAGCATGGCCAAGGCATCGTCACCACAGGCCACGTCGCCGTTGCCGATCACAGGCACGCTGAGCGCCCGCTTGACCTGGGCGATGATGTCCCAATCGGCTCGGCCGCTGTAGAACTGCTCGCGGGTTCGCCCGTGCACGGCCACGGCCGCGGCCCCGGCATCCTGCATGCGCAGCGCAAAGTCCACGGCGTTGATATGCTGGTCGTCCCAACCCTTGCGTATCTTCACGGTGACGGGCTTGCCCAACTGCTGCGCCAGCGTGGAGACGATCTGCGCCGCCCATTGGGGTTGCTGCATCAAAGCGCTGCCCTGGCCGGCCTTCACGATCTTGGGCACCGGGCACCCCATGTTCACATCCACGATGTCATATTCCGCGCCGAACCGCAGCGCCATGTCGGCCATCACCTGAGGTTCGTTGCCGAAAAGCTGCATGGCCCTGGGCCCGGCCACGCCGGCGCCGGCCAGCAGTGCCTGCGAGCGGTCCGGCGAATAGAGCAGGCCCTTGGCGCTTACCATCTCGGTGTACGTGAGTGCCGCGCCCATTTCAGCGCAGATCCGCCGGAAAGGCAGGTCGGTGACGCCCGCCATGGGCGCCAGCAGCGCCCCCTGCGGAATTTCGATGCCGCCTATTCTCATCGCGTCACGAGGCATCCGGCGAGGCTTCCGCTCCCGGCGTGGGAGTGGGCGTGGTGATCAGGCCCGGCGTGGGGCTGGGCGTGGGCAGCGGTGTGGCCGTGATGAAATAGGTGGGTTCCGGCGTGCGCGTGGGGTCGGGCAGAAGCGTCTCCAGCTGTTTTACCTCAAAGATACGCCACGCGCCATCCACCTGGCGGCAGATGAGCTGATAGCGGGTCTTGGGCCACTGGGGGCTGATGATCACGTCGGACTCGGCGTCGTCGCCGTTGCTGGAGGTGAACTTGAAATCCGGTATGCTCTCCACAACAGTGACCGTGGCAGTGTCCTCCCAGGGCTTGCACCACAACGATTCCACGGTCAGTTTGTAGTTGAAGTCTGAGATGATGAAGTCGGAATAAGCCGTGGTGTCCGGCGCTTCGTTTTTCAAATACGACTGGGAAAAATACTTGGAAAGGTCGATGTCCTCACCGGGAGTCAGCACCGAACCGGCACGGGCCTTCATGCCGTCGGTCACGATGACATACACATTGGCCGAATCCATGGCCACGAAAAACGTCACCACAAGAATAGCGAACACCGACACCGCGATGCCGGCGACCTTAGCGATGTACCAAACCAGTCTGAGCGAATATTTCATGAAATTTCGGTTCCTTCCACAGCCGAGTATTTTATATGGTTTATCTCATGATCTTTTTTAGTATACACCATTTTGTCTCATTCTGCATACAGCACACCGGGGCCATTGGATGTTTGCCTTGCCTTGACGCTTATTTGACATATCTTGTTGTTATTTCCGCGGGCGCTCTCCGCTATGATTCCATTATGATATACTCATGCTGAGTTACAGCCGCAATCCCAATGAACACGAGGTGTGCGATGACTTCCAGGGAGCGTTTCCGCAGGGTGTTGAACTTTGAAGGCGGGTTGGACCGCCTGCCAATGGTGGAATGGGCCGCGTGGTGGGACGCGACGATGGACAACTGGGTGGCCCAGGGGCTGCCGGCAATGGAGTTCCAGCAATCCATGGAGCACTTCGGGCTGGACCCGATGATGGTCATCTACGCCAGAGCGGCCGGCGGCGGCATGCCCTCTCCCGCCTATCACGGTGGCCCCATCATAGGCGGGGAGCGCAGCTATGACGACATACTGCCCTATCTGTATAACGACGCCAGGATAGAGGACATCCTGAACCAGTGCCGGGAATACAAGGAGCGCCACGAGCGCGGCGACATCCTGCTGCGCGTATGGCTGGACGGTTTTTTCTGGTTTCCCCGCACGCTCTTCGGCATCGAGCCGCACCTCTACGCATTCTATGATGAACCGGAACTCATGCACCGCATGAACAGCGACCTGGCGGATTTCAACATCCGCGCCATCGACGCTGTTTGCTCGGTGCTGCAGCCGGACATGGTCGGCTTTGCCGAGGACATGAGCTACAACCACGGTCCCATGCTGTCCGAGGCTCTGTTTAATGAGTTCCTTCTTCCTTATTACCACCGGGTGATTCCTGAAATCCAGAAGCGCGGCGTCAAGGTGTTCATCGACAGCGACGGCGACATCACGACGATGGTGCCTTGGATGCAGCGCGCCGGCATCGAGGGCGTCTATCCGCTGGAACGGCAGGCCGGCGTGGACCTGAACGCCATACGGGCGGCTTATCCGCGCTTCCTGATGCTGGGCGGTTATGACAAGATGGTGATGCCCCATGGCGAAGCTGCCATGCGCGCGGAGTTCGAACGCCTGCTGCCGGTGATGCGCTCCGGCGGTTACATCCCCTCGGTGGACCACCAGACGCCGCCGGGGGTCACGCTGGAGAACTATTGGATTTATATCAAGCTTTTTCAGGAGTACGCTCAGAAGGCGGCACAGTAATCCTTTCCTTTCGCAACACAGAGAAGCCCGTTCTCCCCGCGGAGAACGGGCTTCTGCACATCAGTAAGTATAGATGCAAGGCTTCCCCTTGAGGGTAAGCTGTCGCCGCAGGCGACTGATGAGGTGTATACCACGTTTTATGAGTCATGTATAGAGGAAAGATTTCGCGCCTGAAGGCGCGACCAAAGGGCTTTCCGGTCGCCCTTTGGAAACCTTCGGCCCCATAGTGTGTGTAAGACAAATAATAAGGAAGGCAATGGATCTGCCTCGATTGCTAAGACGAGCAAAGCATTTGTGTGCAGCAAGCCCTTGCCGCCCGTCGAATCTTTGCCGCATTGGAACGATGCGGCAACCTTATCAAAAATCCCCTCCCCCGGTGACGGGGGAGGGGTCTGGGGAGAGGGTTCCAGTGGCCTGCAGGCCGCAACCCAGTGACAGCCCTCTGTATTATGTGTCAATCAAGCAGCTAAATCGCCTGAAGAACCAGCTGTGCGCTCTGCAGCCCTTCGGCACTTACAGTCAGCGTGACGGCTCCCGGCTGGCCCTGGCTCCTGATCGCGCACACCGCCGTGCCCTCAAAAACGCTGCGGCTGTTGCCCGTGTAGGGCTCGCGGGAGACAGGGTCGTTGGTGCCCACGGCGGCCAGAGCGCCCGCGCCGCTGGCGGCGAAGTACAGCATGTTGCCGGCATAGGGCACCGTTTGCCCCTGCGCATCCACAACCGTGGCCGTTACATAGGCCAGCCCCTGCCAGCCCGCTTCCATCTGGGCGCGGTCGGCGTCCAGGCGAATGGCCGCGGGCGCGCCGCAGGTCTGCACCGCATCTTCCGACACCGCCTTGCCGTCCACATAGGCCACGGCCTTCACGCTGCCCGGCGCGTAAACGGTTTCAAAACTGGCGATGTTGCGCGCGACTGCACCGGCGGGCTGGCGGCCCAGCGACACGCCGTTGACGATCAGCTCCACCTCGTCGGCATCGCTGTAGACGTCGATATAGGTCTTGTATCCATCGGCGCCAGGCCAGCTCCAGCTGTGGTGCACATCGCTCCAGCCCCAGTAGTTGTAGCTGGGCTTGATGCCCTTGGCGTTGGGCCGGTGCACGGCGATCCACGGCGCTTTGCGGTGGCCCCAGAGGATCTGCCGGTAGTAGGACTGGGGCCGGGGCCGGCACAGGATGTCCAGATCGCCGCAGTTGGCCAGGTGCCACGGGAAGCCCAGCCCATGGGTGCGGCCATCCTCGTCGGGCAAGAAGGAATGGCCGATGCCCGCTTCGCCGATGTAGTCCATGCTGGTCCACACGCAATCGCCGATGACCCGGGGATCGGCCAAGGTGGCCTGCCAGGTCTCCCAAGCCTCGCCGGCGATGGTCTCGGTACCCAGTATGAAACGATCCGGGAAGCGCTGCAGGTCCTCCTCGTAGCGCCGCCACAGGTAGTTGTAGCCCACCACATCCAGCGGCGCGGCAAAGGGTGCGCTGCTCTCGCCCCACTCCCCCTCCGGGTATTCAAAGGCGCCGCACAGCGCGTTGGATACAAAACGCGTGCTGTCCAGCTCACGTACGGCGACGGCCAGGCGGCGGGCCAGCTCATAGCCGCCGGACCGGCCAAAACGCTCGGTGATCTCGTTGCCGGTGGACCAGAAGGCGATGCTGGGGTGGTTGCGATCTCGCAGCACCATGGATGTCAGGTCCCGCTGCCACCAATCCTCAAAGTACAGATGATAGTCGTAGGGTGTCTTGCCCATGCGCCAGCAGTCGAAGGCCTCATCCATGACCACCAGGCCTATGCGGTCGCAGGCGTCCAGGAAGTCCACCGACGGCGGGTTGTGGGCGCAGCGCACGGCGTTGTATCCGGCGTCCTTCAATGCGCGGGCCTTGCGCTCCTCGGCGGCCCGCCACGCGGCAGAGCCCAGGATACCGCAGTCGTGGTGCACACAGCCGCCCTTGAGCTTAAGCGGTTTGCCATTGAGCAGGAAGCCCTGGGCCTTGTCCAGCGCGATGGTGCGCAAGCCTACCACAGTATCCACTGAATCCACGACGACGCCGTCCGCCAGCAGCTCGCTGCGCAGCGTGTAGAGGTTGGGGGCGTCCACATCCCACAGGCGGGGCTGCGCGACGGCCAATTCCTGCACGTTGAGGCCCTCGGCCTGGGCCTCGCAGACCGCAACCGCCGCGCCGGATGCATCCAGCAGCGAGTGCCGCAGCAGGCCTGCGCCGCACAGTTGGGTTTCTACCCGCAACAGGGCGCGTTGCTCAGAAGCCTCCACCGTGGAGGCGAAGACACCCCACGGCGCGATGTGCGAGCCTTCGGCGACGAGCAGCCAAACCGGGCGGTACAGCCCGCTGCCGGAATACCAGCGGGAATTGGGCAGCGCGTTGTTATGCACGCGAATCTGCAGCTCATTGGGCGCATCCTCCAGCAGCCACGGCGTCAAATCCGCATGGAAGGACGTATAGCCGTAGGGGTGGAAGGCCGCCAGGTTACCGTTGACGAACACCTCGGTGTTCATGTAGGCCCCCTCGACCTCCAGCACCGCCTTGGCGGGCTTGCCGGCAGGCAGCGTCTTGCGGTAGATTCCGCTGCCACCCTGGAAGAAGCCGCCCTTGTCAAGCATGCGGCTGTCGGCGGTGCGCGGCTGGCCGATTGAAAAGTCGTGGGGCAAATCGATGACGGCCTCCCCGCCGCCGTTGAGGGTGAAGTGCCAGGACATGCTGAGGTTCTGCCGTTTCATGAGCGTCCTCCGTCTATATTCATTTGGGAATCCTTACTTCCAACGCATCAGGTCTTTCATCGCGATGTCCGCCTTCCCATCCTGAAGCGTGATCATCGCGTAGGTTTTGCCGCCGCGCAGGCTGCCGGGGTTCAGCAGTGTCATCTCCCCCTGGCGCTCCAGCAGCGGCGCGTGGGTGTGGCCGAAGCACACGATGTCCGCACCCACTTCCCTGCCCTTGAACCACAGCTTGTTCAGCGTGTATTTGGCCTCGTACAGGTGGCCGTGGGTCAGGAAGATGTTCGCGCCGTTCAGAGGCAGAAAGAGCTCCGTGACGTCGCCGGGTGAGAAGTCGCAGTTGCCCTTCACCCGGGCGATCTCGCCTCGGAAGATGTCCTCCAAAGCGTCGCAATCGCGCACGCCATCGCCGCAGTGCAGCAGCATATCGGCGCCCTTGGCATGGCGCACGGCGGCGCGCAGCAGCTCGGGGCTGTTGTGGGTGTCGCTGACCACGAGTATCCTCACGACTCGCCTGCTTCCAACCTTTGCAGAAGCGCTTCGATGGCGCGCTTGCGGTGGCTGATGCGGTTCTTCTCCTCATCGGGCAACTCAGCCATGGTCAGGCCGTCGTATCCCTCCACGAGGAACAGCGGATCATACCCAAAGCCGCGCTTGCCCTTCGGTTCGGTACCGATGAAGCCCTCGCAGCGGCCCTCGGCGGTCACGACCGTGCCGTTGGGCCGGGCCAGCGCCATGGCGCATACGTAACGGGCGCGGCGGTCGGCCTGGCCCTGCATCTCCCGCAGCAGCTTGTCGTTGTTGTCCTGGTCATCACCGCCGCTGTAGCGCGCCGAATAGATGCCCGGCGCGCCGCCAAGCGCGTCCACCGCCAGGCCGGAATCGTCGGCCAGCGCTGGCCCACCGCAGGCCTGTGCCACTGCCCTGGCCTTCAGGATCGCGTTTTCCTTAAAGGTTGCGCCGGTCTCCTCCACGTCCATGTTGAGCCCGGCTTCGGCCATGGATACGATGGAAGGGAAGCGCGCGCCCAGGATGGCTTTGATCTCCCGAATTTTTCCGGCGTTGTTGGATGCGATGACAAGGCGCCGCTCAGACATGCTCCACCCCGGCGGCCTTGAGGGCCTTTCGCTGGGCGGTCATCAGCTGCCGGCAGCCCTTGGCCGCCAGCCGCAGCAGCTTATCCAGATCGGCCTTGCTGAACGTGCCGCCCTCGCCGGTGCCCTGCACTTCCACGAAGCGCCCGTCCTCGGTCATCACAACGTTCATGTCCACGTCGGCGTGGCTGTCCTCGGCGTAACACAGGTCCAACCGCGGTTCGCCGGCCACGATGCCCACAGAAACAGCGGCCAAAGCGCCTTTGATCGGCGATGCCGACAGCGTGCCGTCGGCCAGCCAGCGCTGCACCGCCAGCGCCAGCGCCACATAGGCGCCGGTGACCGACGCCGTGCGGGTGCCGCCGTCGGCCTCTATGACGTCGCAATCTAGCCACACGCTGCGCTCGCCCAGGGCCTGGAAATCGATGACCGCCCGCAGGGAGCGGCCGATGAGCCGGCGGATCTCCATGCTGCGGCCGTCGGGCTTGATGGTCTCCCGGGCCTTGCGGGTGGATGTGGACGCCGGCAGCATCGCGTATTCGGCGGTCAGCCACCCCTCCCCGCTGCCGATCTTGAAGGGCGGAGCCTTGTCCTCCAGCGTGGCTGTGCAGATGACCCGCGTGCGCCCCCATTCGATGAGCGCGGAGCCGGGCGCGGAGCCGATGAAATGCGGCGTGATGCGGATGGGGCGTAGTTGGTCGGGCTTGCGGCTATCGGGACGCATGGGCAATTCTTCCTTTGTTTCAAAAATCAGCCTTACCATACCCCAGCGGCGTTCACGATGTCAAGAAAAAGCCGCCCGGATTTATTCGCCGACGATGCCTATGCATCGCCGGCGATTTAGACGTCTTGTCTTGGCCATCGTTCATCGCCCGCAGCACATGTCGCCGGGCGATATCTTCACTCTAGACCTCATTCTGTTTATATTGAGCCTATTTCGCCTGTGGGCGGGCAATATAACGACCTTGTACGTATTCTCTGTTTCCTCCCGCCGAATGAATCGTTGGTCGGCTTTCTGCTCTGACTCTCATTCTTTGAATAACTACGAAAAGAGCCGCCCGGATTTCCGAGCGGCTCAGGTTCAGTCCGTAGGTATATCAGTCATAGTAATTCAGGAAACCATCCTTGATTCCATCCAGACCGGCGGCGGTGGATACGGTGGGCTCATAAGCCTTGCCTTCCACCAGCAGGCTTACAGACTTCACGCCCTCGAACTGCGTGCACACGGTCGTCAGCGCCCGCAGCGTCACGGCCTCCAGAGCCGGATTGTCGGAGATCGT
Source organism: Bacillota bacterium (assembly GCA_023422005.1). Lineage (GTDB taxonomy): Bacteria > Bacillota > Clostridia > Christensenellales > UMGS416 > JAEYRA01. The sequence continues at coordinate 740 of JAEZSC010000098.1, read as the reverse complement.
GGCGAACTCCTTTGACAGGTTGATCTCGGCCACACCATCTGCCACACTGACGCCCAGGATGTCGCAGGACGGCGGGAAGAAGCTTACAAGCTCAGTGCCATCGGCGGGCATCATCATTTCCGACAGGGCCGTGGTCAGGTCGTCAGTGTCGGAGGCCACACGGTACACAGGTACGATGGCCTTGCCAGTGGTGTTGGTGAAGCACAGCTCCACCTTGCCGTCGGCGGTGCCCGGCGCGCCGGTGGGCTCAATGTTGAGCTGCGGCTGGGTGTACTTGGCTTCGACGATGGCGCCGTTGGGCAGCTTGTCCACGATCTGGCCGTTGATCTGGACGCTGACTTCCTTGACGGTGTCAAAGCCCAGCAGCGTGTTGACCACGGAGCCGATCATCGCCTGTTCTGTCTGCTTGCTATCGCACTTGCCGGTCATCTTCAGGTTGACGGTCGCCCTATCCTTGGCGATGTCCAGATCAAAGGTCGTGCCGGCGGGCACGGTGCTCTGCACGCCCAGAGAGGCAAGCTTCGCGTCCTCGGTCGTGCCGGCCACCAGGCTCTTGAGCGCTGCCTTGGCGATGCCTTCCTCCATGGGGATCCTTTTCATCACCGGCACCAAGTAGCCGCTGGCGTCGCGGAAGTACAATACCGTCTTGCGTACATCAGCGCTGGTTTGTGTGTCATCTGTGTCCGCCTGCTGTACGCTGGTCTGCACATCAGCATCCTTGGGCTTGCTGCTGCACCCGG
>JAEZSC010000065.1 GCA_023422005.1 Bacillota bacterium | reverse complement strand
AGCCCATACTGCGACTGCTGTTCCACGGCAAGGACATGACGGACGCACTCTATGTTATCGGCGGCGACCTGCTGATGGTGTCATCGATCAGTGTCATCTTCCTGTCCATCGTGCAGAGCACCAACGGTGTGCTACAGGGGCTGGGTCTGGTGCGTGTACCCATGATCAGCCTGGCCGTCGGTGCGCTAACAAAGATCGTACTCAACTATATCCTGATCGGTATTCCGGAATTGAACATCCACGGCGCGCCCTGGGGTACCGTGGCGTGCTACGCTCTGGCTGCGATCATCAACGTCGTCTGTATCGCCCGCATGGCCAAGATCCACTTCCGTCTGGGCGGCATGCTGATCCGTCCGTTGCTGGCGGCGGGCTTCATGGGTGTGTGCGCGTGGGTCATCGAGCGCTATGTGTCGCCCTTCACGGGCATGGCCACAGCCACGGTACTGGCCATCGTGGCGGCGGTTCCGGCCTATGCGCTGGTGGCCGTGGTGTTCGGCGTCATCGGGAAAGATGAGCTGGCCTTCATGCCCGGCGGCGGCAAGCTGGCCAACTTGTTGAAACGGTATAAGTTGCTCAGATAGAGAACAAGGGAGAATGACATGACACCAAAGATAACCATCGTGGGCCTGGGCCCATGGGAGAGCGGCTGGCTGACCGGGCGCACGCTGGCCGCGCTGGCACAAGGTCCGGTGATCCTGCGCACGGACAAACACCCGGCGGCCCAGGAGCTTATGGCACAGGGCATCGCATTTGATACGCTGGACGAGGTGTATGATCAGGCGGAGGATTTCGATGAGCTTAATGTACTGGCAGCGCGGGCTGTGGCCGACGCTGCCCGGCAGCACGGCGCGGTGTGCTATGCCGTGCCCGGGCAGGGCATTGCCGGCGACGGCACCGTGGAGCGTCTGCTGAATGACTTTAAGGCAGACTTTGCCTTTGATATGATCCCAAACGCCGATGAGACCGCGCCTTTCCTGGCCCGGTGCGCCACGCTGCATGGCGTTACAGCCACTGCCACGGCCACGGCGCCGGCGGCTTGGCTGGGCAGCTGCCGGCCGAACCCAAAGCTCGCACTGGTGGTGACCCAGATCGACAGCCGCCTGACGGCGGGGGAGGTCAAGCTGGCTCTGAGCGCCGCCTATGGTGACGACGCGCCGGTATTGGTAGGGTTGGGTGACGACGTGCATGCCACGACGCTGGGCGAGTTGGATCACTTCGAGGGCTTCGACCACCGATCCATGGCGCTGCTACCGCCCCAGGCTGCCGGCGCCGCTCGCTATGGGCTCTATGACCTTGTAGATGTTCTGGACACGCTGCGCGCCCCCGGCGGCTGCCCGTGGGACCGGGAGCAGACCCATGAGAGCCTCAAGCAATATCTGCTGGAGGAGAGCTACGAGGTTTTTGAGGCCATTGACCGCGGCGACATGGGCGAGCTGTGTGAGGAGCTGGGCGACGTGCTGTTGCAGGTCGTGTTTCACGCACGCCTGGCCGCCGAGCGTGGGGACTTCGACATCGATGATGTGGCCGACGGCGAATGCCGAAAGATGATACACCGCCACCCGCACATCTTCGGTAACGTGCAGGCCGACACCGCCGACGATGTTGTAAAAAATTGGGACGCTATAAAAAAGAAGGAAAAAGGACAGAATAGCCAGGCAGGGGCCATGCAGGCCGTGCCCGCGGCCATGCCCGCGATGATGCGCGCCGCCAAAGTGCAGGACAAAGCCAAAAAGGTCGGCTTCGATTGGGCGGATGTATGGGGCGCTTATGAGAAGCTGGAAGAGGAAGTGCGGGAACTCCGGGCGGAGATCGCCGCGGGCAGCCCGCAGGAGCGTATACAGGAAGAGTTCGGCGACGTGCTGTTCGCTGCCATCAACGTGGCGCGGTTCGTGGACGTCCATCCAGAGTTCGCGCTCAAGGGCACGGTGGACAAATTCGTGCGCCGCTTCGAGTTTGTGGAGCGCGAGGCTGCAGCCCAGGGCAAAAGCCTCAAGGACATGACGCTGGAGCAGATGGACGTTTTCTGGAACCAAGCCAAGGCGCAAGGCCTATGAACCCCTGGCAGAGAGCGGAAAATCTGGTCAAAAGTGCTTGCGCAAAAAACGCAAATCGTATAGAATAACGATGTTTCCCGCACCGGAAGATTACCGGAAGATTAAAAGGAGGAGCCATTATGAATAAGGCTGAACTCATTAGCGCCATCGCTGAAAAGATTGAGAGCCCGAAGAAGGTTACCAAGAAGGAAGTTGAAGCCATCGTTGAGTCCATGCTGGACACCATTGTCGAGACGCTGAAGTCCGGTGACAAGGTGCAGCTGATCGGTTTTGGTACCTTTGAGGCCAAGAAGCGCGGCGCGCACGAGGGCGTGAACCCCCGTACAGGCGAGGCCATCAGCATCGCCGAGACCGTGGTGCCCACATTCAAGGCTGGCAAGGCGTTCAAGGACTCCGTTAAATAATAAATCATCGCATTCGCTTTTCAGAGCCGGTGGTTGCCGGCTCTTTTTGTTGGGAGGGGCAGCAATGAGGCTGGATAAATTTCTGAAGGTTTCGCGCATCATCAAGCGCAGGACCGTGGCCAACGAGGCCGCCGATGTGGGCCGCGTCAGCATCAACGGCAAGGTGGCCCGCGCCTCGGCGGAGGTCAAGCCCGGAGACGTCATCGAGATCGCCTTTGGCAACCACACCGGCCGTTATGAGGTGCTGGATGTGCGCGAGGTTTCCACGCGGGCTGGCGCGGGCGATCTGTACCGGGAAATCAAGGAGGAATAGCCATGGTCGTGGCGGTCATCGTGGCGGCGGGCCGCGCCACGCGGATGGGGGCCGGCGGTGGTGACAAAAACCTGTTGGAGCTGCTGGGCAAGCCCGCGCTGCGGCGCTGCCTGGAGGTTTTTGACGCCTGTGAAAGCGTGGATGGCGTGGTCGTCGTGACGGCGCAGAACCGCGTGGAGCGCTACCGGGAGTTGGCTGCCGCGTGGGGCGCGGTCAAGCTGCTGGCCGTGGTGGCCGGGGGTGACACCCGCACAGCTTCGGTGGCGCAGGGGTTGGCGGCGCTGCCGCAGGGCTGCGACATCGTGGCCATCCATGATTGCGCCCGCCCTTTTGTGACGACGGACATCGTATCGCGCACGGTGGACAGCGCCCGCAGGCAGGGAAGCGGCGTGGCGGCCATCGCGTGTCGCGACACCGTGAAGCACGCCGACGCCGAAGGGCTGGTGCAGCACACACCGCACAGGGAAGCCCTGCGCCTGGTGCAGACGCCGCAGACCTTCCGCACCGCCGACCTGCTGGCAGCCTATGCCGCGCTGGGCGGCGACCCGTGCGCCACCGACGACGCCGGTCTGCTGGAGCGCGCCGGCATGCCTGTTTATCTTGTGGAGGGTTCCGTGGAAAATATCAAGCTCACGACGCCGGAGGACATCGCCCACGGCGAGGCTATCCTGCGGGCCAGGGGAGAGCGTGAACAGGAGTTCGAATCCCCGTTGGAGCGCCTAACGGGGTTGCCCCGTATCGGCGAGGGCTATGACGTGCACCGGCTTGTAGCAGACCGCCGGCTGATACTGGGAGGCGTGGACATCCCCCACAGCACCGGCCTGCTGGGCCATTCCGACGCCGACGTGTTGACCCATGCCATTATGGACGCGCTGCTGGGCGCGGCGGGCCTGGGAGATATCGGCCGGCACTTCCCCGACAGCGATGAGGCCTATCGCGGCGCCGACAGCCTGACTCTGCTGCGCCATGTGAGCGGTTTGCTGGCCCAGGCGGGCTATGCGGTGGGCAACGTGGATGCCACGGTGGCCGCGCAAAAGCCCCGGCTCAGCGCGCACATCGCACAGATGCGCGCAAACCTGGCCGGGGCGCTGGGCATCGCCCCCGATCGCGTGAACGTGAAAGCCACGACGACCGAGGGCTTGGGCTTTGAGGGCCGGGAGGAGGGCATCTCAGCCCGGGCGATTACGATACTATGGACTTGCTGAATCAGCAAACTCGTATCGCAATGGGATTCCATCCCTCGGATTATTTCGCGCCCGGCAGCAGATTGACGATGGCCACGTCCTTGAAGTAGGCCATGATGATCTCCTGGGCGGTCTTGCCGTTGCTGGCCATGGTGAAGGCGCCCCACTGGGGCATGCCCACACCGTGGCCAAAGCCCTTGCCCTTAAGGGACAGCTTTTTGCCGTCGAATTGCAGATCGGTGATCCACGTGGAGCGGAACTTGGTGGGGTCCATAGCCACGCGCAGATCCGGCGCGGAGACATCTTTGTCGTTGATCTTGAATGTCTTTGCGCGGCCGGAGGGGCCGGCTTCTCCCAGCTTGATCACGGTGATGCTGCCGTCTATGCTGATGCCGGCCTTTTTCAATCCGGCCTTTACCTCATCCAACGTAAAGCTGTTTTCCCACTCCTCAAACTCTTTGGGCGCCTGGGATTCATCGGAATCCACCGAGATGATGTATGGAGGGTTGCCTTCCTTGTAATTGAGCCCTTCCACGGCGTCGGCGGTCTTGCCGCCGGAGGCTGAGTGGAACCAGGCTTTGATGAACTTGCCGTCATAGGCGATGACCATGCCGCGGGTGTCATCCACCGCCTTTTTGATGTTGTCGTTGATGCCGCTCTCATCATAAGCCTGGGATTCCTTGGGGTCGGTGGAGATGTCGGCGGAGGGCTCCACAGAGCTGGCCTTGTTTTCACCCAGGAAGTCCATCAGGAACGTGCGGGCGATGATGGCCTGGGCCTTGAGCGCTTCCAAAGGCCAATCCTGGCGCATCTCGCCGGCCAGCACGCCGTAGAGATATTCCTCGATGTTCATTTCCTTTGTTTTCTTGGTCTTGATGTCATATACTTTGAGCGACAGCTTGTCTACGGCAGTGTCGCCGAACCGCTCCGGCAGCTTGGGCATGGCCGCCTGTGCTGTGGCCGAGGGTGAAGCCGTGGCCTCGGGTGTGAGCGTGCTTACGGTTGAGGGTGTCGCGGCGGGCGTCTTGATGGGCTGACGCCAGTTGCAGCCGCCCAGCAACAGGCCGATGGCCAGCAGCAATGCGATGGATTTGGATTTCATGGCGAAGCCTCCTGAGGTATGTTGTCGCTGGTAGGTTTTGCAGCGTCTGCACAATTGATGCATTTGCACCGCTTCTGTGCTAGGATATAGCGGCGACATTTTTTTGCGCGAACGAAAGATGGAGGAAGGATGGCTCACAAAAAAGACCCGCAGCCTCGGGGACAAAAGCTCGGGCAGCATTTCCTCTTCGATCAGGGAATACTCACAAAGATGGCCGACGCCGCGCAGCTTGGGCCCGAGGATTGCGTGCTGGAGATCGGCCCCGGCCTGGGCACGCTGACCGAACACCTGGCCCGCCGGGCTGGCAAAGTGGTGGCCGTAGAGCTGGACGGCGCGCTGATCTCGCGATTGCGGGAGCGCCTGAGCGCCTTTGACAACTTCGAGATCGTCCATGCCGACATCATGAAGGTGGATCTGCGGGAGCTGTGGCAGACACGCTTCGGCGGCAAAAGCTTCCACGTGGTGGCCAATCTGCCCTATTACATCACGACGCCCATCGTGATGCTGCTGTTGGAAAGCGGTCTGCCGGTTAAAAGCCTGACCGTCATGGTGCAGAAGGAAGTGGCTGACCGCCTGGCCAGCCCGCCGGGCAGCCGCGAGTACGGGGCCATCTCGGTGGCCGTACAGATGCGCGCCCAGGTGCGCCGGCTGTTCGTGGTGCCCGCCGGTGCGTTTAACCCGCCGCCGCGGGTAACCTCGGCTGTGTTGCGGCTGGACGTGCGCCAGCAGCCCGCCGTGGCCGTGGCCGACGAGGCTTTGTTCTACAAGACCGTGCGCGTGTGCTTCACCGCCCGGCGCAAGACGCTGCGCAACAATGTGGCTGCGGGCTTTGGCCTGTCCGGCGACGCTGCCGCGATGATCATCGCAAGCGCCGGCCTGCGCCCAGAGCAGCGGGCCGAGGAGCTGGGCCTGGCCCAGTTCGCAGCGCTGGCCGACCGGCTGCACGATGGCGGCCACACCGCCTAAACACTATATTTTGGAGGTTGCCCCTTGTATGACCCTCGCCTGAACGACATACTGCCCAGGGTGGAGCGCCCGGCGCGCTACACCGGCGGTGAATACAACTCCATCGTAAAGGACCCGGCATCGGTTGCGGTGCGGTTTGCCTTCGCATTCCCCGATGTCTATGAGATCGGCATGTCCAATTTGGGCATGCGCATCCTGTACCATGTACTCAATGGACGCGAAGATACGGCATGTGAACGCGTGTTTGCGCCGTGGGCGGACATGGAAGCCGAGCTGCGCCGCGATGGTATCCCGTTGTACGCGTTGGAGAGCGGCGACCCTGTGCGCACCTTCGACATCGTGGGCTTCACGCTGCAGTATGAGATGAGCTACACGAACATACTGAACATGCTGGACCTGGCGCAGATCCCTCTGCTGGCGGCGGACAGAGGTGAAGGCGAAGCCTTCGTTATCGCCGGCGGGCCGTGCGCCTTCAACCCCGAGCCGCTGTGGGCGTTCATCGATTGCTTCTGCGTGGGTGATGGGGAAGAGGCCATCGGCGACATCGTGGACGTGGTGCGCAGCGGCAAAGAACAAGGCTGGAGCCGCGCGCAGACGCTGCGGGCGCTGGCCGGCGTTCCTGGCATGTATGTGCCCTCGCTGTACCGCGAGAAGCGCGGAGAAGACGGGGGTTTTCTGGGTCTGGAGCCCACGGAGCCCGGTGTGCCCGCCACCGTGGAGAAGCGCCTGCTGGCCGATCTGGACAGCGCACCCATGCCCGAGCGGCCCATCGTGCCCTATCTGGACATCACCCACGACCGGGTGACGCTGGAAATCTTCCGCGGCTGCACCCGCGGCTGCCGCTTCTGCCAGGCCGGCGTGCTCTACCGCCCGGTGCGGGAGCGCTCGGTGCAAACCTTGGTGCGCCAGGCCACGGCCCAGCTGCAGGCCACGGGCTATGACGAGGTCAGCCTGTCATCGCTTTCCACTGGAGATTACAGCCGCTTCGCAGAGCTCGTGCAGGCGCTGCGCCAGGGGCCGTGCTCTGGCCATGTTTCGCTCTCGGTGCCCAGCCTGCGGCTGGACGCCCACGCCAAGGAGTTCATGGATTCGCTGGAAGGTGGCCGGCGTACCGGCCTCACGCTGGCCCCCGAGGCCGGCACCCAGCGCCTGCGGGACATCATCAACAAGAACGTGACCGAGGAAGACCTGATGACCAGCGTGCGCGACGCCTTTTCCGCCGGCTGGAACAAGGTCAAGCTGTATTTTATGATCGGCCTGCCCGGCGAGACCGATGAGGACCTTCTGGGCATCGCGGAGCTTGCACGCAAGGTCGTGGCGGAGTACTATAAACTCCCAAAGGAGCAGCGCCGCCGAGGCGTTACCGTGTCGGTGAGCACCAGCAACTTTGTGCCCAAGGCCCATACGCCCTTCCAATGGCACCCGCAGGACAGCGTGGAGGAGCTGCGGCGCAAGCAGCTGCTGCTCAAGCAGGCGCTCAAGATACAGGGCGTGGACTACAGCTGGCACGAAGCTACACTGTCCATGCTGGAAGGCGCATTTGCCCGCGGCGGGCGCGAGATGGCGCAGGTGCTGCACCGGGCCTGGCTGCTGGGTTGCCGCTTCGACAGCTGGCGGGAGCACTTCAAAGCTCCGCTGTGGGAGCGGGCCATGGGGGAGTGCGCCGTAACACAGGAGCATGCCCGCCGGGCGCTGCCCCGCGACGCCGCGCTGCCTTGGGAGCACATCCAAAGCGGCGTGGACAAGGCCTTCCTGCTGTGTGAATATGACCGGGCCATGGGCGGCGCTCTGACGCCTGATTGCCGCGAGAGCTGCCTGGGCTGCGGGCTGCAGAATGTGTGCGTGGGAGGGAAGATATGAGGGCTTTGCTGCGCTTTGAGAAGGGCGGCCCCGCCCGATATATTTCCCACCTGGACCTGATGCGCGCCATGAACCGCGCAATCCTGCGTTCCAGCATCGCCGCGGCGTGGAGCCAGGGCTTCCACCCTCACATCGTGACGGCCTATGCCCAAGCGCTGGGGCTGGGATATCTGTCCAGCGCCGAATACATGGAATTTGTACTGGAGCGCGGCCAGCCGGTTCAGGCCATGGAGGCGCTGAACGCCGCTTTGCCCGATGGCATTCGCTTCACCGGCGCTTGGGAGCTGCCCAGCGATGCACCCACGCTGATGGCCCAGGTGGCCGCCGCCCGCTGGAGGGTGCGCCTGAGCGTGCCCGTGGGCGACGCGCTGCTGGCGGATTTTCGCGCGCTGCTGCAGCACGACCGCGTGGAGGTGCAGAAGATCGGCAAGAACGGTCCCACGATGCAAAACATCCGCCCGGGGCTGCTGGCCATCGAACACCTGGAGGGGGACCTGGACCTGTTGCTCTCGGCGGGCAGCGCTCTCAACATCCGCCCGGAGCTGGTCGTGCGTGCCATCGTGGACGACCCGGCGGTTATTCGCACCATGACCCGCACCGAAATTTACGTGAACAAAGACGGCGCCTTGGCGCCGCTCTATGAAATTTGTTTTTAAGAAGGTTTCAGTGATGGCTGACAAAATCATACTGGCGGACGTCAACCCGTACCAGACGCGGGTGGCGCTGCTGGAAGATGGCGACCTCTGCGAATACTATGTGGAGAGGCCGGGCAAGGAACGTCTGGCGGGCAACATCTACAAGGGCGTCGTGCGCAATGTACTGCCGGGCATGGAAGCGGCCTTCGTGGACATCGGGCTGGAGAAGAACGCCTTTCTGTATTTGGGTGATGTGGCGCTGGACAACAGCGACTTCGAATTCGGTGAGAACGGGCAGAAGGCCGAACCAAAGCAAATCCGTCAGGTGCTGCGGGAGGGGCAGGAGCTGCTGGTACAAGTGCTCAAGGACCCTTCGGGCACCAAAGGCGCGCGCATCACGACCAGCATCACGCTGCCCAGCCGGCTCATGGTCATGATGCCGCGCATGGAGTATGTGGGCGTCAGCCGCCGCATCGACGACGAGGGTGAACGCATGCGCTTGAAGCGTGCCGCCGAGGCATTCAGGCCCGCGGGCGTGGGGCTGATCATCCGCACGGCTGCACTGGGTGTGTCTGCCGAGGAGCTGGCCGACGAGATCCCCACGCTGTATGAGTGGTGGCAGGAGTTGGAGCGCCGCGAGAAGCAGGTGACCGCCCCCAAGGAGCTCTACCGCGACCAGGGTCTGGCTGTGCGCTCCTTCCGCGACATGTTCGACCGTGAGGTCAGCCGCTTTGTCGTCAATGACCGCAACACCTACAACGACATCAAGGCGCAGATGGTCGAGCAAGGGCTGGACACCTCGGCGCTGGAGTGCATCGACGGCGCATATGACCTCTTCGACCGTTTCGGCATCGAAAGCCAGATCAAGAAAACCTTCCAGCGCAAGTGCTGGCTCAAGAGCGGCGGTTATCTGATCGTGGATCACACCGAGGCGCTCACCGTCATAGATGTGAATACCGGCAAGTATGTGGGCGACAGTAGCCTGCAGGAGACGATACTGCACACCAACAAGGAGGCTGCCGCCGAGATCGCCCGGCAGATACGCCTGCGGGACATCGGCGGCATCATCCTGATCGACTTCATCGACATGGCCACCGAGCAGCACCGCGACGAGCTGCTGGCCGCCCTGCGCGAGGCCCTACGCCGGGACCGCACCCGCACCAACGTGCTGGGGCTCACGCAGCTGGGGCTGGTGGAGATGACGCGCAAGAAAATTCGCCAGCGGGTGTCCACGATCATGCACACGACGTGCCCCTATTGCTCGGGCAGCGGGCGCATCCTGACGGCTCAATCGGTGGCATTGGATGTATACCGCCAATATCGCCGCGTCTCCGAAGCCACAACCGCGCCGCGCTTCATGCTCAAGGCCCACGCCGATGTTGTGGAATATCTGGAAAAGAGCGGCATGGCCAAGGAGATGAGGAACGTGGACTTCTACGCCAGCCGCAGCGCCCACGCCGAGAGCTTTAAGCTGACGCCGGTGGAGCAGGCGGAGCAGTCGGGCGACACGCAGGCCAAGGCCTGATTGCCCCGCTGACGCTTAATGGTATATGATGGTACATATTGCCGGTATCCTGGGGAGGGTTGCGCATGACTGAGGAGAAGAGCCTACACCGCTTCTGGACGATACCCAACGTGCTGACGCTGGTACGTCTCGTTCTGGTCGGCGTCATGGTGTATTTCGCGGTGTACCGCCGCAACAGCATCGCCGCGCTGGAGGTGTATCTGGTGGCTTTCGCCACCGACATCGTGGATGGATGGATCGCCCGCACGTTCCACCAGATCAGCGATGTGGGCAAGGTGCTGGACCCAATCGTGGACAAGGCCATGACTGTGGCGGCGCTGGCCAGCCTGGCCATTATGGGGAACCTGAGCAACGTTGTGCTGATCGTCGTAGTGGCTGTGAAGGAAGCGCTGATGATCGCCGGCGGCATCTTCGTGTTCCTGAAAGTGGACAAGGTTGTGCAAGCCAACGCCTTCGGCAAGTTCTCCGCTGGGTGCTACTTCCTGGCCATCGTGATGCTGTTCCTGCATGAGGTGATGAAGCCTTGGGACATGTGGTTCATGGTGGTCGCTGTGGCCATGAATCTTGTGTCCTTCGTGCAGTACGGATACCTCAATATTTACAAAGAGCTTAAGAATCGCAAGGCCCCCGTGGTTTGACTTTTCTTTCCAGCGAACATATAATTGGAAGGCATTCTAAAACTGAATAGAGTCGGGTGACCGGCATGGAAGAGTCCGCCCCCATCGCTAGGCGGCGCCGAAGGAGCAAAGCGCGAAAACTCTCAGGCCAAAAGGACCGTGCCGCGACGAAACTCTGGAAAGCCTGAAGGAATTTTTCCTCAGGGCACCAACGGGGCAATTCTCCGCTGCTGCGGGGGAGAATCTCTCAGGTCATAAAACAGAGGCGCAGCCAGCAAGCTATGGCTGCGTCTTTCTTTATGTTTAGGAGGGGTTTTATGGCTCAAAGAACACCGCTCTACGACACCCACGTGCGCGCCGGCGGCCGCATGGTGGATTTCGCCGGCTGGGAGCTGCCGGTGCAGTATTCCGGCATACTGGCCGAACACCGGGCTGTGCGCGGCGCGGCAGGCCTGTTCGACGTAAGCCACATGGGCGAGATTACTGTGACCGGCCCCCATTCGCTGGCCGCGCTGCAGCACCTGGTCACCAACGATCTGGCATCCATGAAGCCAGGCGATGCCCGCTACAGCCCCATGTGCTATGCCGACGGCGGCGCTGTGGACGATCTGCTGGTCTATCTGCGCGGGCAGGACGATTATCTGGTCGTCGTCAACGCATCCAACAAGGACAAGGACTTCCAGTGGATGTTGGAAAACAACCCTTTCAACGCCGATATCCGCGACGTCAGCGCCCAGTGGGCACAGCTGGCGCTGCAAGGCCCGAGAGCCCAGGACATTTTAGGCAAGCTCATCGATGGTTCCGCGCTTCCCGTGAAAAACTACACCTTCACCGAGCACGCGCTGTTGGGCGCGCCATGCATCCTGTCCCGCACCGGCTACACCGGCGAGGATGGCTTTGAGGTCTACTGCCCGCCGGCCACCGCGCCGGCGCTGTGGGGCGCGCTGCTGGTGGCGGGGGAGGAGCACGGGCTGATCCCTTGTGGGCTGGGGGCCCGCGACACGCTGCGCCTGGAGGCGGCCATGCCGCTGTATGGCCACGAGCTGGCCGCGGAAATAACTCCGCTGGAGGCAGTTCTGGGCCGCTTTGTCAAGCTGGACAAGGCCGGCTTTATTGGCCGTGAAGCGCTGCTGGCCCAGAAGGAAGCGGGCCTCATGCGCAAGCGCGTGGGCCTGGAGCTGCTGGACCGGGGCATCGCCCGCGAAGGCGCGACGGTGCTGGCCGGTGAGCAGGCCGTAGGCCATGTGACCAGCGGCACGATGGCGCCGTGGCTCAACCGCACCATCGCCATGGCATTGGTGCCACCGGCGATGGCCGCCGAGGGCACGGAACTCCAAGTGGACGTGCGCGGCCGCAGGATTCCTGCCAAGGTTGTCAAGTTACCATTTTATAAGCGATAGATATAGGAGGAGCAGCCATGAACATCCCCGCCAATCTGCAATACTCCAAAGACCATGAATGGGTGCTGTTGAACGCCGACGGAACCGCCACGGTGGGCATCACCGACTACGCCCAGGACGCGCTTGGCGACATCGTCTACGTGGAACTGCCCGCTCTGGGCCCGGTGGATGCCGGCGCGCAGGTCAGCTCCGTGGAATCGGTCAAGGCCGTCAGCGACATCCTGTGCCCGGTGTCCGGCGAGATCACCGAAGTGAACACCGAGCTGGAAAGCGCACCCGAGAAGCTAAACGCCGACCCCTATGGCACGTGGATCTTCAAGCTGACCGGCCCCGCCACCGGCGAGTTGATGGATGCGACGGCTTATGAGCGCTTCCTGGCGCAAGAGGGCTGAGGGCATGGGATACATACCGCATACCGGCGAAGACCAGCGCAAGATGCTGGACGCGCTTGGCTTGGATTCGGTGGACCAACTCTTTGACAGCCTGCCGCCGGAAGTCCGGCTGAACCGGCCTCTGGACCTGCCCCATGGAAAGACCGAGATGGAGACCCTGGACGCCATGGAGGCCATGGCCGGCAAGAACACGCGTTTTTCGTCCATCTTCCGTGGAGCTGGCAGCTACAACCGCTACATCCCTTCGGTCGTGGGCCGCATTGTGAGCCGGAGTGAATTCTACACAGCCTACACGCCCTATCAGCCGGAGACCAGCCAAGGAATCCTGCAGGCCATCTTTGAATACCAGACGATGATCTGCGAGCTGACCGGCATGGACGCCTCCAACGCCTCGGTGTATGACGGCGCAACGGCGGCTTACGAGGCCATCGCCATGTGTGTGGACGGCAAGCGCCGCCGCGCGGTCTTGAGCGCCGCGTGCCACCCACAGACGATAGAAGTCGTGCGCACGTGGTGCGCTGCCGCCGGCGTGGAGCTGGCGTTGTGCCCGCTGAAGGACGGCCGCACCGATATGGAGCAACTGGCGGCTTTGTGCGACGCCGCCACCGCTTGCGTGCTCGTGCAGCAGCCCAACTTCCTGGGCCTGCTGGAGGATGTGTCCGCCGTGGAGCAGGCTGCCCACGGAGCTGGAGCCAAGCTGATCCTAAGCTGCGAGCCGGTGTCGCTGGGCGCGCTGCGCACGCCGGGGGAGTGGGGCGCCGACATCGCCATAGGCGACGGCCAGGGCCTGGGCAACCCGATGAACTTCGGCGGGCCGGGCTTGGGCTTTATGACGTGCCGCGAGGCAATGCAGCGCAAGCTGCCCGGACGCATCGTCGGCGAGACCGTGGACCATGGGGGAAATCGCGGTTATGTTTTGACACTGCAGGCCCGCGAGCAGCACATCCGCCGGGAGAAGGCATCCAGCAACATCTGCTCAAACCAGGCGCTCAACGCGCTGGCCGCGGCGGTCTATATGAGCGCCATGGGGCCCGAAGGGCTGGCCGAGGCCGCCAACTTGAGCTGCCGGCGCGCTCATGAAGCAGCCGCCGCCATCACGGCGCTGCCGGGCTTCCGACTGAAACACGAAGGGCCGTTCTTCCAGGAGTTCGTCATCGAAAGCGACGTTCAGCCGGAACGGGTCGAAACAGCTCTGATTGCAAAGGGCATCCTGCCCGGCCTGCTGCTGGAGCCTGTACTGGGTAAGGAATATGCCAACTGCATGCTGTGGTGCGCCACCGAGCGTACGACGGAAGCGGATATCGCAAAGCTGGTGGCGGCGCTTAAGGAGGTGGCCCAATGAGAAGCTCTCTGCCTTTGATATTTGAGCGCTCGGTGGAGGGCCGCCGCTGCGCGGCGCTGCCCGCCGCCCAAAGCGCTGAAACCACGCTGGATGGCGCTTTCCTGCGCCAGAGCAAGCCCGCGCTGCCCCAAGTGGCCGAGGTGGACCTGGTTCGCCACTACACGGCCCTGAGCCGCCGCGCCCATGGCGTGGACACCGGCTTCTATCCCTTGGGTTCCTGCACGATGAAGTACAACCCCAAGGTCAACGAGGAGGCAGCAGCGCTGCCTGGCTATATTGGAATTCATCCATTGCAACCTGAGGATACTGTTCAGGGTTGCCTGCAAGTGCTGCACACGCTGCAAACCTGGTTGGCCGAGGTGACCGGCATGGACGCCGTGAGCCTGCAGCCGGCGGCCGGCGCCCACGGCGAGTGGACAGGCATATGCATGATCAAGGCCTATCACGCTGCCCGGGGCGACGCCAAGCGCACGCGTATTCTGGTGCCGGACTCCGCCCACGGCACCAACCCCGCCAGCGCCGCTGTGGCAGGGTATGAGGTTGTAACGATCACCAGCGATGCCACCGGCGGTGTGGACCTGGAGGCGCTCAAAGCTGCTGCCGACGATACGGTGGCCGCGCTGATGCTGACCAACCCCAGCACCTTGGGCCTGTTCGAGAGCAACATCACGGCCATCGCCGACATCGTACACGAAGCTGGCGGCCTGCTGTACTATGACGGGGCCAACCTGAACGCCATCATGGGCCACGTGCGCCCCGGCGACATGGGCTTCGACGTGATGCACTTGAACCTGCACAAGACCTTCTCCACGCCCCACGGCGGCGGTGGGCCCGGCGCGGGCCCTGTGGGCTGCTGCGCGGCGCTGGAGCCTTTCCTGCCCAAGCCTGTGGCTGCCCGCCGCGAGGACGGCAGCTATTATCTGGACTTCGACCGCCCCCAGAGCATCGGCCGCGTCAAGAGCTTCCACGGCAACTTCGGCGTGCTGGTGCGGGCGCTGACTTACATCATCAGCCTAGGCGGAGAAGGGCTCAAAGCCGCCAGCGACGCCGCGGTGCTCAATGCCAACTACATGCGCGTGCGTCTGAAGGACGCCTACCAGATGCCCTATGACCGCATCTGCATGCACGAGTTCGTGCTCAGCGCCGAGGAGCTCAAGAAGACCACCGGCGTGTCGGCCATGGACGTGGCCAAAAAACTGCTGGACTACGGCATCCACCCGCCGACGATGTACTTCCCGCTGATCGTACACGAGGCGCTGATGATTGAGCCCACCGAGACCGAATCTCTGGAAACGCTGGACTATGCCGTCGATGCATTGCTTGCCATTGCAGAGCAGGCTAAAACCGACCCCGAAGGGGTCCACGCCGCGCCACTGAACACGCCGGTAGGCCGGCTGGACGAGGTGGTTGCCGCGAGGAAGCCCAAGCTGCGGTGGAGGAAGTAATTTAACTGTCTTAACTGTCACATAGCCAACGAAGAATCTCCCATTGGGGGATTCTTTGCTTTTTTTTTGCAAACGCGGAGATTGACAGCCGATGGTTGCCATAGAATGATGGTTAGGCTTATAAAAGGAGAAGAGAACGCATGACCTATCACGAGGTGGTTCAAATCGCTGATGCATATTTGATCCCACGGATATCGGTGGAGTCTGAGGCGCGAAGCATCTAGTCGTACAGCGATACAGAGGTGAAAAAGTTGAACTTCCAGGATATATTCTACTGTGAAAGAATCCTGAGCATGGAAGAACTGTCGCCGGGGTATGACGACCACGCCAGCGATGTTTGGTGCGTCAAGACAGAAAAGCGCGATGTGATTGTCCGCGCGTCGGGAATACAAGACGTTATGTGTGCGGGTGCTTTTTTCGGAAGCTTGAATATTCTGTTCGGGATAGACCCAAGAAATGTTCATGCATTGGAAGCTATCAATCATACATTGTCCGCTCTCAATGCATTCAAATATCCCAAAATACTTGAGATACATGAAATGGACAGAGCGTATGCCGTTGTCGAATTATTGCCTGGTACAACGCTAAGAACCTTTACGGAGTTATCCGACGATGAACTGAGAAAGTTCGGGCGCAACTTGGCTAAAGTTCATAGCTGCAAATTCAATTACTGGGGCAATCCTGCAGGCACGTTTGTGGTGGAAATGGATCAGGTAGATAGTCATGTGGCACGTTCTATGAAAAGGATTATCGATGAGTTTTATCTGGATAACCGCAAGATCGTTGAATATCTGCCTGAAATGCAGCGTATTCTTTGGGATATGCCTGCTCCGGAAAATTCCTCCTTCGTGCTTTTTGATATTGACCCAACACAATTTCTTGTCGATCATGGGATTATCACAGGCCTGGTCGATACCGAGGCTTATGTCATAGCGCCAAGAGAGTTCGATTTCATTGCTTTGGAATATGTGCTGAATGGCCGCTCAGCGGAGCTCATATCTGAGGGCTATGAAACGATCATGGCTCTGCCTGACTTGAAGCCAGTCAGAACCGTTTACCGTTATTTGTGCCGACTGATAGAGATTCAAGGGGACGATGATATGGACGACTGGTTGGCGCAGCCAAGCTTGTTTGGTTGAGCCGCGTACGCCGTAACGGAGCCGATACAAAAACTTTACAATTTCCGCACTGCGTGCTATACTAGCCATCGCGTATTGAACCGTGATCCCGGTTTTGCGATTCTCCAACGCTATACTGAGACACAGGCGATTGCGACAAAACAGGAGGAATTTCCATGGACAAGACCCAGAAGACCGAAATCATTGAAAAACACAAGCTCCACGACGGAGACACCGGTTCGCCGGAAGTGCAGATCGCTCTGCTGACCGAGCGCATCAACCACCTCAACGAACACCTGAAGATCCATAAGATGGATCACCACTCCCGTCGCGGCCTGCTGATGATGGTTGGCCAGCGCCGTGGCCTGCTCAACTATCTGCGCGACACCGACATCGAGCGTTATCGCGCCATCGTCAAGGCTTTGGACCTCAGAAAGTAATGAAAACGCGGCGGAGCCCCCAGGGGGTTCCGCCGCTGTTTTGCCCTTGCGCAGGTATGAAACCCAACCCGGATCATACATACTAAAAAGAATCTCCGCGCCGCCGCGTTCCAAGGATGGGACCGGGCGCCTTCGCCATTTTTGCGCCTAAGGATTTTGGCAAATTATGGCACCGCGCTTCTCCGCAGCGCCAGACAGCGGACTTATATTCGGATATACGAAAGAAAGGGAGATAGAAATGAGCAAAATTTACGAAATGGACCTGGCCGGGCGTAAGCTCGTCGTGGAGACCGGCAAATACGCCGGCCAAGCCAACGGCTCTTGCCTGCTCCGCTGCGGCGACACGGCGCTGCTGGTAACGGCCACAGCTTCGGACAAGCCCCGCGATGGCATCGACTTCTTCCCGCTTAGCTGCGAGTATGAAGCCAAGATGTACTCCGTGGGTAAGATTCCCGGTGGCTACATCAAGCGCGAAGGCCGCCCGCCGGAGAAGAGCATCCTGACCAGCCGCCTGATCGACCGCCCCCTGCGCCCGCTGTTCCCAAAGGATTTCCGCAACGACGTGCAGGTCGTGGCCACGGTTCTTTCCGTTGATACCGACATCCCGCCGGATGTGTATGCGATGATCGGCTCGTCCATCGCGCTGAGCATCTCCGATATTCCCTTCGCCGGCCCAACGGGCAGCGTCGTCGTGGGCCTGGTGGATGGCAAGTTCATCATCAACCCCGACTCCGCCCAGCGCGATGTCAGCCTCATGCATCTGGTCGTCAGCGGCACCCGCGACGCTGTGATGATGGTGGAAGCCGGCGCCAACGGCGTCAGCGAGCAGACCATGCTGGAAGCCATCCTGTTTGCCCACGAGGAGATCAAGAAGCAGATCGCTTTTATCGATGGCATCGTCGCCGAGATCGGCCTGCCCAAGTTCAGCTATCCCGCCCACGCCATTGACCCGGAAGTGGATGCCGCCGTGCGCGCCTTTGCCTTTGACAAATGTGTCTGGGCGCTGGACACCGACTCCCGCGAGGAGCGCCAGGCCCGTGACAAGCAGGTCAGCGATGAAGTGCAGGCCCACTTTGCCGAGCAATTCCCCGGCAAGCAGGGTGACATCGCCGATAGCCTTTATTACATCACCAAGGAGATCGTCCGCCGCAAGATCGTGCGCGAGGGCAAGCGCCCCGACGGCCGCGGCCTCACCGATATCCGCCCCATCTGGTGCGAGACCGGCATCCTCAAGCGCACCCACGGTTCCGGCGTGTTCACCCGCGGACAGACCCAGGTGCTCACCATCGCCACGTTGGGCTCCATCTCCGAGGTGCAGCGTCTGGACGACATCACCGATGAAGACACCAAGCGTTACATGCACCACTATAACATGCCGCCCTACAGCACCGGCGAAGCCAAGCCCATGCGCGGCGCCGGCCGCCGCGAGATCGGCCACGGCGCGCTGGCTGAGCGTGCTCTGCTGCCCGTGATCCCCAGCGAAACCGAGTTCCCCTATGCCATCCGCCTGGTCAGCGAGGTCATCTCCTCCAACGGATCCACATCCCAGGCCAGCGTGTGCGGCAGCACCCTGGCGCTGATGGACGCCGGCGTGCCCATCAAGGCCCCGGTGGCCGGCGTGGCCATGGGCCTCATCAAGGACACCGAGAACAACCAGATTGCCGTCCTAACGGATATCCAGGGGTTGGAAGACTTCCTGGGCGACATGGACTTCAAGGTGGCCGGTACCCGCGACGGCATCACCGCCATCCAGATGGACATCAAGATCAAGGGCATCGACCGCGCCGTTCTCGAGAGCGCGCTGGAGCAGGCCCGTGTGGGCCGCCTCTACATCCTGGACAAGATGCTGGAGACCATCAAGGAGCCCAAGGCCGATCTGTCGCCCTACGCACCTAAGATCATCCAGTTCACCATCGATCCCGACAAGATCCGCGAGGTCATCGGCCCCGGAGGCAAGATGATCAACAAGATCATCGACGAGACCGGCGTCAAGATCGACATCGAGGACGACGGCCGCGTGTTCATCGCGTCTTCCGACCAGGCCTCCGGCGCCAAGGCCAAGGCCATGATCGACGCCATCGTCAAGGTCATCCAGGTCGGCGAAGTGTACTTCGGCACCGTCGTGCGCATCATGCCCTTCGGCGCCTTCGTGGAGCTGCTGCCCGGCA
>JAEZSC010000009.1 GCA_023422005.1 Bacillota bacterium | reverse complement strand
GCTCAAGCTTGAGCATCTTCTCCAGCACCATTTCGTTGGATTTCAGCGATGTGGAGAAATAGACCAGGCTCTTTTCCAGCTTGAGAAGCTGGTTGAGCTCCTTGTTCTTCATGGACTGCTGCAGCTCATTCTCGATCTTATTGGTGATCTTTTCGATGTGGCGCAGATAGTACAGGAAGAAGGTCGCGTTCTTGTAGAGGATCTGCAGCACGAAGCGGCTCTTGTACTGCGTGTAGAAGTTGCGGATGCGCTTGTTGATGAAGTCGTTGATGACCGAATTCTCCTTCAGGCACACGGTCAGAATGCAATCCTTGGTCAGCACGATGCCCAGCGGAAGCGTGGAATAGACGTTCTTCTTGCCCTCCGCGATGACCATCGGGATGTCCACAAGGATCAGCGCAGTGCCATTCTCGGTCTCAATACGGGAACGTTCTTCTTCGTCCAGCGCTGGCCGCACGAACTCCGGCTCGATGCGCAGCATGTCGCATAGGGCGGCCACCTCTTCCTCGGTGGGGTTCACAGCGTTGACCCAGGCGCCCTCCTCGAAGCGGTCCAGCTCCACGAGTTCTTCGCCAACGGTCTTATAGAACATGATCATGTTTTTCACCCTCTTTCTTGCAATGAGGGTTAACCTGTCATGCCTGGGCGGTGACGCGAACGGCATGACAGACAAACCCGGTTTTTCGTATCGGTTGCAGTAGCTTGTGACTACTTCCAGGGTCGCAATCCACGCCGTTCACCTCCATGTTGCAGTTTCAAGTTGATTATACCCTTTGCATTTTATGAAAGCAATACAGATCGGTCACAATTTATTGATATTTGTTCAAAAAGGGCGAACACAGCGGATTGCGCCGATTTATCTTTCGATAGCAGGTCTTTTCGGGCTCAATCGCGCCGGATTGCGCCTTGGCGGGGTTATAGATTGCCAGCAAACAATACAAAGGAAAGGTGTGGAAACCCCAAGCCGACCGACGATTTGGGTCAGGAAATGCGCTTGCGCATTTCCTGTCGCGGCGCACCCGATAAGTGGAGCAGAAGCCACAAAACAAAAGGCCCGCTGGCGATGGTTATCGCCGGCGGGCAAACGTAGTGCGAGAAAAGGACATCCAGATCACCAAGGTGTAACAGCGCCCAGGATGCATGGGCGAGCAGCACACGCAGTGTGCGCCCAGCCGAAGGCGAAACGCGAGGCGTTAGTCGATATAATGCTCGCGGCCGATGGCCGTCGCGTCATCCTTAAGCTGGAAAGGCATTACCGCCACGACGATGTGCTTGTGCTTGAGCAGCTGGCGTTCGATGTAGGCCGTGGTGCGGTTGTGCAGCAGCTTGTTCCACCAGCGCTGAACGATGAACTGCGGCAGGATCACGGTGATCATGTCGTTCTTGCGATAATCGTACTCCGTGGAACTGATGAACTCCAGCAGCGGCTCCACGACCTTGCGATAGGGTGAGTATCGCACGATGATGGGGATATCGCTGCCCAACTCTTCCCAGCGCTTGCGAAGCCTGTTCTCCTGCTCCTCGTCGATGGCCACGGTGAAGGCGGTCACATTGTCCGAGATCGTGCGGGCATATCGCAGCGCGCGGATGCTGGAGCGGTTGATGCTGCTGAAGGGCACGATGACACGGTTGCGGTAGTGATCTTGGGAGATGTGGATGGAAGACAGCGCCTCATCCTCCACGCGCAGCTGCTTGGCCACTGCCTTGTAATGCCGCTTGACCCGCAGCATGAAGAACACCATGATCGGAATCAGGATGACGACGATCCATGCGCCTTTGTTGAACTGGAACACCCCAACGACGATGACCACCAGCGTCGTGACCAGCGCGCCAAAGCCGTTGATGAGCGCTTTGAGACCCCAGTGCTCTCCCTTGTGGGTGATCCATCGCTGGAACATGCCGCCCTGCGACAGGGTAAAGGAGATAAACACGCCGATGGCGTACAAACCGATGAGGCCGTCAACCTGGGCCCGGAAGACAATGATCAGGAGAATGGCAGCCATTGACAGCAGTACGATGCCATTGGAATAACTCAGGCGATCGCCGCGCATGTTCAGCTGGCGGGGCGCATATCCCTCCTTTGCTATGACCGACACAAGCAAAGGGAAGCCCGAATAAGCCGTATTGGCCGCCATAACGAGTATGATAAACGTGGTAGACATGATGTAATAATACATGAAGCCGCGGCCAAAGACCCGCTCTGCCAGCTCGATAATGACAGCCTGGCCGGGCTCGACCGTAACTCGAAAGCCACCGGACAGCAAAGCGATACCGCCAAAGATGACCAGCACGATAAGCCCCAGCCACACAAGCACATGCTTGGCATACCGGCGGGACGGTTCACGGAAGGACGGTACAGCGTTGCTGATGGCCTCCACACCGGTCATGGCTGAGCAGCCGTTGGAGAAAGCCCGCAACAGCAGGATCAAAAGCGGTTGGGCCAGGGTGGCGGCCGTGGGCTTAATGGCCGGCAGATCCGTAACCTTTCCTGAGAGCAGCTGGAAGGCGCCCAAAGCAATCAAAAGCACCATACCCAAGATGAACGCATATGTCGGCACACCAAAAATAAGGGCCGATTCGCGAACACCGCGCAGGTTCACGACCATAATGATCAATACAAACAACACGCTCAGCGGCACGCTGAAAGGCTGAAGCTGCGGGAACACAGCTCCGAGTTGATCCACACCTGATGCGATACTGACGGCTACGGTGAGAATATAGCCCACTGTAAGGGCGGCCCCGGCTGTCACGCCAGCCAGCACGCCCAGGTTCTCCTTGGCGACAATATAGGCGCCGCCGCCATTGGGATAATTGTCGATTGTCTGACGGTAGCTCATCACCAGAACGCCCAACAACACGATGATAGCCAACGTCAAATACCCTATTTGTGCATAGGCAAGTACACCGATCGCTGGCAACAGTACGACGAGCATCTGCTGTACGGCATATGCGACCGACGAGATGGCGTCGCTAGACAGGATGGGCAAACCCCACAGGACACCGAATTTCTGTCCCTCAAGCGCCTCGTTCTTGAGAGGCCTGCCGATCAGCAGGCTTTTGAGCTTGTTTGCCATAGGTTCTCTTTCTTGCGCAACCCATTTTCACTTACGCGCTTTATTCTTCTTTACAAAGTAGTCATTATATCGCATGGGCCGTTTTATGCAATGCCCGGAACGGCACAAAAAAAGGCAAAAATCCACGGAAACATTCTGCTTCCATAATTTTCATATGCTACATCTCTCAGGCAAGGGCAATTGACGTTTTTCGTCGCTTTTCAACGCTTCCTCGAAGCCGCACAGTGTGGGCAGCAAAAAAAGACAAGCAGCCAGAACACCAGGTTCTGGCTGCATTGTCTCACGCTAAAAGGTCCCTATTCGGTTTTCATTGAACTGCCTGTCTTCGCAGTGTTTCGGTTAGCGGTTCTGTATGGCATTTTCAGCGATTTCAATCGCCGTCTGCACCATACGGCCGCAGTCGCGGGAGCTCACAGAGCCCCAGCCCTGCTGATGGACCTGATTATACACGCCCATTCGCCTTGCCACTTCCTCTTTCAGTGCTTCAGACATGACCTTGTTCCTTGTAGACACGGTAGAACCTCCTTCGCCAAGCGTTTCCGCTCGGGAATAGCTTTACCGCTGCCGCCGCTTTCACACCTGTTAAAGCTTGGCGCTAAACGACCAGATTGCCATTGTCCGTCGGTACAATTTTGAAAATCTGCGCCTCCACGCCGGTGATCGCGTCGATGTACACGATGAACGAATCCGACCCGCTGGTGCCTTTGTATTCCCAGCACAGCCGCTCTCCGCCGCCGCTGGTGGGGATCAGCGCCAGCTGCGTGCCGGTGACCTCCAATTGGCTGGAGAGCAGCTTGCGCGCCTCCTCCTGCTGCATCTGCGGCGCCAGCACGGGCCGGTTGGTGTGGTTCATCCAGTAGCCCAGCGCGTCAAAGGCACACACGTGGCCATCCCCCATGGAAACCTTTACCTTGACCAGGTCTGGATAGAGCACCGCTCCATCCTGCACGGGCGCATAGTTGATCACGAGCTGCCCATCGTAGGCCTGCAGGAAGGTCGGCGTCATCGCAGGCAGGCCCACAGACTGCAGCCACTGCTGCGAACGCTGGATGCATTCCTCCAGGCTTAGTGACTCCTGTGCCGGCGGGGCATCCTCCAGCATTTGTACGACCTTGCCGCCCTGCAGGCTCACCAACAGGTTGACCTGTGCACCGGCAGAATTCTTGGCGCTGAGCTCATATGCCTGCATATTGACGTTGCTGATGCCGTTCACGGTGATGCCGTCGGTGTTGGTCAGCCCCAGAAAGGTTGCCGCCGCTGCTCGGGCCGTGGCCTCATCCACTTTACCGCCGGAAAGGCCTTTAGGCGCGGGCTGGTTCAGGCTCTCGGAGAAGGGGCCGTCATAGATCAGCGTGGGCAATAGCTCGCCACTCTTTTCCCGCTCGGAGAACCGCGTGGACATGCCGTTCTGGCCCATCATGTCGTAAAAGCCGTTTTGACCAAGGTCGCTGAAGTCCACGCGGCCCTCAGCTTGCATATCCCGCAGTTCTGTGGAGATCTGCATGCAGGAGTCATAGAGCTCTCGCAGCGCTTTGATATCGTCCTCGGTCAACGGGTGCCCCTCAGCGGCCTTGAGCGCCAGGCTGCGGCAGTAGTCGCCGGTCAGTGTGATGAGCCCCATGGTGTTGGACAGCGCCGGGTGGTTGACCGGCAGCTGCGAAAGCTTATCGTTGGCGCTCTCGGATTGCCTGGAGATGTCTGTGAGCAGCTGCGTGCTGTTGCCCTGAGAATTGCTGACCATCAGCTTGGACAGCTTGACCTCGATGTTGTCCACGCTGTCCACCAGCTCGTAAAAGGAGCGGGTGTACATGTTCTGCAACTGCGCCTTATAGGCGGCGTGCTGCCGGTTTTCATAGATGCCCCAGGCCAGCGCCGCGGTGATGGCCAGCGCGGCGACGATCGGCAGTGCCAGTTGCTTGCTCAACAGACGGAAGCGTTCAGACCCCAAAGTTATGCCTCCCTATCACGGTAATGATCGTACGCGACCAGATCCATTTGCTGGTGGCTGTAGCCGGGTTCCAATAGTAGATGGCGCCGCCGCTCGGGTCCCAACCGTTCAGAGCGTCGCGGGCGGCGCGGATGGCCGTGTCGTCAGGCGACAGGTTGATCTGACCATCGGCGACAGCCGTGAAGGCTCCGGGCTGATAGATGACGCCGGCAATCGTATGGGGAAATCTCGAATCGTTGATGCGGTTCAGGATCACCGCCGCTATGGCAACCTGCCCGGCATAGGGCTCGCCGCGGGCCTCGCCATAGACGGCGCGGGCCAGCAGATAAACATCGCCCGATGCTGCGCCTCCCCGGGAAGGTGTGCCTGCACTGCCCTTGCCGATGGTGATACCGATGGCCCGGGCTGTGGCGTCGCCAACGACACCGTCCGGCGTCAGGCCGTTGCGCCGTTGGAAGAACTTGACCGCCTCCACGGTTCCCGACCCATAGATGCCGTCGATGGGCCCGTCATAATAGCCCCATTGCTTAAGCTTGCTCTGCACCTTTTCCACGTCGGAACCGGAGTCGCCGCGCTTGAGCGCAATGGGTGCAGCCATGCCCAGTGAAGCGCACACCACCACCAGCATTGCCACCGACACAATTGCCCGAAACTGCCTCGTCATTTGCCATCCCCACTCAACCAGAATTCCTTCACCCAATCGGCAAAGGATGAATCCCATTGTTTGCCGGCGCCCATCTTGTCCGCCAGCCACGAGCGCACCGGCGCTTCGGGCTGCTCGCCGCCCTGTTCCAGGTCGCGCACCATCTGCTTGTATTTCTCGATGTCAAAGTTTTCGTCGGCGCCCACAAGGCACAGCGGTGGGAACATCACGCACCACCAGTTGCGCCCCTTGGCCTCACCCAGGCGGATCTGCAGCGCCTCATACTTTCCCGCGGGGAACTTTACACCTTCATACTCCCGATCGGGGAAGTCGAACACGCCGGTGCGCACATCCACGCTGTAGCCAATGCCGTTGGCCTTGAGCGTTTGGGCGATGTCCTTCTCGATGTCCGGCGCCAGCTTGCCCAAGTCCTTCCAGGCGGTCTGGGCGTCGCCCAGCGCGCTCAGTTTGCCGCCCCAGCGGTCCAGCACCAAGTCCCGCACCCATAGCTTCTGGCTTTGGTCCTTTTCACTATCGCTGTTGGCCAGGATGTGCAGGCGGATGACGTCGGTACGAATGGGCTTCTGAGCCGCGCACGTCGCGATCACGAGCATCGCGCCCATCAATACGATTCCTAGTATGAGCAATTTTCTCAAATTCTTGCCTCCCATAGTCAATTTTGACATGGGAAGTATTGGCAGCGGGTGTTATATCCATACATGCACAGGGATTTCCCATGCCTCGTCAGGTTGAATTGGTCGAATGCTGGTGATATGATCGTTGAAGCGTGCTCAGATAAACATAGGATGGTGCAAGAAGATGGATCGTAAAAAAACAGCAGGTGTATATTACGCCATAGCTGCCTATGGTTTATGGGGAATCCTGCCAATTTACTGGAAACTGGTTGACCGCGTGTTCTCCATGGAAATTCTGGCAAACAGGATCGTATGGGCCTTTGTGTTTACCGTACTGATCGTTCTGGTTACCAGGCAGTGGGAACCGATGGTACGCATTTTGAAGGACAAAAAGACGATGGTATCCATCTTCATTGCGTCCCTGCTGATTGCCATCAACTGGGGTCTTTATATCTGGGCGGTGAACTCCGGCCGGATTGTGGACGCCAGCCTCGGATATTACATCAACCCGCTGTTGGCCGTGGCGCTGGGCGTGTTCCTCTTCAAGGAAAAGCTGAACCGGTGGACGGCGGCGGCGCTGGTCATCGCGCTGACCGGTGTCATCATCAAAACCGTGCAATATGGAAAAGTGCCTTGGGTATCCCTGGGTCTGGCCATCTCCTTCGCGCTGTATGGAGCCATGAAAAAAACCATCAAGGTCAGCTCCATCCTCGGGTTGACGCTGGAAACGGCGATGCTGATCCCGCTGGCGGCGGTCTATCTTGGTGTCCGCCATGCCGGCGGGCAGGGCGCCTTCGGTACGCAGCCTGCCTGGGTCGTGCTGCTGCTGTTGGGCGCCGGCGTTGTGACCGCCATACCGCTGCTGCTGTTCGCCAGCGGCGCGCGGCGGCTGCCGATGTCGCTGATCGGCTTTACGCAATATGTCTCACCAACCCTGAGCCTGCTGATCGGCGTGCTGATCTATCACGAGAGCTTCACGGCGGTGGATCTCATTGCGTTTTGCTTCATCTGGTCGGCGCTGGCCATCTATTCAGCCTCACAGCTGAACCTGGCGAAGAACCTGAAAAAGCTGGAGCAGACCAGCCTGTAGCGCTTTCCCATCAAACAAAAAAGCCTCCCGGCGACGGTTGTCACCGGGAGGCTTTTGTTGCTCATGTATTGCTTTGGCCTGATGACGCCGCGGCGTCAACCGCGAATCAGTCTTCGTACTGCGGCTCGATCAGACCGAAGTTGCCGTCCTTGCGCTTGTAGATCACATTGACCTCGCCGGAGTCGGCATTCATGAAAACGAAGAAGTCATGGCCCAGCAGCTGCATCTGCAATGCGGCCTCGTCCACATCCAGCGGCTTCACCGCGAAGCGCTTGGTGCGCACGACCTTCTGTGCGGGCTCCGCATCGCCCTCCTCGGGTGCTCCGGAGAGATCGTAGAAGGCGTCGCCGCGCAGACGGCGCTCCAGGCGGGTGCGGTGGTGGTGGATCTGTTTTTCCAGCTTGCGGACGACACCCTCCATGGAGCTGTACATATCGTCGGTGCTCTCTTCACCGCGCAGGATCACGCCGCTTAAGGGGATCGTAACCTCGACGAGCTGGCGCGCCCTTTCTATGGATAAGACGACAGTCACCTCGGTATCGGGTTCGAAGTAACGGTCGAGTTTCTTGAGCTTCTTCTGGACTGACTCGCGCAGGGAATCCGTCACGGTGATGTTTTTGCCGGTGATCTGGATGTTCATGGGTCATCCTCCTTCGCTAAATTGGATGTGGATCCCATCGGTCGGGAAAGGGACCGGGAAGTTGTTATCATTATAATACCCTGTCACAACCAAGTAAAACAACTTAAGTCACAGAAAAGGGCGGTGAAGGTTTCAAATAAACCAACACCGCCGGAATAACGCCGCCGTTCGCCGTTTTTTACTTCACTCTGGGCTTGATGGGATAGAGCAAGTCAAGCTGCACAACAGGAGCATGGAGGGTCTCGGCGTCGGAGTTGCCCACATGGTGGATAATGTTCAGATGCTCCTCCAGCAGGCCGTACATGATCTGCGATCCTTCCGGCGAGCAGTTCTCCTGGTATTCCGCGCTGCTCTGCACCCAGTTGTGCAGCCAGCCCCATTCGTGGAAGTTCCCCATCTGGATGGCATGGGCCGCGTACAACCCGCCGGGGAAGCGTTTCTTGAGCAGCGGCGCGGGCACATCCATCTCCTCGGGGATTGTAATCCAGAACTCGTAGCCGTAGACACCGCCGCCTTCGGGGGGATTGGGGTGGTTAAACCCATACATACGCATATCAGGCTTGCGCTGGATCAGGCCGCTTTCCCGTATGAAGGCGAACAGCGGGCGGGATGCGTTGTTTTCCGGCTCGTCGCCGATGTAGTGGCTGGCTGCCACGGTGGCCGGCGGCAGATAGACGATGCGCACGTCGGTGAGTTGAGAGAGGGTTTCGTTGGCGCGGTTGAGTTCTTCCATGTCTGTGTTATCCTTTCTGCTCAATTGTACAGGAGCGACGGACTTCAGCAGACCCACGATGACATCATCCAGCAGCGCCGGTGCGATGGGCTCATCCAGCTGCGCCTGCAAGCGGGTGATCAGAGCCGCCAGCAGCGAGCGGATCGTGCTCAGGGCATTGATCTCCGCGTCCAACTGGGCCATGCTCTCCCGGAATGCCTCCACTGCCGCGGATGCGTCGGCATTCTTGACGATGGCCCCGATGGTCTTGAGCGGAATGCGCAGCTTGCGCAGCAGCACGATCTGGCGCAGCTTATGCAGTTCGTCGGCCTCATACACGCGATAGGAATAGCCTTCCTTCTTGCTGCTTGCTATGAGCCCCATGCTCTCATAATAGCGCAGCGCCCGCGTGGAGAGGCCGTACAGCCTGGAAACCTCGGTGATGGTCTGTGTCTGAACCTGCATGTCGTCCTCCTGTCACATCGAGCATAAGGTGCGACGCGACGTCAAAGTCAAGTGCTTTTTCGGCGGGGGAACTTCTCCTAGGTCGCATAGGCGAGCAGCGTGCGTAGCACGCGGCCAGCCCCCGCCGAGGCCTTCGCACCGCAAGCGGTGCGATCGGCTTTGCTCTCATGTCGGCAGAGCCAACACTGCGCAAAGCCGGGGCAGCGCCACCCCCTGCTTTCGACTACCTTGTTCTTGGATTCACTTTGCCCGCTGCCGCACATGTCGCCAGCGGGCTTCTCCATGTGCGTCTCATAATAGATCTCATGGAAACAAAGGATCGCTGCGGCGGGCTTTTGTGATCGGTTCTAGCTGATTGCTCGTTGCCTTGGCCAGGTAAACCGGCCGTCGGCAATAAAAGCATATCTGATTTAGTATTCTACTAAAAATAAGCGAATTTGAAAATGAAAGCTGATACCGACGGCGGATTCATTCCGCCGAGGAAACCGATACCTAGAAAGAGAAAACAAAAGATCCGCAACAGCGGCGTGTCTATGCGAGCTTGTAAAGCACGTGTGAGACGGACAGGCAAATGCCCGCCAGCGACATGCGCGGTGGCGGGCAACGAAAACAAAGTACAGTCCGTCTGAATCGCATGGGACACCGCAATGTCCCATGCGAAAAGGGCTGTCACTTTCAGTGACAGCCCCGGTGTGGTGGTCTGTGTTGGACTCGAACCAACGACCCCCTCGATGTGAACGAGGTGCTCTACCGACTGAGCCAACAGACCAAGTACGATTTGCAAGGGATAGTTTACACGATATGGCTTAAGTTTGCAAGCCCCTTTTTAGCACTTGGCGAAACCGGGCGATTTCGCTCGTTTATGCAATGTGGATGGATCCTCTCCCTAACCCGTGATTGCTTCCACTGCAGCCTGCTCCTTGGCAGGCTCCCTGAAGCGACGCAAGCTTCCCCAGATACCACCGAAGATCAGCGCCGCACCGACACACTGCAGCGGCGACAGACGATCGCCATTTATCAGCATTCCAGCCAACACCGTGATCACAGGCATGATGTTGCCATAGGCGCCTACAACGCTCGTTTTAAGCTTGGAAAGTGCGTAGTTTTGAAAGAAGAAAGCAACCACGGAGCAGCCGACACCCAGATAAACCATGCCAATCGCGACACGCGGAGTCAGTAAGCTGGTGAAATAGGAACCCAGTGTTCCGTTCATAGCCGCCATCGGCAAACCGATGAAGCAATTAAAAACAATGGCGCCGACCCACATCATCACAAAGGTAATTTCAATGGGCGTGCTGTGTTCGGAAACCTTCTTGGACAGCGGGTTATACAACCCGCCGGACACCACCGCACCCAGTAGAGCCAAATAGCCTAGTGAATGGCTGATGTCTGCCTGAAAGCCCTGCGCCAGCACCATAACGACGGCACCTGAAACCGATACCGCCGCCGAGACCCACCGGAACACCGGCAGCTTCTCCCTCATGATGAGCACCGAAAAGAGCGTTATGACGATGGGGCCCAGCGCCATGATAATGCCGGTTTCCGACGTCGTTGTCAGGCGTACGCCGTTGGTTTCGCAGATGAAATATGTCACGGGCAACAACAGAGTCAGCAAGAGCATGGACCTAACCTTACTGATTGTCAGGTTAAGCCTTACAACTTTGAAAAGTGCCAAAATCGTCAATACGACGGCAGCCACGAGAAAACGATACCCAAGCAGCTGAAAAGTCGTCAGATATCTGGTCGCATCTTTTGTGAAAAGAAAAGAGAACGCAAACAGAACACAGGTGGCAGTCATCGCAAGATAAGGCTTTAAACGTTGAAACATCATCAGTCTCCGCATTTGCATCATACACACAGGGATACAATATAAGCGGATGACCTTCTGTTTGTCAATTCACGTACTTCATTAACCATGCTCATGCAAAATCAACTATTCTTTTGGAGGAGCACTCACCTTCATCAGTTCCAGATACTTCTCCTCCCCCACGCACTCACGGGCCTTGCGGCACCAGCGGATGCAGGACTGTATGTTGTTGTATACGACAAAGCCGCAGCCGGGGCAGTTCTGCTGCACGTCGGTGCTGAAGAGTTCCACTTCGTGGCCGCATTCGGGGCAACGCTTCACGGCCAGCGTGGGAGTACCGCTGATGTTGGCGGAACCGGGGCAGGTCTTTTCGCCGAAGGTCTTGTCAGCCATGGTCGTCGCTCCTTTTGTGAGCCTCCGCGGGCTTTGCGGCCCGCGGAGGCAGTATATGATCTTACTTCTTGCGCAGTGTCAGCTTGTCATCGGCCACGTCGGCCAACACATGGTCGCCCAGCTTCACATTGCCGCTGAGGATCTCCTCGGAGAGGTTGTCCTCCACCATGCGCTGGATGGCCCGGCGCAGCGGGCGCGCGCCATAGTGCGGGTCAAAGCCCTCGCGGGCCAGGTAGTCGCGGGCGGCGTCGGTCACCTCGATGTGGATGTCCTTCTCGCTCAGGCGGGCGGAGATGTTTTCCAGCATCAGGTCTACGATCTTGCGGGTATGCTCGCGGTCCAGCGGGTGGAACACGATAACCTCGTCCACGCGGTTCAGGAACTCTGGGCGGAAGGTCTTTTTCAGATCGTCCAGCATGCGCTCCTTCATACGGTCATAGTTCTGGTTGCCGCCGGTGTTGCCGAAGCCCAGCATGGTCGGGTTCTGCGCGGCGCTGGCGCCCACGTTGCTGGTCATGATGACGACGGTGTTTCGGAAGTCCACGGTGCGGCCCTTGGAATCGGTCAGGCGGCCGTCCTCCAGTATCTGCAGCAGGATGTTGAAAACGTCGGGGTGCGCCTTCTCAACCTCGTCCAGCAGGATCACCGAATAGGGCTTGCGCCGCACCTTTTCGGTCAGCTGGCCGCCCTCGTCAAAGCCCACGTATCCGGGCGGCGAACCCACGAGCTTGGACACAGAGTGTTTTTCCATGTACTCGGACATGTCGATGCGGATGACGCTGTCCTCGTCGCCGAAGAGCGCCTCCCCCAGCGCACGGGATAGCTCGGTCTTGCCCACGCCGGTAGGGCCTAGGAAGATGAACGAGCCGATGGGGCGCTTGGGGTCCTTAAGGCCGGCGCGTGCACGGCGGATGGCGCGGGACACGGCCTTCACGGCCTCGTCCTGGCCCACGACGCGCTTGTGCAGGATGTCCTCCATGTGCATCAGGCGCTCGGATTCGCCCTCTGTCAGCTTCTGCACGGGGATGCTTACCCAGGAGCTCACGATCTGGGCGATTTCCTCCTCGCCCACGACGTTGTCCTCCTTGTTGCGCTCCTTCTCCCAGGATTCGCGGCGGGTGTCGATCTCCTGCTGGGCGTGGCGCTCGCGGTCGCGCAGCTCGGCGGCTTTTTCAAAGTTCTGGTTGTTGACTGCCTCGTCCTTGGCCTTGCGGATCTCGGCGAGTTTTTCCTCCAGCTCCTTCATGTCCGGCGGCGCAGTGTAGCTCATGATGCGCAGGCGGGAAGCGGCCTCGTCCAACAGGTCGATGGCCTTGTCCGGCAGAAAGCGGTCGGAGATGTAGCGGTCGCTCAGGTTCACGGCGGCTTTGATGGCCTCGTCGGTGATGCGCACCTTGTGGTGGGCCTCGTAGCGATCCCTCAGGCCCTTGAGGATCTCGATGCTCTCCTCCTTGGTGGGTTCGCCTACCATGACCGGCTGGAAGCGGCGCTCCAAAGCCGCGTCCTTCTCCACATGCTTGCGGTATTCGTCCAGCGTCGTGGCGCCCACAGCCTGTATCTCGCCGCGGGCCAGCGCGGGCTTTAGAATGTTGGCGGCGTCGATGGCGCCCTCGGCGGCGCCGGCGCCGATGATCGTGTGCATCTCATCGATGAACAAGATAATGTTACCGGCCTTAAGGACCTCGTCCATGGCGTCCTTCAATCGCTGCTCAAAGTCGCCGCGGTACTTGGTGCCGGCCAGCATGCCGGACAGATCCAGCGTGACGACGCGGCGGTCGCGCAGCAGCTCGGGGATGCGCCCATCCACGATGCGCTGGGCCAGCCCTTCGGCGATGGCGGTCTTGCCCACGCCGGGCTCGCCGATGAGCACGGGGTTGTTCTTGGTGCGGCGGCTCAGAATCTGGATCACGCGCTCGATTTCCTTCTGGCGGCCAATGACCGGGTCCAGCTCGCCGTCGCGGGCGGCCTGGGTCAGGTCGCGGCCGAACTTATCCAGCTTGGGCGTCTTGCCGCCGGGGGCGCTGGGCTTGGCGCTGCCGCCTTCCTCGCGCATGCCACCGATCAGCCGCTCCCGCAGCGTCTTGAGGTCCGCGCCCATGTCTATCAGGATGCGGGCGGCCACGCTGGCCCGTTCGCGGATCAGCGCCAGCAGCAGGTGTTCGGTGCCCACATAGTTGTGGCCCAGGGCCTTGGCCTCCATGAGGCTGTACTCGATGACGTTCTTGGTGCGCGGCGTGTAGCCGAAGGCTTCGGTGAAGTTGAAGTCGCCCTTGCCCACCAGCCGCTCCACGTTCTCGCGAACGCCGTCGGCGCTCACGTTCATGTCCGCCAGCACCTCGGAAGCCGTGCTTTCCTCCACGGCGATGATGCCCAGCAGCAGATGCTCGGTGCCTACGTAGTTATGGCCCAGAGCCTTGGCCTCCTCCTGGGCCAAGCCCAGCGCCTTGCGGGCGTTTTCGGTGAATCTTCCCTGAAATGACATATAGCATCCCTCCGTCGTATGATATCGATTTATCCTTTGTTCAATGCGGTACGAATGTAATTGGCGCGGATGATGTCGCGCTCCTCGGCGGCCAGATCCCGCCCGGCGTGGCGCTGCAGCGAAGCCGGCTGCACAGCGATCATCAGGCGGTTTAGGTCGGTCTGGCTCACCTCGGTGATGAAGCCCAGGCTTACGGCCAGGCGCACATCGCTCAGCAGCTCCATGAATTCGTTGGCGCTCAGGCGGCGGGCGTGGCGCAGCACACCCCAGGATCGGAACAGCTTATCCTCCACCTCCAGGCGCTTGGTGCGCAGCAGGATGTCCCGGCTCACGCGCTCCTTCTCCATGATCTGCTCGCACACCGTCTTCATGGTGCTGGTGATGTCTTCTTCGCTCAAGCCCAGTGTGATCTGATTCGAGATCTGGTACATGTCGCCCAGTGCCTCGGAACCCTCTCCATAGATGCCACGTACGGCCAGCCCGGCTTTCACGACCGAATCGATGAGCACCTTGAGCATGCCGATGTGCTTGAGCGCCGGCAGATGCATCATGACCGAAGCCCGCATACCCGTGCCCACGTTGGTGGGGCAGCTGGTCAGGTAGCCCAGCGTCGCGTCGAAGGCGAAGGGCACACGCTTCTCCAGCGCCGCCTCGGCGTCCAGCGCCTTGCGGGCAGCTTCCTCTATCTGGCAGCCGGGCAGCAAGCCCTGAATGCGCAGGTGGTCCTCCTCATTGATCATCAGAGCTATGGTCTCGTCACAGCTCAGCAGCACAGCGCTGACATCGGGGTTGCTCAGCAGATCGCGGCTGGCCAGGTGGCGCTCCACCAGCTCCAGCCGGTTGGTTTCGTCGATCAGGCGCAGTTGAATGTATTTGCAGCTGTTGAAATCCTCCACTCCCCGCACGGCGTTTACGAGGCTCTGGGCGATGGTGTCGCCCTGTTGAGCAGTCATCGCAGCCGGAAAAGGCATGCCTGCCACATTGCGCGCC
Source organism: Bacillota bacterium (assembly GCA_023422005.1). Classification (GTDB taxonomy): domain Bacteria; phylum Bacillota; class Clostridia; order Christensenellales; family UMGS416; genus JAEYRA01. Next base: position 6,255 of record JAEZSC010000009.1, on the reverse strand, counting down.
AGGCGCACGCGGGAACTCACGACGATGTCGCTGCCCGGCCCGTTGATGTCCCACACGCTCATTTGCCCACGCTCCCTTCCACCGTCTCCAGTGCGCGGATCTCGTCGCGGATACCCGCGGCGCGCTCATATTCCTCGGCCTTCACAGCGGCGCTCAATGCCTGGCGCAGTTCGTCCAGACGTGCTTTGCGCGTGGCGGCGGGACTGCTGCGCCGGGCGGGCGCCTTGGCGGGCGTGCCCGGCCGCTTGCCGGTGTGCTGCAGGCTGCCGTGAATTTTACGCATCATCGGCTGCAACACCTGGGCGAAATGCTCATAGCAATGCTCGCACCCCAAACGACCCTCACGGCGAAAGCGCTCCAGATCGAAACCGCAGTTGGGGCAGCTCAGCGTGGGCTGCTCCTCCCGGGGCGCACGGGCGTTGCCGCCGGTCAAACCCGCCAGGATGTTGACCACGGAAAGATTTTGAAAAAATTCGCCGTCGTCCTGCTGGGCGCACTGCTTGCACAGGTGCATCTCGGTCTTCTGGCCGTTGACGACTTTGGTTAGAAAAATTGATGCGGGATGTTGCCCACAGCGGTCACACATCATGTTGTTCTGCCTCCCCGCGCAGCAGCGCGATGATCATGCTCTTGAGAATGCCGGCCCGCAGCCGGCCCTTGATGGCCATGGGCGCTGCGATGGCCTGGGAAGAAATGGCAGCGTCCAGCAGCAGCGCCTCGCGCTTGTTCACGGCGCCGCGGTCGATCAGGCATTCCACGATGCGCCGGGCGTCGGTCTCGCTTAGTTCCTCGCCAATGCCCTGGGTGGCCAGGCGCATCAGATAGTCTCCATCGTCCATATCTATGCGGACGATTCGGATATATCCACCGCCACCGCGCCGGCTCTCTATGTAATAACCCTTGTCGGCGGAAAAGCGCGTGGCCAGTACGTAGTTAATCTGTGACGGTGCACAGCGGAAATATTCGGCCAGTTCGTTTCGGCGCACATCGATTTGCTGCATATCCTCAAAGAGTGCCTTGATAAAGGCCTCAATGTTGTCGGACAGCATGGACACAGTCATCACCTCATTAAATCTTTGACCTTCTTTGACTTTAACAATATTATAACGGATCTCCGATCAATTGCAATAGGTTTCTTTGATAATACTGTCCCGCATTTAAAACATGGAAATGTTTAAGTCGGCAAGCTCCGCTTGCCGCTGCGGCTTTCGCCGCAGAGCGGCGGGCTTCAAGGATTGATTAATCTATCCTTGAAGGTGGAAACAGTATAAATATACCAAGCTTCACAAAGAACCGTCTGTTGCCGGAGTCACAATCATACAGCCAAAAAGTAAAAATGAGCAACCTGCCTGAGGGTCAGGCACCTCGGAGCGCGCGGTTCCACTCCTCCCGCAGTTGGGCGATGGTCGCATAGCGCAATGCTGGGTCGGGCGAAGTGGCCTTGGCCGCCACCGCGAACAGTTCCCGGGAAGCCGCCCATCGCTGCGCGGAGCGGTCCGCCCCGCCGCCGAACAGGTGGAATGCCATGGCGCCCATGCAAAAGACGTTGGAGCGCTCGTCGATGGCCGCGCCCATCTGGAACTCCTCCGGCGACATGAAGCGGCTGGAGCCCCACAGCCGGCCCATGGCGTTGATATAGGGCTTCTTGCTGTAGAATTCGATGTCGCAGATCATCGTTCGGCGGGATACCAGATCATACATCACGCTGCCGTCATAGAAGTCTATGGCCACATAGCCGTTGCGGTGCACATGCCCGTGGAACTCCAGTATCGTATCGAGTATGCCGAGTTTTTCCTCAAAGGGCAAGGGGCCGAACAGCGTATGGGCCGGGTATTGCCTGCCCATGCACACACCGCCGAACCACGGGAACACCAGCACATGGCCGCCGGGAACGGGCCGCTCCTCCATCAGCTCGATGAGCGCCGGGTGGCACAAGTCGCGGTAAATGGGTACATTGGCGCGCAGGCGTTCCACAGCCTGCTGCCCGGTGACCTGGCTGCGCACCGTGGCCGCGCCGGCGATCTTGAGAAAAAGCTTCCCCTGTTCGCCCTGCACGCCCATACACAGGTTGCCGGAATCCTGGTCGTCGAACACGGCGAAGGGCTGTCCATAGGACGGCAAAAAGGAGAAGTCAAACTTCTCCTTCAGCGTAAATGTTACGGAACCCAGAGTCATCGAAACCAAGCTACTCCCCCGCTACGATGCTCAGATTGGTGTCGCGGCCGTTGGCGGCGGCGCTGACGAATATCGTGAAGTCGGTGTCCTTCAACCGCGCCCGCAGCAATGTGTTGCCGCCCTTCTTGTCCTGGCGGAAGCTGTCACTGTCCACCAACAGATCTCGATAGTGTTCGAGCACGTCCTCTCGCTTCGTGTCTTTGACAAAGCCCGACACGACGACGACCTTGCCAAGGTCGGCGGAGGCGTTCAGCGTAAAGCCATCCATCAGCGCCAGCTTTTCGGCGGGGTAGGCTTCGGGCATCGTGGCCTTCTCCCCCGTCTGCACGAGCACGCCGGCTTCGGTGCGGAATTCCGCGCCATCGCCGTCGGTCCCCAGCGTCTGCTCCTTGCCGTCCTTGCCGACGATGCGCAGTTGCGAACCATCCACGTGGATGTTGCCCTCGGCGTGGTTGATGTTCAAACCGTCGGCATCCCAGTTCAGGCTGCCGTTGGGATAATCGATCTTTAGGCCATCAGACCCCAATGTCAGGCCGGTCACGTTTCCGTCCAGAAGGAAGCCGTCCAAGCCCACGCGTATGACCGTCTGGCCGTTCTGCCTAAGTTCCAAATTGCGGCCGTCAGCCGCCAGACCGCAGGCCGAAAGCACCAGAGGCAACAGGATGATCAGCAGGAAGACCAGAGGTTTGCGCATTTATGCCAGCTTCTTTCCGTATTCCAGCAGATAATGCTCAGCCTTGGCACACCACAGCCCGCCGGCTTCCTTCACGATGGCCGCCAAATCTGCGAACATCGGGTCGGCCTGGCCCAGCGCCTCAAAATCGTCGATGGCGGTCAGGGGCAGGTCCAGGTGCGTGTAGATGAGCTTCTTACCGCCGGGAATCTTGGGCAGGTTCAGCGTAGTGGCCACCACGGCGTTCAGGCCGCCGATGTGGGTGATCATGGAGGACGGATTGATGAGCCCCTTGCTCATCATATCGATGCTCTCGACGAGGTCATCGGTGTTACCGCCGGAGGTGCCCACCACGTGGGTTGTGCTGTAGTGCACGTTGTAGAAGTTGAATGTCGCCGAGAACTTGGGGTCTGCCGGGCCGGCGAAGAAGTTCAGGCAGCCGTCACGGCCCAGTATCGCGTCTCCCTGCTCCACAACCGGGCGCACCGGCGCCATGACCAGCACATCGTCGTACCCCTTGCCGCCGGTCAGGGCCATAAGCTTCTCCACGGCGTTCTCCGCGGTGTTCAGGTACACCAGCTTGACGCCATGCTTTGCGGCTTCCTCGGGTGTATAAATGGAGGCAGTGCGGTTCAGCCGGGCGTCGTCGATGTCGGTGACGACCAGCAGGCCGGGCTTGCGGTCATTGTGAACGGCGTAGTCCAGCGCGCCCATGCCCATGGGGCCCGCGCCGGCCAGTATGGCCATGTTGCCGCCCTCCACGATGCCCATCTTGTGTTCGTATTTTCCGTTCTCGGTGTGGTACATGGCGTGGTAGGTACCCACGATGCAGCTCATGGGCTCGGCCACGGAGCCAAAGTAGAAGGCGTCGCCGTTATAATCGAGCAGGCAGCCCATCTCCATAACCTCGTTGGGAATCACGATATGGGTCGCCGCGCCGCCGATGTATTGATAAGAGTAGCCGGGAGAAAACAACGAGCCCTTGTAGTTGAGCGCCGGCTGAATGGCAAACTTTTGGCCGGGGCGGAACTTGTGAGCCCACTTGGCGCCCACCTGCAGCAGCCTGCCGCAGAACTCATGCCCGATGATGACCGGGCGCTCGGCGATGTCCTTGGGCACACGCTTGTGCTCGGTGCCCTGCTCCGCTGCCTTCCAGGATGACATGCAAATGCTGTCGCTGACGATTTCCGCGAGAATCTCATCCTCTTTGATTTCCGGAAGATCAAACTCTTCCAGCCTGAGGTCTTCCTTGCCGTACATCCTGACCGCACGTGTCTTCATGGTGTTATTCTCCCCCACTGGTGATAATTTTAACGTTTTTCTCCTCGGCCAACCGGTGCAAATCTGCTGTGGTCTCCATGTCGCTGATCAAATAATCGATGTCTTCCATGTGCGCGAAGGTGAAGGGCAGCACACGGCTGGACTTTGTTCGGTCCATCATCATGACCTTTGTCTTAGCGCGGGATAGTACCTCCCGCTTGAGTTCGCACTCTTCCAGCGAACCGGACGTAAAGCCCGTGTCCAGCGAAAAACCGCTGGTACCCATAAAGGCCGTGTCGATGTTGAGTTGCTCCAGCGCCTCCAGCGCCCAATGGCCGCTGACCGATAGCGTGTTGCGGCGCATGCGCCCGCCCAGCAGCAGCACATCGGGCTTGGTCTTGCTCGCAAGCTCCAGAGCGATGTTGGGACCTGCCGTCACGATCAGACAGGTCTCGTCCGGAATCATCTGGGCAAAATGCATGAGCGTACTGCCGGAATCGATGAATACGGTGCTGTCCGGCGCAAAGAGCTTCATCGCCGCGCGGCAGATGGCCCGCTTGGCCACAACGTCTCGCTGCGCCCGGCGGGAGAAGGTGTCCTCATAGGGCTTGTTGACCCGCGACACCGAGATCGCACCGCCCCGGGTGCGCCGCACGATGCCCATCTTTTCCAGATAGATCAGGTCGCGGCGCAACGTCATAGACGAGATGGCAGGAAACAATTCCTCCAGCTCGGAGAGAAAGGTCTCCCCCTTGGTGGACACGATCTGCTCTATGGTCCTGCGTCTGTCATCGGTCATAACATCACTTCCACAAAGCATTATATCGGACATATCGCTCACTCACAAGGTGGATGTGAATGATTCACAATATTTTACCGTTTCTCACATTAAAGCGCGATCGGTATTTACAAAGCAGCCACATCCACCCACGCTCGGCGCTCAATGGAAAGATCAACCGCGTCCATGACCTGGGCGGCGGCCACACCGGCCTCAAAGCCCGGTACAGCGTCTTCGCCCTTTGTGATGGCCTGCACAAAGCTCACCATCTCGTGCACGAAGGTGTGCTCATAGCCCAGCACATGGCCGGTGGGCCACCAGTTGGCCCCGAAGGGATGGCCGCCCTCGGTGGCCTGTATCACGGCAAAGCCCTGCTGGCCCGCCGGCGCCGTGGCGTCATAGAACTGCAGCTCGTTGACGCGCTCCACAAAGAAGCGCACAGCGCCCTTGGAGCCGTTGATCTCAAAGCTCAGGGCGTTCTTGTTGCCCTGGGCGAAGCGCGTGGCTTCGAAGGTACCCATGGCGCCGTTATTGAACTCACAGCAGAAGCTTGTGACGTCGTCCACGGTCACGTCGGCCATGGGAGCGTCGGCGGCTGCCGTGCCGGAAAGGCCGGTCATGCTCTCCACCACAGGCCGCTGCTTTACAAAGGTCTTGCTCATGCCTGTTACGGTCTTGATGGAGCCCACGAGGAAATGGGCCAGATCGATGACATGGGCGCCCAGATCACCCAGGGAGCCGGAGCCGCAGATGTCTCGGTTGAGCCGCCACACCATGGGGAACATGGGGTCGATGATCCAATCCTGCAGATAGAGGCCGCGGAAATGGAAAATCGTGCCCAGCTTACCCTCATCGATGAGCTGTTTGGCCAGCAGCACCGCCGGGGCGAAGCGGTAGTTGAAGCCGATCTGGTGGCGCACGCCGGCGGAACGGGCAGCAGAAAGCATCTCGCGGGCGTCGGCCAGGTTGAGAGCCAGCGGCTTCTCGCAAAACACGTGCTTGCCATTGGCGATGGCGGCCATGACGATATCCTTATGAAAGTCGCTGGGCGTCACCACGTCCACGATGTCGATGTCCGGGCGCTGCACGAGCGCGCGGTAATCCGTCTCGGTGCTCTCCCAGCCCAGCTTCTGCCGGGCTTGCTCCACGCCGGCAGCGTCTCGGCCGCACAGCACCTTTCGGCGCACATCGGCATCCAGATCGAAGAACATACCCAGCCGGGCGAAGGCGTTGCTGTGGGCCTTGCCCATGAACTTATAACCAACCAGACCGACGTTCAATGTTTTCATGAGACCTCTCCTTTGTAGTTCTTGCATAGTGGAAAGGTATGGGCAGGATTTCGCGCCCCTAGGCGCGACCAAAGGGCTTT
>JAEZSC010000176.1 GCA_023422005.1 Bacillota bacterium | reverse complement strand
GTTTGTTTGAAAAGAATGAACAGAGGAAACAGGATAGGTTGACCCATCTGGAAGGTGGGTAGTAAGTAGCTCTGGGATGTTTTATCAGCATGTTCCAACAATGTTTTTTATAATAAAATGAAATGTGGAGAAGTACTCAAGTGGCTATAAGAGGTGCCCCTGCTAAGGGTATAGGCCGTTAACGCGGTGCGTGGGTTCAAATCCCACCTTCTCCGCCACACCGCATAAACACTGGGTTTCAGAGATTCTGAAAGCCAGTTTTTTTATACAAAAAAACGGAATAAACGCCTAATTGGTTTAATAGAAAAAGTGGAAAATACTAGACAAAAAAGGCAGATGAGGGCTGTTTATTAACAGCGGATTAACAGCGAAAAACAGCGGATGAAGTCTAAAGTCACAAAATATTTTAAGAAAGGAAAATACATAATGCGTTATATTGTGACTTTTAGAGCATCAGTAAATTAATAAAATGACATTTATCAAAAGAAAAGATGAATATGGCAGATTAACACAAAAATCACATTGTTAATCTGCCTTTTTTTGTACCCAAATTAAGGAGATAAATAATGAAAAAGAGGTTCACCGATGATGAAATAGATTATGTAAATACAATTAATATTATAGACTATATGGAGTACCGCGGCCTTGATTTAAAACGCAGCAACCGCCGGGTGAAGGTAAAAGGGTGGAACGGTCTTGACGTAACGCCCGACGGGCGTAAATGGAAAGACTTTGCATCCGGTCAGGGTGGGTATGTTATTCAGTTTGTTGCCTGGCTCAATGCTTGCAGTTGGAAAGAAGCCGTTCAAGAGCTGCTGGATTTCAGCCATCACGCCCCACCCGTACAGATGTCCGCCACACGGCCGGAGCCACCGCCGTCAAAGCCTTTTTGTCTGCCGCCCAAAGCCAAAAGTTACCGCAATCTCTTTGCCTATCTGTTAAAAACCCGCAAGCTTGATTCAAAGGTCGTTCAATACTGTGTTGATCAGAAGCTTATCTATCAGGATGAACGCTGCAATTGCGTGTTTGTAGGGTATGACGATTGCGGAGAACCCGCGTCTGCTTTCCTGCGTGGCAGCAACGAATATGCCCCATTTAAGATGCTTGTGGAAGGGAGCCGGGCCGAATATGGCTTTACTTTACCCGGAGCCAATCCGCGGCTTTTTATCTTTGAATCGCCCATCGACTTACTTTCCTATAAGACACTCAAAAATATACGCAATCCGCTTTACTTCGAGAATCGCCAAGATCACTGTCTTTCCTGCAACGGCCTGAAATATCTTCCCATCCTGCATTACCTGACAACACACCGCGAAATCCTTCAAATTGTGTTTGGCGTGGATAATGACCCGGTCAATGAATACGGGAACCGTCCCGGTCAGGATTTTATTAAGAGTGCCACGCAGGAAATCATGGAAGCTTTTCCAGACCGATTCATAACTTCAAAACAATTCATCGCAGATTTACCGGGACAAAAAGACTGGAATCAGGAACTTGTCACATTTAGAAAAAATCAAGAACACAAAAAATCGAATAGAGCATGGCGGCCATGCCGCTGAAAGCAGCTTATCAATCCCAATTGAAAGCTGCTTTTTCTTTGCCCAAAACAGAAAACAAACGCCATACGGCGGTTGAGATAGATATTTTTAAAAAGGAGGTTCAAACGTGAAAAAACGAAATTCTAAAAGGAGGAAGCAGCATGACACACCGATTTAAACAGGCTGCCGTTTTGCTCATGGCCCTGCTGATGCTATTTTATAGCTGCGGCTTCAAAGCAGAGGTTTTGGCAAACACAGAGACGGAAAATTCACCAGCGGTTACAGAGCAGTCCTCTCAAACCGATCCGGCATCCACCGGAGAGACAGAGGATACCAAGAAAAAAAGTCCCGATCTTGATTCCGGGGAACAGGCGATTCTGGATGCAAATGGCATTACCGCCACCGAGGATACCGGAAAGAGGGATGCTTCCGGCAACTACATTCTTGGGGAAATCGCAACCGGCGGAACGGTAAGCTGTTCCACCAGTCTCAGGACATTGGCAAGCCGAAGCTTTGGAGATGAACCCTACAACAAAAAATTTCAGCGTGCCGCAGGCTGGGATGATGGGGTCATCTACAGTTCAGACTTTGCCAGCCCCGATGGAACGGACATTATTACCACCACGACACCCATTATCCGAATATCCGATAACGGCGTGGATCAGATCGCCTACTGTGCCGATCCATCACTCAACATTCCATCAGAAGTTGTCGGCCCCAATGGTCTGGTCACCTACAACCGGGAAAGCTGGAACGTGCAGAGCTGGCGCATCCGAAACGTCATGTGGCACGGCTTCCACGATGGTCAGAACGGTGAGTATTATGTTCAGACATGGGCGGCCATCCGTGTCATTGCAGGCATCGGCGCTTATACCGATTACTATATGACAGATCCGGTCGTCGCAAATCTGGTAAACACCCTCAGCTTTCAGAATCCCAATAACTGGGAAGCCAGCTGGTCCATTGTGCCCGAACGTGAGGAAGCGTTCTGGAACCAGAACACCAAACGCCAGGAAACAGGATGGTTTCAAACCTACTGTAGCAATATTGCTGATCATGGCACGTACACCGTCAACCTGCCGAGTGGTATTCATGCGCTGCTGCGAAACACCAGCGGACAGGTTTACAG
>JAEZSC010000047.1 GCA_023422005.1 Bacillota bacterium | reverse complement strand
ATGATCGGCCATGAGAGACCTCCTGTTTGTATAAATCACCCGAGGATACACTATCACTATATAACGGCCAACCAGGAATTACAAGCGTCGGGGCGATTCGCCAAGACTGTTCCCGTATGGTATAATGACCTATCATATACACCCGACCCGTTCAGGAGCTCAAAATGAAATGCCCGACTTGCGGCACAGAAAATAAAACTTCCAACAAAGCCTGTTATCGCTGCGGAGCGACGCTGACCGAAGGTGGTGTCACGCCCCGCGGCACCGCCAACGCCATGTGGTTCAGCCCCCAAGGCCAGAAGAATGCGACCCAACCGCCACCCTTTTGGGCCAACGCCGGGCGTCGCCCCGCCGATTATGAAAACAGCAAAGACTTCGTGGTGCTAAACGACGAAGAGGGCGATGTGCACGTGGCAGCGGATCTGAAACGCCGCGGCGTGCCGCTGCCCGACAACCGCAAAAAACTGCGGGATGTAAGCGACGGCCGGGAAATCGAGGTCGTCGTGCCGCCGCGCGCCAAGCGCTCGCGGGTCACCCGAAGCCGTTATCAGGTCAATTGGCGGCGCTTTGCCGTGATGGCCGTGGTTATCACGGTGCTTTCGGCAGCGGTGGCCTACGGCCTGTTCACCGGCTACAAATGGGGCGTGGGCGCGGTGAGCCAATGGTTTGCCGACCGCAACGGCGTGGCCCCCGCCCAGGAACCGCGGGTGGAAATAGAACTCGTCGACGGCAACGTTTGGCACAAGATCACCTTCTACGGCAAGGATGGCGAGCAGGTGCTACTGAGCAACCCCCGCCGGTCGCTGACAATACGGGATGGCAAGGCCGAGCTTTTGCTGGACGATCAGAGCTTTATTCCCTCGGACCTGTCGGTGGATCAGGACAAGGTCACCGTGCAGTTGGAAGCCACGATATTTTCCACCACCGGTGAAGAGCGCAAAGTGCTCATACGGCCCTACGACATCAAAGTGCCGCTCTCGCCGCTGAAGGTGATTCTACCCAAGGACCAGACAACGCCCACCGAGGAGGACCGCGTGCTGGTCAAGGTCAAGGTGACGCCGGGCAGCCGCGTCATCATCGGAAAGGACAACCGCACCGACCAAGTGGACAAGCAGGGATATGTCAGCTGCTACGTGCCGCTGGAGGCCATTGGCGTCAACGAAATCGTTATATCGGTGGAGACCAAGACCTATCGCAAGAACAACTTCAAGCTTAAGATCACACGGCCCAAGATGGACGTGCCCATCACGCTGGATGGAAACTCCGATACGTCCACCGAAGACGCCACCATCGAGATAAAGGGCACAACAAACCCCGGCGCCACGATCACGACCGACGCGCCGCTGGCCGGCGATTCCAAGATTGAGATGGACCCAGCTACCGGCAATTTCAGCTTCACCGCGTCGCTGCAACGCTGGGGCATGAACCGCATCCGCATCACCGCCACCGCCGCCAACGGCGTCAGTTCCTCCATGGTGCACTGCGTGACCCACCGTGCCACGCTGGAAAACTACACGAAGAAGGCGCAGGTCATGGACTACGCCTACGTGTCTTCCGCCGCCGATAACATCATTGGACGCGTATACCTTTTCCAGGGTTACGTGCAGCAGAAGCTGGAAAACGAAGACAGCGACTACTATCTGTTCAACATCGGCACCAAGGCCAGCCCGCAGGTTCTCGTGTTGGAATACACCAAGGAGAAAGGTCTCAAGGCAGACCAATATTACAAGGTGTTCGGCGATGTCATCGGTACCGTGGACAACTACCCGGCGCTGACCGGCCAGTTCGTCTATGAGATCGAGCCGCCAGACGGCGCCGGCAGTGCCAGCGCTTCCCCATCTGCCAGCGCCTCTCCTACCGCCGGCGCCACAGCGGAAGAAGACTAGAATCGCTGCGGGGAAGCACTGCGGCGGGCCTATTGTTCCAAGGGGTCAAAGCGGCCTCCACCACCTTCCCATAGCAAAAACGCGGCGGCTGCCTATCAGACAGCCGCCGTTTTGTATTGCTATTTTGCGAAGAACTCGTACTTCCTTGCCCATCGGGCCGTCTCCCCGGGTTTCAGCGCCACCTCTATGAACACCTCGGGGCTCACGACATGGCTCTTGCCCCACAGGGCGATGTGCTCCACGGCGAAGTCGTCGATCTCCCGCAGGCCCACGCCGCTGGGCTCATGCACGATTTGCCAGGTGTGGCCCTTTTCCCCGCCGAAACCCCGGGGCAGGCAGAAGAACGCTTGCTTTGGCACCCGGGCCCAGCGCACGGTGCCGCCCTCGATGATCAGGTCGCTGATCAGCTCCGTGGGATACACCTCCACCGGGTGGGAGAAGGTCAGCTCGTAATCCGGCCCCACCTCATGGCCGTCGATCTGCACGAAATTGTGGTTGTATTCCCGGCTTGTGATCGGCGCCTCGCCGGCGTTCTCCATCTCGTAGGCGATGGTCAGCGTGTCGGCGAGCACCGTCAGCGTCTTGCGCAGCCGCATGGCGATGCCGTCACATTCCACCGGTTCGGTCAGGAAAACCAGCGTATCACCAGCTGCTGTACCGTCAGCTCCGGCGCCTTCCACGAAGACCGGACAGGGCTGGCGAACAATGCGCTCCATCGCAGCGCCTTCGCCGCGGCCAGTAAATTCCACAATGCCGACACCCAACTTGGGGAACGTATCGCCGGCCTTCAGCGCGCCTTCGGCGGGGTGGCCGCTGCCCACGAACTCGTTGCAGAGGCCCAGGCCGCCGGTGTCTCGGCTGTCGTTGAAGTTTTCCACGACGCAGAAGGTGTGCTTGCCGTCCAGCGTCACCTGTGCCACATGGCCGGTCACGTCAAAGCGGGTGCCCCGCTGCACGCTGCCGCCGGGCGTGGCGATTTCCACCTTCAAGCGGCCGGAAGACAGGGTCAAGACCGGAGCGGAAATGTCCTTGGCGTTGATCATTGATAAGCCTCCTTTTTGCTTTGGAGCCATGGCAACCCTCTCCACAACGATTGGGGCCGAAGGTTTCCAAAGGGCGATCGGAAAGCCCTTTGGTCGCGCCCAAGGGCGCGAAAAATCCCCCGGTCTCAGGGCTATACATCCGTTGAGGGCAGGGTTTCGTCTGCCATTCAAGGTATTCGCTATATCCTCTGCAACACCTTCACACTTCTTTGGACGAAGGCCGCCAGCGCGTCGGGCTCCAGCGGGCGGTGGGCCAGCATGGCCAGGTCATGGATCTGCGCGGCCAGCAGCGCCGCGTCTTCGGCGCGGGCCTCGTCGGCGGCCATGGCCGCGGCCGCCTGCACCAGCGGGTGGCTGGCGTTTAGCACCAGCGTCTCCTCCGCCGGGAAAGCGCCCATGTCCATACCGCCGAACATGCGGCTCATCTCCTGCATGCGGCGGCTCTCCTCGCTCAGCAGAACGATGGCCGGCGCGGCGTCCTCCCCCATGGATTCAAAACGGGTCTTGATGCGCTCATCCACAGTATGGATGGCCTTCTCCAGCGCCTGGGCCTGCTCCGGGGCCAGCGCGTGGTCGCCCTTCACCACGGCCTCGCTAAGGTCGCTGTCGATGCGCTTGAAGCGCGTATCCCGCAGCTTGCTCTCCAGGAACGTGATGAAGTGATTGTCGATCATTGTATTGAGCAGCACAGCATTGAGGCCATGGCTTTTGAACATGGACACATACTGCGCCTGCTGCTTGGGATCGCTGACATAATACACGATCTTGCGCTGCACACGGGTCTTTTTGACGTCCTTATCCTCCTCGGACCAGTCCTCCTCTTCCTCCTCCACGGCGCGGGCGAACTCGTCCAGGTATTCCTTGACAGTCTTGTAGTCGTCGTTGATGGTCTTGAACACGACGGCGTCGCCGATGCGCTCATAGAACTTTTCATCGCGCATGCAGCCGTACTTGATGAAGGGGTTGATGGAGTCCCAATACTTGCAGTACAGCTCACGGTCGGTCTCAAAGAGGCTCAGCAGCTTGTCGGACACCTTCTTTGTGATGTGGGCGCTGAGCTTCTTGATGGTGCCGTCGTTCTGCAGGAAGCTGCGGCTGACATTGAGCGGCAGATCCGGGCAATCGATGCAGCCCTTGAGCAGCAGCAGGTATTCGGGGATGACCTCCTTGATGTTGTCGGCTATGAACACGCGGTTGCAGTACAGCTTGACCTGCCCCTCGGCGGTTTCAAACTCGTGCTTGAGGTGCGGGAAGTACAGAATGCCCTTGAGCTGGAACGGGTAATCGATGTTCAGGTGCACCCAGAACAACGGCTCGTTGTATTCGCTGAAAACCTCGCGGTAGAACTTCTTGTATTCCTCATCGGTGCAATCCTTGGGGGCCTTGAGCCACAGCGGCGCGGTGTCGTTGATGGGTTGGAGAGCCGGTGCCTCGGCATCATCTTCCTTCTTCTCCGCGGCTTTCTTGCGGTCCGCCGCGGCGTCCACAAGATACAGCTCAAAGGGCAGAAAGCGGAAATACTTGATGAGCGCCTCGCGCAGCTTGAAGCGATCCAGGTATTCCTTGGAATCCTCAGCCAACGTCAGCGTTACGGTGGTGCCGCGGGCGGTGCGCTCCGAAAGCCCGATCTCATATTCGGTGCCGCCGTCGCTGCTCCAGCGCACGGCCTGGGCGCCCGGCTGCCAGCTCAAGGTGTCGATCTGCACGCGGGAGCTGACCATAAAGGCCGAATAGAACCCCAGGCCGAAGTGGCCGATGATCTGAGCGTCCTCGCCCTTGTCCTTGTACTTTTCCAGGAATTCCTTGGCGCCGGAGAAGGCGATCTGGTTGATGTACTTGCGCACCTCGTCCTCGGTCATGCCGATGCCGCCGTCCTCTATGGCGATGGTGCCGGCGTCCTTGTCCACGGTCACGGTGACGGACAGTTTCTCCTCTTCACCCAGCTGCGCCTCACCCAGGCTGCCCAGCTTCTGCAGCTTTACGATGGCGTCGTTGGCGTTGCTCACGAGCTCGCGGATGAAGATGTCCTTCTCGGAGTACAGCCATTTCTTGATGATCGGGAAGATATTCTCCGTATGGATGGAGATGTTTCCTCTTTCGGTACTCATACAGCCTCCACATCGTTTTTCATAAGATTAGCACTCTCAATAAGAGAGTGCTAATATAAAATAGTGCTTTTCAGCCAAGTTGTCAAGAAGATTGCGGCGGCTGTCCGTCGCCGATTGCATCAATCCAAAACGATTCCAAAGTGCTCCTTTAGCGCCGCATCAAAGGCTGGCCCCTGCACCTGCGTCACAGCCACGCCGTCGGGCGAGAACACCTTGAGCGTGTCGCCGTCCAGCGTCTTTCGGCCGTCCGCAGCCAGAATAGCGGCGATGGGTTCCTTGTTGAAGGGGCTCTCCGGCGCGTATTCACAATAGAAGCTGGGCATCGAGAAGTCGATCTCCATCTGGGGCTCCTCGGTGAAGCTGAAATAGGCCGACCACGCGCCGTGCCGCCACTCCTGCACGACCCAACCAAGCATTTCGTCGCGCACCAAGCGGTAGCACTCCAGGCCCTGGGCTGGCCGCACCCTACGGGTGCTGCTCGCCCCTGCATCCTGGGGTTGCTCCACCCCCTCCACGAGGCGCAGCGGGAACCGCGGCACCACGCCGCCCACACCTACGTCTGCCACCCACACCTCGCCGCCGGCCTCCACCCGCAGCACCCGGTGCCGCCGGGCGGGCAAGGTGGGTTCGTCTCGCAGATAGCGGGCAAACCAGTCGGTCACAGGGTAGCCCAACTGCCGCAGCAGCCAGCCGAACAGGCCGTTGAGCTCGAAGCAATAGCCGCCTCTCCGGGCCGTGACAATCTTGTCAAACAGCGTCTCCGTGTCATAGCACAACCGCTTGCCGCGCAGGATGTCGAAGTTCTCATAGGGCACGGCCTTCAGGTGGGCGTGCTGCAGCGCGGCCAGGTTGGGTGCGGTGGGAGCGGTACTGCCTGCATAACCGATACGGTCCAGGTAGGTCTGGATGCGCTGGGCGGCGGTGAGGGTCGCAAAAGGCATATGGGCCTCCGGAATGGGTTTTACATGATTATATCATATAGACGCGGGCTGGATGTACAAGCCAAAGTATGATATAGTTTATCGTTCAAACGCCACCCAAAGGAGATGACCATGCAGAACTGGAAGAAAACCGTAGTGCTGTTCTTAGTGGGGCAGATGATATCATGGTTCGGCTCGTCTATGGTGCAGTACGCGCTGATGTGGAATGTCACGCTGGGTACCCAATCCGGCTCGATGATGACAATCGCCATCCTCTGCGGCTTCCTGCCGATGTTTTTCCTGATGCCATTTGCCGGGGTATGGGCAGACCGCTATCCCCGCAAGCGGCTCATCATATTGGCCGACGGCGGCATTGCGTTGGCCACCCTTGCGCTCATGGTGCTCACCCTGCTGGGGTACAACGATCTGTGGATCATCTTCGCCTTCATGGCTGTGCGGGCGCTGGGCGCATCGGTGCACGGCCCGGCCATCAGCGCGGTGCTGCCACAGATTGTGCCGCAGGAGCACTTGACCCGTGTCTCCGGCATCAGCAGCAGCATACAGGCCACGGTGACGTTGGTCTCCCCAATGGTGAGCGGCGCGATGCTGTCCTTCGCCAGCCTCCCGCTCATCCTGCTCATCGACGTAATCACAGCGGCGGCAGCCATCCTCATCCTGCTGGTGTTCATCCCCATACCCGTGCACGAGAAGGCACAAACCCAGCAAGCCGGCGGCTACTTCGCCGATATGCGGGATGGCTTTGCCTACATCGCCCGGCATCGCTACATCAAGCTGTTCTTCCTGATCAGCGTGGCGTTCATGGTGCTGGTGGCGCCGGCGGCTTTCCTTACGCCATTGCAGGTGACCCGCAGCTTTGGCGCGGATTACTGGCGGCTCACGGCCATCGAAGTGGCTTTCTCCGCCGGTATGATGGCCGGCGGCGGGCTCATCGCGGCCTGGGGCGGATTCCGCAACCGCATGCACACGATGGTGCTGGCCAATCTGACCATCGGCCTTACGACGCTGGCGCTGGGCCTGGTCTCAAACTTTTGGGTCTATCTGGGTTTCATGGCGCTGTGCGGCCTTTGCATGCCGGTGTTCAACACGCCTTCCAATGTGCTGCTGCAGGAGCGGGTGGAGAGCAACTATTTGGGGCGCATTTTCAGTGTGATGGGCATGATCGGCTCGGTCAGCATGCCAGCCGGGATGCTTTTGTTCGGCCCACTGGCCGACGTGACGCCCATCGAATGGCTGCTGCGCGGGACCGGCATCGCCATCATGGGTATCGCGCTGCTGCCGCTTCTGAGCCGCACGATGCTGGAAGCAGGCGAGCCGGTGAACAAGGCAAAGGCGGAGAATCCAGAGCTGGCGACGGAGCCAGAGAACTAGCTCCTGTTATCTACTCCTCCCACAGCGGTACGGACACCGTCACCTTGAACAAGTCCCCGTCGATATCAATCCTAAAATCCCCGCCCTGCAGCTCGGTAAGGCTTCGGGCGATGGCCAGGCCCAGGCCGCTGCCCTCGCTGTGGCGGGCGGCGTCACCGCGGGTGAAACGCTCGGTGAGCTCCTCCGGAGCGATGTTGAGCTCATAGGCGGAGATGTTCTTGAGCGTGAGCACACCTCGGCTGCCCGCACAGACTGCGGACAGATACACGCGGGAGCCCGGCAGCGCGTATTTAAACACGTTGGACAGCAAGTTTTCCATGACGCGCCACAGCAGGCGGCCATCGGCGCGCAGCAGCAGGCGGTCGCTCGGCAGTTGGAGCTTGAAATCCAGCCGGGCGGCGGCAATGCGGTCGGACAGCTCGCCCAGGCCCTGTGCCAGCAAAGAGCCCGCGTCCACGCGCTCCAGGTTCACCGGCATTGTACCGCTGGAAGCCTTGACAGCCTCGAAGAGATCGGCGGTCAGCGTCTTGAGCCGGGCGGCCTTCTGATCGATGACGTCCAGATAGTGCGGCGCATTCTCCGAGGCCAGACCCTCGGTCTTGAGCAGGTCCACATAGGTCACGATGGACGTAAGCGGTGTTTTCAGGTCGTGACTGACGTTAGTCACAAGCTCCGCGCGCATGCGCTCGGCCTTTACCTCGCTCTCCACGGCGGCTTTCAGGCCGTCGGCGATGTGGTTGATGCTGTCGGCCAGATCCCGGAACTCCGGACCGCCGCCGGTGGGCACCCGCGCGCCCAGCTCGCCGCCCTGAATGCGGCGCACGGCTGCGGACAGGTTCTTAAAGCTGACGGTCTTGTGCAGGATGTAGGCCAGCATAACGCCGGTCGTCGCAAGCCCCAGTACGAACAGGAAGAAGCCAAAGCCGCCGCTGCCATAGCGCATGTTCCAACCAAACAGGCTGGCCAGCAGACCCAGGCACGCCGCATAACCCAGAAATATGCCCACAAACCGCGTGGATGCCTTGATGCCCATCACGAGCCCCCGCAGGCCGCGGGCAACCCAGCGCAGCCCCCGCCACAGCAGCCGCAGAACGGCGAAGATCAGCGTGTGGCGCAGCAGCTCGCCGCGCTTAATCCGCTTGGCGAAGGAGGTCAGCAAGAGAATGCCGAACAGCACGACGATGGCCACCAAAGCCTGGTAGGCCAGCAGAAATATATCACGGTTCACCGTGGTGTTGCGCTGGTCCAGCATCAATGTGTTGGCGATGTTCACCGCTCCATAGAAGCAGAAACCAAAAACCGCAGCATACAGCGCCAGTTGAATGTCCAGATATACGCGGTCGGAAACCATGAGCACCACGCCCGCGCTGGCGGGCCTGCGCCCGGCCGCGTAGAGCAGCCAGGCCAGGCCCGCCAGCGTCGCCAGCCCACCCAGCGCCATCTGCATGAAGGATTGCATCCCGGCAGTTCTGCTGGCCAGATAGGCACTCTGCAGCGCTTCGAACTTTTCATCGGCCATGGCCACATAGGCCGAGGCGCCTTTGGGCATGTTTGGAATCCCGTAGTACAAATCGGTCTGCGCTCTTCCGTTTTCGATGACCAACCGGTGGGGGTATTGCGCAAACAATTCATCAAAGCGGACATTTTTACCGGTGTTGGTCAGCACGTAGCCGTCGGGCGACACAACCGCGTATAGGATGCCGTCCAGTTCATTGAGCCCGCGGGTGACCGCGGCGGCCCGGGCGTCGTTGCCGGCTCTGGTCTCCTGCAGCCTCTGCAGTTCCCATTCCATGCTCTGCTTCTCAGCGGCGATGTCCTGCTCCAGCTGCCGCTTGCGATCCAGCATGGCGGGGCTCAGTGTGGGCGTGGGCTGCGGCGCAGCCGTTCCTCCGGCGTTGGGAGTCGGTGTCGGTTCCACGGCATACTGTTTTTCGCTCTCACGCAGCGAACTGATGTCCCGGTCATATTGCGCCTGCAACGCCCGCAGGTTCTCCTCAGCGCGGCCGCGGATGCTGTCCTCCTGCTGATCATATGTGCCGTTTGCATCGCCGTCGGTGTGATACTGCCAGCCCACATACATGGCGTCGTCCAGCACATTGCGCATTTGGGATCGATACTCCATGCTGTACTCGTAATTCTCCGCGCCAAAGGCTTTGCTGATCTGCTCAAAGTTCAGCGCCGCGTAGGCCGCGTTGAGCGCCCCGGCCAGCGCCACCAGCACGGCCAGCAGCTTGAACCACGCCGAGTGGCGCAGCCTTCGGCTGTTCCTGTTTTGGGGCTCGTCGTTCCTCTCTATGATGGTTTCCTGCATGACGATCTTCCTTCCTCGTTCACGGTATCTTTTCCACCTTGTAGCCGATGCCCCACACGACCTTGAGGTAGCGGGGCTCCCGGGGGTTGATCTCGATCTTCTCGCGGATGCGGCGGATGTGCACGGCCACGGTGTTGTCGGCGTTGATGGCCGGCTCGTTCCACACTAGGTTGAAAATCTGCTCGATGGAATACACGCGGCCAGCGTTCTCGATGAGCAGCCGCAGGATACCGTATTCCATGGGCGTCAGCCGCACGGTTTCACCGTCCACGGTCACTTCCTTGCGCTCGTCGTCCACAACCAGACCGCCGGTGCGGAACACGTTGCGCTGCTCTACTGCGCTGCCCAGCGCCGTGTAGCGGCGCAGCTGGGACCGCACCCGCGCCAGCAGCTCCAGCGGGTTGAAGGGCTTGGTCACATAGTCATCGGCGCCCATGTTCAGGCCCAGTATCTTGTCGGTGTCCTCGCTCTTGGCGCTCAGCAGCAAGATGGGCACATTGCCCATCTCCCGCAGGCGTACCGTGGCGCGCATGCCGTCCATCACCGGCATCATGACGTCCAGTATCACCAGCGATATGCCGCCGCCCGCCACCGCCTGCACCGCTTGAGCGCCGTCATAGGCGCGCTCCACCTCGTAGCCGTCGTTCTTCAAGTACACCGCGATGGCGTCCACGATGTCACGGTCGTCGTCGCACACCAGTATTTTCATTGCCCGCTCCTGACCAGAAGCACCGCGCAACCGCCTCCTTTTTGTCCCATGGCTCACAGCATACAGGCCAAATCTTACGGGCGGGCGCGGAGCATTCTTAACAGATTCTTAAAAACATGGGGAAATTGTAACATAAACAGGCGTACAGCGCACCGCAAAGCGCGGCATGCACCCTGATGGGGTTTGCGCGGAGAAACGGAGCCGGTTATCATAGTGATATCCAGATACCTCTATGGCAGGAGGCCGATCATGAAACGTGCGTTCTTAGCCGTGCTGCTGGCTATGCTGATTCCGCTGACCGGGTGCGAGCCGGCCGCAGTTTTGTCCACGGCATCACCCGTTTCCGGAGCCTCCGCCCTGCCGGAGGTGCGACCGCCGGCGGCAGCGCTGGATTTCGGCAAGGTCACGCTTCTGCTCAATAGCCGCAAGAGCACGCTGGATGACAAAGATATCGTACGCCAGGAGCGCATCCTTCAGGCTGTATCCTTGGCGCTGCAACAACAGACCGGCGTACGCATGGAGCTCACCGCGCTGCCGGTCATGGAGCCCGCGGAAAAGCTCAGAGAACTGGCAGCCGCCGGCAACCCGCCGGAAATCTGCGTGCTGGTGCCCAAAGGGTATGGCGAACCACTGAGCGAGGAGGACAAGCTGTTCACAACCTCCCTGGTGCCATTACCGCTCGATGACGCGCTGACGACCTATGGGCACAACCTGCGGCGGCTGATCCCCGAGCCCCATTGGCAATATTGCACCGTGGCGGGCAAAGTGCTCAGCATACCCATTCTGAGGACATCGAGCTTTGCCGCCGTGCTCAATCAAGCTGCCATGGATCGCTTCGGCTGGAAGATGCCCTCCACGGCGGAGGAGTTCGAGCTCCTGCTGGCGCAGGCCAAGGCGCAGGGGCTTCACCCGGTGCTTTCCGCACCATGGTTCAACGCATCGCTAGGCTGGTTCAACGCCATACAGACCGACGTCCTCACACAGACCGACGATGGCCCGCAGCCCTTCCGCGCGTCGGAGAACCACCTGGAATGGCTGCAGCAGCAGCGCCGGTGGGTGGAGCAAGGCTGGCTCAGCCTGGAACGAAGCTCTGACATGGAACAGAGCGCCATGGAGCGCGGGCAATGGCTGTGCCGGGAGATGCGGTTGGACGAGCTGGGCAACACGCCGGACATCGCCGTGCTGCCCCCGCTGAAAGTGCCGGGGCACGAGCCGGTTTGCAGCCCCGTGTACACCGGTCAAATTCAATATGAATCCTACGCCCGGCCGGAGACTATGGTGATCCTGCTGGACTGGATGCACGCCGGCGAGGCCAACAACCGCCTGCTGACGCTGGGTCAGCAGGACGTGGACTACCGCCTGCTGCACGGCGGCGAATACGAATGGCTGGATAGCCCATCCTGGCAGGGCTTCTATCAGCTGCCCATCAGCGCGACTTTTGCCACGACACACCCCTTGCGCAGCAACCCCGCCGCCTATGACCAGGTGCTGAATTTTGCCCGGCAATACGGACTCTCCGCTGGCAATCCCTCCACCCTCCCCTACGGAGCCGTGGCATACCGCCGCCGGGGCACAAGGCTGGACCGGGCCATACAGGCGGAGCTGGCCTACGGAGAGGCTGTATTTCCGTCGGAATCCGCGTATCTGCGGGGAGAAAAATCCCTCACCGATCATATGGAAACGCTGGCGCAGAGCGCGCCGCTGCTCAAGGAATATATCGAATTGGCACAGGATGTACAGGCCGGACGGTATGACGTGTGGCAGGACGTGGTGGAAGTAAAATAGCCGCACCTAGCGCCCTCTGGCAAACCCCGCCCGGGCGTTGTGCTGCGCCTGGTTCTCGGCGGCCAGCGCCGTATCCTCGGCAGAGAAGCCATCGAAGGCAGCCAGGCCCCAGGACACCTTGGCGCCGACGTCGGCCATGAGCCGGGCCAGCTTGCCGCACACCATCAGCGCGCCGCTCTCGGTGGTCTCTATGAACAGCGCAGCCAGCGAAGTGTCGCCCCAGCGGGCGGCCACATCGGTGGAGCGCGTGTGCGCGGCCATCAGATTGGCGGCTTGCACCAGCGCCGGCAGCGCTTCACCCTGCTGCGCGCCTTCGCGGGCCTTGCGCAATTGGAACACCGCCACGGTGAAGGGGTTGCCATAGCGGCGGCTGCGCACAGCCTCGCGCTCCACAGCCTCCAGGAACCCTGCACGGCTCAACAGGCCCGTGGGCGCGTCGTGACGCAGGATGGCTTCGTTGTAGACGCGGTCAGCGTCCACGGCGGCGGCGTGGTCCAGCAGATATCCCAGCCGCTCGATGACAGGCTTGAGATCGTCAAAGCCCAGGCACACCCGCCAATCGCCGCTGTCCAGCGCCACGTGCTTGGTAAAGTTGTCCTCGCACAGGCGGCCGGTGCGCGTATCGATCTCGTTGACGAACACATGGAATTCTCGCACGTCGGAATAGGCGGCGCCGTCCAGCTCGCAGTCGCGGTGGCGGCGGAAGCATTTGAGGGCGAAGGCGCCCATGCGGTACAGGCGGCTGACCTGCGCCTGCCAGGCTCGGAAGTCCTCCGCGGGCACCCGGCGGTGGTCCGCTGCGGTCAGTTTCAGATAGGCACTGTCCCAGCGGCCATCCATGAGGTCTTGAAAATAAGACTCCAGCAACGCCTGCGCCTCGTCCTGGTGCCCCTGGTTCTCGGCCAGGGGCGTCTTCCAGGCCTGGGCGCGCACCCAAGCGTCGTCATAGCGGGCGCGGCGGGGCATGTCGCCCAGCACCTCATAGGCGCGGTTGATGGTCTTCATGCGCTCGGCGGCGTGCCCCGAACGGTTCACGTCGGGGTGGTACAATTTGCACAGCCGCCGGTAGGCCGCCTCGACGACCTCAGGGCTGGCATCGTGACGCACCTGCAGCGTGCGGTAATGATCTTCGAAGATCTCGGTCACGGCATCCTCATAAGGGCATACGCCATCTGTTGTGGAAGGGATGAATCCATTATACCCAATGTAGAGAGGATGTCAACGCGCGGCGATATCGGCAAAGGCTTCCGCCAGCGCCCGGCCCTGGGCCGCGTCCATGGAAAGCGTGCGCTGCGTGCCGTCGCTTAAGACGACGACGGTGGCGCGGGTCTCCATGTCCAGAAAGTAGAAGAACAGTGGTTCGTCGGTGGCCTGGAGCGACACCCGGACCGCCCACAGATAGCCCTTGGCGTCGGTGGGCATGGGCTGGGGTTTCATGCCGTAGGCGCAGCCATCCACAGCTTGAAACAGTTCCTTGGCCTCCCCGGCGTCCAGTTCCACCTCTTCTTCATCTGTTTTTAGGCGCACGGTCATGCCTTCGCCCAGCAGGGCGGACAGGCGCAGCGTCACCGCGCCGTCCCGCTCAAGCAGATATTGGGGTCCGGGCGTCTCCACCGGCACGCTTGGGGCACCGGGCGCGCCGCAGCCGCCCAGCGGCAGCAATGCCAGCATTGCCGCGCAAATGCAGCATATTTTACGTTCTCTGTTCATGCACTCTCATCATAGCGCCGGAACCTTACGGGGTCAACAAAGCGCCGGACAGGCGCTCAGATTGTCTACAGACCCGGCAAGGATAGCTAAAGATATAACCGACTGCCGATTCATTCGGCAGGAGGAAACATGAAATAGTAATGAAGCACTCAACAAAGCCCGCCCGCAGGCGTATACCGTTACCGAAAAGATGTTATGAGCCCAAAAAGCGAAAGATCGCCTGACGGCGGTTACCGTCAGGCGATAAAGCGATGGCTGAAACAAGTCTTCTAAATCGCCAAGGCGCAACAGCGCCGAAGTCGACAGCGTGTCGGCTTTGTCGACACGCAAGAACGCCCGCCGGTTTTCCGGCGGGCGTTCAGCTGTTTATTCGAGTTGGATTATGCGGTCTTTTTCTTGAGCTTGGTCTGGGCCTTGGGCGCGGGCTTGTGGGGGCGCTTTGTGCGCTTCTGCCACATGGCCCACAGCGGGCCGGCGATGCAGATTGTGGAATAGCAGCCGCTGACCGTGCCCACCGTCATGGGCAGCGCGAAGCTCTGGATGGAATCGATGCTGCCGCCCACGGCGAAGATGTAGATCATCAGTACGCTGATGAACACCGCCAGGTTCGTGTTGATGGAGCGGCCCAGCGATTGGGTGATGGACTTGTTCACGAGGACGTCCGCCGGCATGTGCCTGTCCAGGCGGGCGTTCTCGCGGATGCGGTCGTAGATGACGATGGTGTCGTTGATGGAATAACCGATGATCGTGAGGGCGATGGCCACAAAGCTGTCACCCAGCGGAATCTTGAAGATGACGCACGTGAAGAACACGACCAGAAGGTCATGCAGCAACGCCACCAGCGCCATGACGCCCGCCGACAGGCCGTGGATTCTGCGGAAGCGCATCCACACATAGAGCACGATCATGACGGACGCCAGCCCGATGGCCAGCAGGCCGTTGGACAGGAAGCGTCGCCCGAAGAAGGGCTCCACCATGGACGAATCCGAAAGGCTCAGGTTCGCGTCGGGGAAGGCTGCCTTAAGGGCGGTGTCCAGCTTGTC
Organism: Bacillota bacterium; assembly: GCA_023422005.1. GTDB lineage: Bacteria > Bacillota > Clostridia > Christensenellales > UMGS416 > JAEYRA01. The sequence goes on along the minus strand of JAEZSC010000047.1, from coordinate 22,895 downwards.
CTGATCGGCGGCGTCCAGACCGGTGTTGCCGGCCAGGTTGAGCACCAGGCGGTTCTGCTCGCTGAGCAGATCCTTGGAAATCTGCGCGTTCACCTGGCGGCCTAACACCCCAGCGGCCACATCCTCCGCCTGGGAGATGCTGATTTCCGTGGCGCTGTTGTACTTGACGATGGCACCGCCTTTAAACTGGATGTCCAGCTGCACACCGTTGATGAAGATCGCGATAATGCCGGCCAGCATGATCGCACCGGAAATGATGAAGTAAACGAAGCGTTTCTCGTAAAAACCGATCCACTTGTCTCTCATGCGATGCTCCTCCCTTTGCTGAACAGGAACGGCTTGCGCAGCGGCTGATACAGGCTCAGCGACTTGATCATGATCCGGGATACCGTCACGCCGGCCAGGAAGTTGAGGATGACGCCGGTCAGCAGAGAATAGGCGAAGCTCAGCATGGCGCCGGAGCCCAGGGCCATCAGCAGCACCGCGACGATCATCACGGTGATGTTGCCGTCAAACACCGAGCTAAACGCGGCCTTGAAGCCTGTGTTGATGGCCGTATCCAGCGGCCGGCCGATCTTGATTTCCTCGCTGATGCGCTCGGATATGATGATGTTGGCGTCCACGCCCATGCCGATGGACAGGATGACGCCGGCGATACCGGGCAGCGTCAGCGTGATCTGCGGCAGCGACAGCGCCAGCAGCTGGCCGCTGACCTGCAGCAGCAGCGCGAAGCTGGCAACAACGCCGGGTACGCGGTAGTAGACGATCAGGAACAGGCAGATGATGCCGAAGGCCAGCGCGCCGGCTCGCACCATCGTATCCAATGCGCCGCTGCCCAGCGTGGGGCTGATCGTGGAGTGGTTCTTGGTAACCATGGAGAAGGGCAGAGCACCGGCGCTGATCTTGTCGGCCAGGTCCTTGGCCTCTTCATAACCGCCCATGTTGTCGATGTAAGCGGTGCCGCCGGAAATACGCTGGCGCACCGTGGGGCTGGAAATCTCAGTCTGGTCCATATAGATGGGCATGGGTTTGCCCACCAGGCGGGCGGTTCCCTCGTCAAAGAGCTTGGCGCCTTCGGCGTCAAATTCCAGGTTGACGATGTATTCGCCGTTTTCCGGGTTGGTGCCCACATAGCACTTGACAACCCGCTGGCCGTCCAAGATAACGTTGCCCTCGCCGTCCTGAAAGGTCAGCTTGGCGGTCTCACCCAGTTCGGCGATGGCCTTCTGGGGGTTGAAGTCCGTTTCGTCACTCTTCCACGGGAAACGCACGATGACGTAGCCGGTCTGTTTGTCGATGGTCACGTCGCGGTCCAGTATGTTCTGTTGGTCCAGGCGGGTCTCGATGACCGAGCGGGCGCTCTCCAGTTCGTCGCCGGTGGGCTTGCGGTCCAAGTCCTTGGGCTGGAACACAGCGTCCACGCCGCCGCGGATGTCGATGCCGAAACGCATGTCCGGGGCGCCTTTGAACGTGAAATCATAGATACCGATGGGAACCTTCAGGCCGAAAATGGCCAGATATGTGATCACCAGCACGACGACTGCCAGGATCGGAAAGGTCCATTTGGAGTTCTTCATTTACACAATGCTCCTCTGCTCTTGGCATTTGTGAGTGCTAAAGCTTGCATCCGAGGAGCAGCGGCGGCCCGTGGCCGCAGAAAGGGATCAGCGCCAGATGGCCCTGTCCGGCGAAAAACGCGTCGAGGTCCCCTCTGTGCACCGGCAGGCTGGCAGCCGGCTGGAACGCCTGGGCGTCCATGTGCAATTCCGGCTGGGAACCGGCGCGGCCACGCCGCGTGTTGTCGGCTGCGCGCAGCGTTTGGGTCACCATCGTCAGCATGTCGGCGCCCAGCGCGCCTCCCCTGCTTGCCACACCCGTCTGTACCGGGGCCGTGCCGGCCTCGCCCGGTGTGGGCATCGGGGCCGGATGGGTAAAAGCGGGCAGCACAAACAGAGCGACTGTACACGCCGCGTTGAGCACCCAGATGGGCCTGCCGCGAACTGCCATTCTCACCCGTCCGTTCCCGCTTTGAAATCAAAAAACGCAACGTTTATTATATCCCAGCGGCGATCACCATGTCAAACAAACGCGCATTATATGGTTGGTTTGGCAAACCGATAGAGCAAACCAGAAACCCCGCACGTTGCGGGGTTTCTGGTTTCTGGATAAGCTCTGTTTACTCTTTACAAGCCCTTGACGAACTGCTCGCCATAGGCCTCGCACTCCTTTTCCACCTGGGCGTCGGGCACCCAGAGGGTGCGGATGCCATCGTTCACAAGGGTGAACCCGGAGCGGCTCAGCGCCTCTCCGATTTTCTTGACGGCCTCCCCACTCCAGCCGTAGCTGCCGAAGGCCGCAGCCTTCTTACCCTTGAATTTAAGCCCCGCGATCATTTCCAGCAGCCCGCCGACGGAGTGCAGATAACCGTTGTTGATCGTCGGAGAGCCTACCAGGATAGCCTTGGACCGGAACACCTCGGTCAGGACGTCGTTCTTGTCCTTGGTGGAAGAATTGAAAAGCTTGACCGTGATGGAGGGATCGGCGTTGCGTATGCCGCGGGCAATGGCCTCCGCCATCTTGCGGGTGGATGCCCACATGGTGTCAAAGACCAACGTGATCTGGTTCTCCTGATAGTTGTCCGCCCACTTCAAATACTGGGCTACGATCTGGGTTGGGTCGTCCCGCCAGATGACGCCATGGCTGGGGCAGATCATGCTGACCGGCAGGTTGAAGCCCAGCACTTCGTTGATCTTCTTTGTGACCAGCGGGCTGAACGGGGTCAGTATGTTCGCGTAATACTTCAGTGCCTCATGATACAGCTCCGCCCGGTCCACGCTGTCATTGTACAGCGATTCGGACGCGTAGTGCTGCCCGAAGGCGTCGTTGCTGAACAGGATGCTCTCGCCGGTCAGATAGGTGAACATGGAATCCGGCCAGTGCAGCATGGGCGCTTCCACGAATACCAGTTTGTTTTCTCCCAAGTCCAGCGTATCTCCGGTCTTCACGGGGACAAAGTTCCAGTCCTGGTGATAATGGCCCTTCAGCGATTTGATGCCGTTGGCGGTGCAATAGATGGGCGTGCCGGGGATCTCCCTCATCAGTTCCGCCAGCGCACCGCTGTGGTCTATTTCGGCATGGTTGGCGACGATGTAGTCGATTTGCCCAAGATCGATCTCTTGGCGCAGGTTGCTGATGAACTCCTGATCATAGGGCTGCCATACAGTGTCGATCAATACGGTTTTCTGATCGCGTATCAGGTAAGAGTTATAGGATGATCCCTTGTGCGTCGAATATTCTTCCCCGTGGAACGTGGTCAGCATCCAATCCACCTTGCCGACCCAGGTGACTTTGTCGGTCAGCTTTATTCCCATGTATCGCACCTCTTCCACCATGATTTGCCAATATCATATAGCCTACGGCAGCAAAGTCAATAGGGCTGTCTTGCCAAACGCATAAAGAGCACATTCCTCGCAAAAGAATGAATTTCTCGCACCTCGCCGCGACTGGCAAACAACCCCGTTTCTCTGCCTTCAAAGGCAACGGTGGAATAACCGGCCCTCTGTATGCCCATCCCCTCTATGAAAGAGGGCGGAAATATTCCGATATCCGATTCGGCCCGGCAATGACGTCCCGGCCAATATAGACGGTGCCGTCGTCCCTGGTCTTGTGGCCCCACTTCACCAGTGAGATGGTGCCATGGGCGATCTCGATGGCCGTGATGTTCCATGGATGGACACAGCAGCCATCATTGAAGTACTTCCCTTGCGACGGCTCCGGGAACACCGGCCGGTGCGTGTGGCCGGCGATGACCGGCGTGTCATGGCCATCGGCCCACTGCATCAGCCTCTTCTCGATCATCATCTTGACCTTGTAGTTCTTCGCTGCGCTGGTGGGGTCATTGACGCCGACCAGCTCCAACTGCCGCCAGACGTAACGCACCAGGAACCGCGCCAGCCGCCACAGCGTATCGTTGAGGAAATCCACCTGATGGCCGTGCATCAGAAGAAATTCCTTCTGGACCGGCTCATAGAGAAGCCGCAGGCTCTCATGCACCACCGCGCCGGGGAACAACGGCATGTACCGGTTGGTCACCGCGTCACAATAGGTATCCAGCAGAGCCGGCTTGCACTTTTTTTCCATGTCGTGATTGCCGTACAGCAGCCAAAGCCTCCTATCCCTGTAAAACTGCGCAAGCAGCTGGAATACGTCGCCATGCACAGCCTTTATCTGGGAGATGTGTCTGTTTTCCCAGAGCTCGTCGCCGTCACCCAGCTCGATGTAGGTATACTCCAGCCTGTTATAGGACTTGAGCGCCGCGTAGAAAACGTTCTGGTTTTTACCGAAATCGTCGGCCAGATTCCCGCAGCCCCGGTGTACGTCGCTCATGATGACGATCCTGGAGCAATCATTGACCTTAAGGACTGGCGCCGATTCATATGCCCTGTCGATTCGCTTTTTGTATGTACACATCGATACCCCACCCAAATCCGAAATAATGCACACAGCAGTTGCCGTTTCGAATGAGCTCAATAGGCCTTCCGAATCCCGCAGGGGGATGGCCTGTGTCTTTCCCCCTGCGGTTCATAGGCGTCATTTTACGCGCGGCATAATCACCTCATGATACTTGAAAGCCCCCTGCTGCCTGCCGATGTTGATGGCAAACTGGTACAGAAGCGGAGACCTCACCCTGAGCAGCGTGAGGATGTCATACATGTTGGTAAGCCCGCTCGTGACTCTTTTGTATTCGCCCACAAAGGCCTTTACCCGAAGCTTGGATAATAAGGCAATCGGCCCACGCCGCATCAAGGGTTGTTTGGACCGCGGCTCTGCAAAACTGAACGTTAGGTTGTTATCGCTGAGTCGGTACTCATCCTCCCGATACCCAAGCTGACGAAACGCTTCCATGAACGCGTCGCGCATTTCCTGGTCGGGAAAGGTCAGCGAAGCTGTCATCGTCAGCGCCGAGGGGTCAGCGTATTCGCCGAGCACAAAGCCCGTCAGCCACCAGTGGTTGTCCACTCTGGCGAACATTTCCGTATTGTCCTTGTAGAGCGTAAACGCCATGTCCAGAGCTTCCTCATCGCTGGCGCTGCGATAAAACGTACCCCGAAAAATGCCGGGAACATCGATGTCCGGGTCCGCTGTGTTATAGATGCCGATCTCGCCGCCGCTGGTGATGCCATACTGGCCTTTCCAGAACTCGATCAGCCACTTTTTGCCCTTGTACTCAAAGCGAACGGGTTCGCTGTCAAAGATCAGACCCAGTGGAGTGGCCCAATCGTCATACAGGCTGCAATAGCCCAGCTTCCTCTGCCACGGGTCCACGACAGAGTAGAAGATGTTCTGCTCCCAGTCATAGGCATAGCCCGTGTCCGCCAGAAGCTGGGCCAGCCCGTCCTGCTGCAAGTCCGTATTCGCAGCCGTCTCCTGTATTCTCACAATGGTCTCGCGCAACCGTTTATTAAATCTGAAACGCCGTATGATCAACACAACGACTATTGCAACGGCGCAAAGCGCCACGGCAGCCAGCACCCAGAACAGCGCCGTGCCATAACCGATGGCCGACAAGAATCCGCCCATAATACACGCTCCCTTCCGGTGTCTATAGCATCATATTCAGCCGCCGGCAGTTTCGACAGCATATTGCGTACGTGAGCGCGATGTATTGCGTGATCAAACCAAGAGAGAATATCTCCAGACAGGATGGGTTTCTGGGAGGTTCCCGATTGGCCAATGGGATGCTGGAAGTGAAAAATCTGTATAAATCGTTTGGAGACAAGCCAATCCTGAACGATGTGACCATCGACGTGGCGCCGGGCGATGTATTTGGCTTTCTCGGGCCCAACGGGGCCGGTAAAACCACGACGGTACGTGTTATTCTGGGCTTGGTACGGCCGGACCGGGGGGCGATTACGATCAACGGGCATGGCATACGGGATCACTTCAAGCAGGCGATTTCGCATGTTGGGGCGGTGGTGGAGACGCCAAGGTTCTATCCCTATCTTTCCGGTTATCAAAACATAGCGCAGGCCGCCAATCTGCATCGCGGCGTTGCCAAAAGCAAAATTGATGATGTGATAAGGATGGTGGGGCTGCGGGAACGAGCACAGGATTTGGTGGGAACATACTCGCTGGGCATGAAGCAGCGATTGGGCATCGCCCGAACACTGGTGAATGACCCTCAGTTGATTTTCCTGGATGAACCCATGAACGGGCTGGACCCCGAGGGCATGATGGAAGTACGTGATCTCATCAAAAACCTTTCCGCTGACCGGGGTATCACCTTTTTCATGACCAGCCATCTGCTGCACGAGGTGGAACAGCTCTGCAATCGGATTGCGATTTTAAACGAAAGCCGTATCGTGATTCAAGGTATGGTCGGGCAGCTGCTGGACAGAGATCATGAGAAGGTGGAAATCCACACAAAGGACACCGGTAGAACACTGCAGCACCTGCAAGAACTTGAGTACGTCAGATCATTCCAGCCTTCGGAAGATAAGGTGACTGTGGAACTGGACAAAGGGTCTACCGGCAAGCTAAACCGGCGCCTCGTGGATGCAGGGATCGATGTCTCTTATCTGGTGCCTGTCGGCCAATCGCTGGAGAATCTTTATATGAGCTTGACACAGGGTCATTGAGTCTATGTACGGACTGATGAAAAACGAAATCATCAAAGCGTTTGCACGCAAGAAGCTATGGTTTTTCTTGATCGTTCAGTTCTTGTTCGGGGTTGTTCCGCTGATTCTCAGAATCTTCACCGACGCTGGGCAAACATATCCGTTATTCCTGCATGGGCTGACCATATCCTGGATAATCCCCATTTACATTGCCGCTTTGACCGCCGATATGATCGCTGAAGAATACGACAATGGAACGCTCGTCTTGTCTTTGGTGCACCCCGTTACCCGGGGGGAGTTGCTGGCAGCCAAGGTGCTCTCTCTTTTCGCGCTGACCGTCTTCATCCTGATTGCGACAATGGCAATCGGGTACGCGGCGGGAACGGCAGCGCTGGGCTGGGGCTCCCGATTTTTGCACAGAGGCATTGAATACACCTCGGCCAGAGGAACGTACCTGACCATTTTCACATACCTGTGCTCGGCAGTCCCCCTTTTTGCTTTTGGCCTCCTGGTCACGTTTCTGGCTTTTCTCCTGGGTAGCAGTGGGGCGGTGGTAGGCATCTCCATCGGCACAGTGCTGCTGTCCACCGCTCTTGGTTACCTGGTTCCGGAGGCTGCACCGTATCTGGTTACAAACCACTTCGGCTCGTTCTCACTATCCCTGCTGTTCTCCAGGAATCTCCCGGAGGCGGAGCTGGGGCTCAAAGTCATGGCCGTGTATGGTATTCTCTCCTATGTATGCAGTTATGCGCTGTTTCGGTCCAGGGATTTGGTCAACTAGGGTTTTGTTTTCAGCTCATCGATGATCCGGCAGCGGAACTCCAGGCATCTTTCTATGGCGTCCATATCCTCATGGCTGGGGTTTTTCCACCGAAAGCCGATGCCGCCGCTCATGCACACCCGCCGTTTATGGCCCAGCACCGTCGTGAAAGCGCCCAGATGGGTCGTGGAGCAGCCTGTGCATCCCCACAGATGGCGCAGGATGTACTTCTGAAACTCCGGGCTTTCCTGTGCCAGCCGGTCGTTGATCAGAGCGGGGTCATCCCAGCCATAGGTTCCGGTGATGCGGATGTCCAGATCACCGCCCTCGGTACCCAGGCATAAGACCTGCGTGCCTTTGTACTTGTAATCCACCTTCCAAAAGGTGTTGCAGGCGGGTTTGGCCTTGCGCGTTCGCGCACATGCGTCTATCTCGTCGGCGATCCCCCTCCGCTCGGCGACGAGCGGGCTTGTATAATCCTCATAGGTGGGGCTGTATTTGGCACCGATGTTGCGGAACTCCAGATTCTGAAACGCGAAGTAACCGAAGGAATTCATCTTTTCGCTGGAATCGGCCAGGGCGCACATCCCCGCAAACATGCCCGGATGCCGGGTGGAAACAAAGCCGCCGCCTTCCTGTATGAGCCCCACGCGGGCCAACGCGTGCAGCCGCGTCTCCAGGGGGATGGGGCTGGATGGTCCGCTGGTTCGCTTGGCTATGGCGTCCATCGCCTCCGCAGTCAGCCAAAGCGCATCGCCCCGCAGATCCCCCTCTCTGCCCAGCATGCACAGCAGCACCTGATAGCCGTTGACCGCGTTATGGGTCTGCGAGCGTATTTTTTCGGTCTTGGCCGGCTGTTGCCGCTTAACGCCGTTGAGCTTCCTGCCGCCTAGAAAATTCTCCAACTCCATGACCGGCAGTCCGTACGCTTCGGGATTCTCATACATGTCAGAGAGCATATCCAGCATAAAAGCATGATACGCTGCGCAGGACGCCTTCAGCGGGCCGTCTTCCATACCGTCAAGGGACCGGCCCAGGGGCGTTAGCTGCCGCGCGGCACAGTATATGTTGCGATGCACGGTTGAGGGGAATTCGGTCAGCTCCCTGGCAAAATCCATGGACATGGCGCTACCTCCTCTTTGGCAAACACGGAAGGCGGACGAGCAGAAACAGGATGCGCTTGGCCCCCTAGACGGGGAACAGTATGCGCGCTACATAGATGACAAACACCAGCGTAATGGAACAGAAGATCGTTGCTGTCATCACGGCCTGACAGGCAAAGTCCGGCTCGTTGTTGCGGTCCACGGCGATAAGCGCAGTGTTCACCGCCGTAGGCAGCGAGGAGGAGATCATCAGCGTCTGTGCGGGGATACCCTTCAGCCCCAACAACAGAATGAGTAAATAGGCAAACACCGGGCCACCGACAAGACGCATAAAGTTGGACAGGTATACGTCCTTGTTCTGAAAGGAGAATTTCGTGCGGGAAAGCTGTATGCCCAGCGTGAGCAACGCAAAGGCAATGAGGCCCTCCTTCAGGTAGCCGAACGCGGGCCACAATGGGAAGCCCTCCAGGCGAAAGGGCAGCGCCTTCAGCAGGAAAGCCAGCGGTATCGCATAGATCGTGGGCATCTTCAATATGCTGGTCAGCGATGTCTTCCAATTCATGCTGCCCTTGGCCGCGTTGAAGAACCCGACGGTGTTCGTGGAGATGTTCTGCACGATGAGTATGATGACCTGCGTCATCAACGCCACGGTGAGGTACGGCGTCTGCCCATTCACGACAAACGGCGCGCTGCTGAACACCAGCGAAATGAGCGGAACGCCGATGTTGCCGGAGTTGTAGAACATGATGGAATTGACGAAGGCATTTTTCAGCGGCGGGTTGTAGCCGCGAATGCGGGCGATGAGATGCGACGCCAGATGGTTCAACGCCGCCAGCAGCAGCGCAAATAGCAGGATCTTCCACACATCGCCCAGCATATCCGTCGAGTAGATTTGCATGAAGACGAAAAACGGCACGTAGACATAGAAATTCAACTTTGTCAGCGTGTTGATATCAATGGGAAACTTTTTGCCCAGCAGAAAACCAAGCAGTATGATAAAAATGATGGGCACAATGTTGTTTAGCAGGATGTATAGAAAAATATCCATTTCAACTCTCGGAACTGATCTGCTCTACAGCGCAATGCTTTGATTATGCTGGCTGAGAGAGGGCGTGTCAAGCGCGCGCCTCTCCAGATATTGCTATGAAACAGCCGAAAATTGCCCCAACTGACCATATGTCGTACTGTTAATGGACCCCGCTTGAAAAACGCCCCAGGTTTTTATAGTTCCAAGCTCAGCCACAGAGCGGGGCGAACGCCACCGCTGTTATCGCCCGTTAAGGGATGAATCGTGCTGCTGCTGTAGCGGAAGGTGCCGTTTCCCTGAATGCCTATATTGCCGTCGCCATGGACATATACGGCTCTTCTATTGTCACGCCCCGGTGATCGAAGCCACCACCACCATACATTTCCATCGAGTGTCGATCTCCGCTTGTCGTTGTTTATGTCTTTTTTTTGAAACCAGTATCGCTGCTTGGCGCTGCGGTTTTCAAGGTTTTTACTGCTGTCACCAAAATATTCGCACACTGCTTCTTCAATGCTTAGTAGAAATATGTAGTCCCGAGTATCTTCTCCGCCTCTTGAACCGTACCACTGATTGCCGTGGTTTTTGTTCAATACCGGAATGATTCTTGCCTGTTCAGCCGCGGTGAATTTGTTGTAAAACTCACCGTTAAGATGTTTTCTTAGCGAGCAGTCCGCCCACGTCACATCACCAGCGCAATCATTATAGGGGTGTTGTTCGACCATGTGTTCAGCTATAATCAAGGCCCCATTGCCTTGTATATCAAGAATGCGCCAATGATAACCGCCAAACGGCACGATTGAGCCTATGTAAAACTCACTCATTCTCTTTCTTCTCGTATTATATAAATTTTATTGTAATTCTGTCGCGAAAGGTTCCGGTTGGAGCATACACATTTTACCATAACTTTCTTTCGGTTTAAACGAATTTGCACGGTATATCGGGCTGTGTGCATACCTGCGTTCCGATAAGCAGAAGTCCTTCTCCCAGAGGTGGAAATTTCTAGTATAATGGGCTCGAGGTGAATGAATATGAAGTTTGAAGAAACCAAGCTGCCGCTTCAAGAGCGCGTGGAAGACCTGCTTTCTCGATTGACGCTGGAAGAGAAGTTCACGATGTTCACGCCCTTTCACCCGGAGATAGAACGATTGGGTTTGCCGGCGTTCGGCATCGGCGGCGAGGGCGCGCATGGGATTGTATTGCGTGACGGCGCAAAATCCACGGTGTTTCCCCAACCTTACGGGCTTTCTCAAACGTGGGATAAGGAACTGCTGGGCGAAATTGGCGAAGCCATCGGGGAAGAATCCCGCGTGTATCATCAATTAAGCGGCGACAAGGCGCATCTGGTGCTGTTTTTCCCCACCATTGACATGGAGCGTGACCCGCGCTGGGGGCGCAACGAAGAAGCTTATGGCGAAGACCCCTATCTGGCGGGTATACTCGCGGCGAACCTGATTCGCGGCTTTCAGAAAGAAGAGGGCTTCTGGCTGCGCGGCGTGGCCATGCCCAAACATTTTTACGCCAACAACTATGAGTTCGCCCGCACGTGGACCGATTCCATCCTGCCCGAAGGATTGCAAAAAGACTATTATCTGCGGGTCTTCAAGTATGCCTTCCAAGAGGGCGGCGCAAAGTCCACCATGACGGCCTATAATAAAATCAACGGCAACGTGGGGCTGATGAACCCGGAACTCAACTCTATCCTGCGGGCGCAGTGGGGCTTTGATGGCTTCACGGTTTCCGACGGCGGCGCGTTCGGTTTGGCCATAACGGATCACGAAGCCGGTACCTATGCAGAAGTCGCCGCCAAGGCCATCCGAAACGGCCTGGACATCTTCCTCGACAACCCGAAGCTTACCGTGCAGGCGGTGAAAGATGCGCTGGCACAGGGTTTGCTCACCGAGGAGGAGATGAACGTCTCCATTCGCCGTCAACTGGCGATTTTGTTCCGCTTGGGCATTTACGGCGATAAAGAAAACAGGAACCCTTATAAAAACACGCCTATGGACGCGCTCCTATCCCAAAAGAATGCCGAACTTGCCCAAAAAGCCGCCAACGAAGGCGTGGTTCTTCTCAAAAATGATGGAATTTTGCCGCTCATATCGCCGAAAACCATCGCGGTTATCGGCTTGAACGCGGGCGAAACCTATATGGACTGGTACTCCGGCTACCCACCGGAACACTCCACGATTCTGGGCGAACTGTTCAACGAATTCCCCGGCGCGAAGATTTCTTTTGCCGACGGTTGCGACACCGTTGCCCTCTATCATGAGGGAACACAAACGTGGGCTCGGGTGACGAACAAAGGCGAGTTGGCCTACGACGCGTGCGAGGCCAATCGAACGGTCTTCCGTTTGAAGGATTATGGCGACGGCGTTGGCTTGCAAAACCTGGATACGGGCAAGTTCCTGACCACCACCCAAACAGGTGAACTGCGCGGCGACGCGGAGGAATTCTGGGGCTGGTTTGTGCGAGAGCTGTTCCATGTGAAGGGCGGCCGTTTCCTGCCCGAGAGGCAAGTGAAGGGCGGCGAAATAGGCGTGGCGACGCGGCGCGAAGTCACCATCTACGACAAGCCCTATGACGAAGGCTGCGCCGCTAAAATCAATGCAACCTATCAAAACCTGCGCATTGTAACGCTGACGAGCGGCGTGGAAAAGGCCAAAGCGGCCGCGGCGGCGGCCGAGACCGTGGTGCTGGCGGTAGGAAATCATCCGCTGGTGAATGCCCGCGAATGCATCGACCGCAAGGATTTGCTCTTGCCCGGCCACCAGGCCAAATTGGTGGATGAAGTGGCGAAAGCCAATCAAAATGTGGTCTTGACCGTTGTCTCGGGGTACCCTTATGCCATGGAAGCGCAGGAGGTGCAGGCGCGGGCGGTTCTGTTCACGGCGCACGGCGAGCAAACGCTGGGCAAAGCGGTGGCGCAAACGCTGAGCGGGAAGAACAATCCGAGCGGGCGTTTGTCGCAAACGTGGTATCTTTCCACCAAGGAACTGCCAGACATCAACGATTACGACATCGAAAAAAACAAGATGACCTACCTTTACCACGAAGGCGCGGTGCTGCACCCCTTCGGGTTCGGGCTGTCGTATACGGCGTTCGCGCTTTCCGATGTGCGAATCGGCGAAAAAAGCGTGACAATTACCGTGGAAAACACAGGGGAGCGCGACGGGGCAACCGTGGTGCAGGTCTACGGCGGAAAACAGCTCGTCGGGTTTGCGCGTGTGGAACTCACAGCGGGCGAGCGTAAAACCGTGGAAATCCCCTATGAAGCCGGGCACGGCGAAATCAATGTGAGGATTTGAGTCAATCCCTAGTAAGAAGTTAAATTTAACCTATAAAACGCCGGAACACCCTTGATTTCAAGGGTGTTCCATTTTATAAAGACCTCACGATCTTGATTGGTGCCAAAGGTGGGACTTGAAGGTGCTATACGCTTGCGCCTAATATATGGTGCCGTTCCTTTTTGTATACCTGCGTTTCATTGCTTAATGCCAGTTGATCACTTTTCTTGTCTTCTAGTACACTTGCAAAATCTAAAGAAAAAATTCATGAAGCACTCTCTTCTGTTATAATATAGAAATAATATAAAAAGCAAACCAAGGAAAAAAATATGAGCGTTTGGCAGCAGCTTTGTAAGCAAATTGAATCACAACAATACCGCAACGAGGCCCAATACGAAGAGGACTTTATCAAATGGTTAATCGCTATTTTCAACTGGCTTCCTAACAACATTAGGCGTCAAGTACCAGTGTATATGGGTAGAGAGATTAAGCGAGCTGATATAGTTTTGTACGACAACAAAAACCGCGCTAATATAGTTATAGAAATGAAGCATCCAAAAACACCGCTTGGTATTGACGAGGAGGGACAGCTACATTCGTACATGAGATTTCTTAATGTAAAGCTCGGGTTCTTAATTGGGAATAGGATTCGAGTTTATTACGATGAGCAACTAGATGGTATAATGCCAATACTTATAATAAATATCCCATTCAATGGCGACAATGAACTAGGCGCTCAACTAGTTAGGTTGCTACAGAATTTCAGCGTTTCAGATTCAGAAGAACTATGTCTTGAACTAGCCAAAACTGCCCCAAGGGAGTTTATATCGAGTGCATCTCCACGACCATACCTTGTGGCATCAAACCATTATAGGGACCACCATCGCAATTTCTGGCAGTTTTTCGCGCAATATTTGAATGGGTATAGCGCTGATTCGAGTTGGATTGAGTGGGTCATGAATCATACCAACAATGGAGACAATAAGTTGCTTATACCGTTCATTAAGAAAGCTTATCACTCCAATGTGTTTCTCCATCCTATAATAGCCAACAGTTATGTTCGCGCTGGTATAGTAATTGATTTATTTACCATCAAAAACAGCAGTAAAGAAGCCACAAAAGCTGTCTTTGCTTGGCTTTTTGATCGAAGAGATGAGATCGAAAAAGCAATGGGAGAAAAATTAACATGGGAGATTAAAGATCAAAATGCACAATCTATTTATGCATATAACAACAGCCTCACTAAAGAAGAGATAAACTGGAAAGATACCTCAGCTTTTCTTGCGGAGCAACTAGAGCGATTCAGTAGAGTTTTCAAGCCTATGATTGAAGAGTATTACGCACAAATGGAATGAAGTACACCCCATTGTCAAGCATAGACAAAGTGTTGGAGCTTAAAGAACTTATGATATACTTGTTTAATGTTTGAGCCATTTACGCAAGTCTAGGGAGTGTATTATGTTTTTGATTGATGTACAAAACAAAAAAGCGGTTTCACTTGTAAAGAAGTCTTTTTCGGAGCTTAAATTATCTGAGCGCTATGACTTACAGGAGTGGATTGCTGATAATCCAAGAATTCTTGGTGAAAATCTTTTGATAATTCAAAAAGAGTTTGATGGCTTCCCTGACACGAACGAACGGCTCGACCTACTCGCATTAGATGAGAGCGGTAAGCTTGTTATTATAGAAAATAAGCTGGATGATTCAGGCAAGGACGTTGTTTGGCAGGCCTTAAAATACGTTTCATACTGCGCTACATTGACTAAAAGTGAGATTACGGAAGTCTATCAACGGTACCTCACACAAGGTAACGCCCAGGAGAAAATCACTGAGTTTTATGACGGGCAAGACTTCGAGAGCATACGTTTGAATTCTACAGAAGGTGATCAGCGCATTATCCTCGTTGCAGCAAACTTTAGAAAGGAAGTAACATCCACCGTACTTTGGTTGCGCAACTATCACGGCATTGATATTACCTGTGTAAAAGTAACGCCATATAAAGACGGCGAAAAGCTATATCTTGATGTAGAGCAGATCATTCCGATACAAGATATCGGTGACTATCAGATTCGATTAACGGCAAAGAAGCAGGAAGAAACTATCTCATCAAAAGAAGAAGCTACACGTCATAAAACGCGATATAGATTCTGGGAAAAAGCATTGCCAATTTTGAGAATCAAAACTGGTATTTATAACAATGTATCTCCTACAAAGGATAACTGGCTTACAGGGGCAAGTGGACACAGCGGGATCGTTTTCAATCCGATTATCCTATTGGATGGAGCTCGGGCAGAACTGTATATCGACACAGGCGATGCACAACGAAATACTAGTATATTTGAAAAGTTAAAATCCAAAGAGAGTGATATTGCTTCCATTTTACGCAACGAACTTATCTGGCAAGACCTTCCTGGGAAAAGAGCTTGTAGGATTTGTATCCAATATAACGATTTCGGGTTGAATAATGAAGATAATTGGGGTGAAATTATAACCTGGCTTTCAGACAATCTTGCGACTTTGATTAAAGTTTTTAAACCACTACTTGATGTAGTTATGAAAAGTGTTGGACAATAAATTTAAATAAACTACTAAATCACTGAATGGCAACCACTGCCTGGTGCACGTTTGCGCGAATCCAAACGTTTGCGCGAAACCTATACAAATGCGCGATACCCCTGCCCCGAGGCAGTCTGAACTCCCCTTCGCTAGCTGACAACCCATCTATAGCAAGCTTGTTTTAATCCCTGGAATACGAAAAAGCCCAGAAATACTGGGCTTTTTCTTGTATCAAAACTGACGTTTTGATTTGGTGCCGAAGGTGGGACTTGAAGGTGCTATGCGCTTGCGCGCAACCGGCCTGCGCCGTTCCTCTTTCGCTGCGGTGGTTCCTTGCTCCGCTGGTCGTGCTCGTTTCTTTTTGGCTCTAGCGGGTGGCTTCCGCATCAACACGCACGGCGCCAAAAAAGAGACCCCTGCGGTTGCAGGGGTCTCTTTTTGGTGCCGAAGGTGGGACTTGAACCCACATGTCCTCGCGGACAACGGATTTTGAGTCCGCCGCGTCTGCCATTCCACCACTTCGGCGCGTCAAATTTGCATTGAAAATGTTAGCACATCCATCGTCCGTTTGCAAGGTGAATGTTTCCACGCGACATGTCGCGCAGATGTGGTATACTATGTTGTTATTATGTATAGACACTAGGGTAAAACCAACGTCAGCCAACGTCAGGAGGGCAGCCGATGACGGACACCGACAAGCGTCTGATTTTGCAGGCGCAGCGTGGTGACACGCAAGCCTTCGAAACGCTGTACAACCAGCACCTAAAACGCGTATACAACATCGCATTTCGCACAATGGGCAACGACGCCGACGCGCAGGACGTGACCCAGGAGGTCATGCTCAAAGCCTGGCGGGCGCTGCCGAACTTCAAGCTGGACAGCGCTCTGAGCACATGGCTGTATCGCATCACGATCAACGCGTGTTCCGACGAGTTGCGCCGCCGCAAGGCCAAGACCGTGTCGGTGGAGGCGCTCAGTGAGAGCGGCCGCGAACCCGGCGACGCGGGCTTTGAGCAGAGCGCGGTGGATGGGCAGAATTTGTCCTGGGCCATCGGCCAGCTCATAGAGGAATACCGCTCGGCCGTGGTGCTGCGCGACGTGGAAGGATATAGCTACGAGGAAATTGCCAAAATATTGAACTGCCCCATCGGCACGGTGCGATCACGCATTAACCGTGCCCGCGAACAGCTTCGCAGCCTGCTGAACGGCAGCGGAACTTTTGCGGCGGAGGGCTCGTCAAAAAGAGCAGAAAGGGGCAGAACATGAAACCGTGCAGGATGCAAAATCAAATAAGCCTCTATCTGGATGGCGAGCTCAACGGCGAAGCGCTGCGCCGGTTTGAGGATCATCTTCAGAATTGCGAAGGCTGCCGCACCGAGGTGGAGCAGATGTCTGATCTGCTGCGCGCGCTGCGCACGCTGCCCGAGCGTGAGGTTCCCGCGGGTTTGACGGACCGTCTGCACGCTGCCCTCGCCCAAGAAGCGACAAAGGGGACGGTTCGCATGAAACGCAAATTCAACCCGTGGATCGCCGCACCCGTTGCGGCAGCGCTGGTGGTTTTCGTGGCCGGCGGCGCGCTGCTGCTGAACAACCGACAGAGCCCCATGCGCTACGACGTAGCTCCGGCCCCGGAAAATCGATTGATGGACATGGCGGGTGCTCCGGACGAAGGCGCGAGGGACGGCGCAAACTATGGTGTGGCCGAAGCGGTACCCCAGGCCACGGCAGCCGCCGAGGCGATATCGCCGGAAGAGCCCACGACGGCCGAAAACGACAACTACACGACTTCAAACAAGACGAATTCCTTAACCGGCGGCGGCGACGCCGGAAATCGAACCGGCCTGCAGAGCAACGCGCTGCTGAACGCCCAGAGCGGGCGCAAGATGATCTATACCGCCAATCTGCAGCTTGAGACCCGCGAATTTGACAAGAGCCTGGCCGGCGTCAACGACATACTGGCCCGCTACAACGGCTATGTGGAGCAAAACCAGGTCAGCGGCGTGCCCGAGGGCAAGACCGGCGGCCGCAGCGCCAGCTTTACGCTGCGCTTCCCCATCGCCAACTACGACAAAGCCATGGGCGATCTGGCGGCGCTGGGCAACTTGCTCAGCCGCACCGAATCCACCGAGGACGTCAGCCGCCAGTATGTGGACACCGAAGCCCGAAACAAGACGCTGACGCTGCAACGAGACCGTCTTTACGAGCTGCTGGCCAAGGCCGACAAGATGGAGAACATCATCTCGCTGGAAAACGAGATCACGAGGCTGACGACAGAGATCGAACAGATGAGCGCGCAGCTGCGCTTCTGGGACGACAAGGTATCCTATTCCTCGGTGAGCATCAACCTGCGGGAGCTGGTGACGCCTCCCCAAAGCGTTATCCCCCCCGACCCCGACCTGAACACCCGCCGCAGCGGCGCCTTTTATGACACGCTGAACAGCATGCGCGAGGGCTTCGAAGAGTTCACGGTACGCTTCATGGGCGCGCTGCCCTGGCTGATCATTGTGATCGTGGCCGCGGGCATTGCGCTGGGAGTCGCCATACCGCTGATCCGCCGCGCAGCCCGCGCCCGGCGCAACGACACCTCCAAGGAGGAGTAACCATGATGATTCATTTGAACAGGAAAGGAAAAGCGCTCCTGCCCGTGCTTGTGGCGTCGCTGCTGGTGCTGGCAGCGGGGTTGGCCGGCTCCATCGCGCTGGCGCAGCCCTCCCCCACCCCGGCGGAGAACGGCAACACCGTCAGCGTAAGCGGCAGCGCCCAGGTGGCGCTCAAGCCCGACATCGCCTATGTGACGCTGGGCGTGCTGAGCGCCGACAGCGACTTTAAGAAAGCCGGCGCAGCCAACGACACCGCCATGGCCAAGGTGCTCTCAGCCGTGAAGGCACTGGGCGTGGAAGACAAGGACATTCAAACCGTCAACTACAGCATCAACCCGCGCCACAGCGCCGACGGCAAGACCATCACAGGTTATGAAGTGAACAACAGCGTGCGCGTGAAGGTGCGCAACCTGGACAAGCTGGGCGCCGTGCTAAGCGATGCTTCCACCGCCGGCGCCAACAGCGCCTACGGCCTGAGTTTCGATGTGGAGGACCGCGAAGCCGCCTACAACCAGGCGCTGACGATGGCCATCAAGGATGCCAAACAGCGCGCCGAGACGCTGGCCAAGAGCGCTGGAACTACGCTGGGCACGGTGCTCAGCGTCAGCGAAAGCGGCAGCTACACTCCTTACCCGATTTTTGTCACCTGGGACAAGGCCGCCGCCTCGCCGATGAGCCCCGGTAGTCTGAACGTATCCGCGTCGGTCAGCGTGACCTACGCGCTCCAGTAAGGAGGGGATCATATGAAGACGAGCAGAATTCTTCTGAGCGCGGTGGCTCTGGTAAGCGCGGTGGCGCTGCTGGCCGGCTGCGCCGCGATACCCGCGTTCCGCGCCTCCGGCAACGCCGTGGTGCAGACCAATGAAGCCGTGAACGTGAAGACCGCGGCCCTGACCACGGACGCCAAGGGAGGAAGCGGCGGCATATCGGTCAGCGGCAGCGCCAGCGTCAGCCTTAAGCCCGACGTGGCCAGCTTCACCATCGGCGTGGAGACCATGGATGCCGACGCTGCCCGCGCCCGCGCGGCCAACGACACTGCCATGAAGAAGGTATATGAAGCGCTGAAGGCCCAGGGCGTAGCCGAAGCCGATTTGCAGACCGCAAGCTATGACATCTACCCCCGCTATGACGACAAGGGCGTGACCATTACCGGTTATACGGTGAGCAACCGCGTGCTCGTGAAGGTGCGCGACCTCGCCAAGCTGGGCGACACGCTGGGCGCTGCCGGCGCCGCCGGCGCCAACACCGCCGGGGGCATCAGCTTCGACATCTCCGATCGAACCGCCGCCTACAACCAGGCGCTCACGCAGGCCATGGAAAAGGCCCGCGCCCGGGCGCAGGTCATCGCCGACGCCAGCGGAGTGAAGCTGGGCCGTGTCAGCGTCATCAACGAGTCCAGCAGCTACAGCGGCCCGGTGTATGACAGCGGCCTGCGCGGCGAAGCCCGCGACATGGCCGTGCCGGTGTCAGCCGGTCAACTGGAGGTCACCGCCTCGATCAGCGTCAACTTCGAAATCGCACAATAAACCACCTCCCATCGAGGAGCGAACCGTGCCGGTTCGCTCCTTTTTTTGCCGTGCTCGGGCTAAGAAGCGTCATTTCGCGTTACAACACAGGCCGTGCAGGGTATGTAAAGAAATATATTCGGACGGGAATCGGAACAGGAGGACGGCATGTTAAAGCGATCTAGCATCGGTGTGAAGGTCATACTGTTCATCGGGACGATCATATTGGTCGCCATCGTTGCGCTGATGTACATCGTCACCAACGGTTATAACAGCTACCTGAGCGAGCGCGATGACCAGGACCTCGCCAGCGCTATGCTGCAGTTTGATGACAGCGTCAAAACGCTCAATGATCAGGCCTTGCGCAACGCCCAACTGCTGGCTGGCAATGCCCGCCTGACGGAGGCGCTGCAATCCCGTGACCGCAAGCGCATCGGCGAGCTGCTGGCTCAGGCCACGCAGGACAGCGGCCTGGACTTCGTGCTCGTGACAGACAAAATGGGTCAGACACTCTACCGCAGCCGCAGTGACCTGCCTGCCGACGAGAACCTTTCCGGCCGCGACAATGTCAAAAAGGCACTGGACGGCATGCCCATCCAAGACATTGAGAAGGATGGCGAACTGCCGCTGGCCTGCGTGAGCTATGTGCCGGTGCAGAATGCCGAGGGCCGGCTCATCGGCGTCATCGCCACTGGCTTCTTTCTAGGCAAGCCGGATCTGGTGGACAAGCGCAAGCAACTGAGCAACATGGAGTGCACCGTCTTCATCGGCGACGAGCGACTCATGACGACGCTTCGCAGCGACGGCAGCCGCGCCGTAGGCACCAAAGCCAGCGCCGACGTCACCGAAATGGTACTGACATGGCAGCGCTCCTATCACGGCCAGATCAAGCTGTTCGGCGCGGATTATCTGACGAGATACAAGCCGCTGATCAATGCCAAGGGTGAATCGGTGGGTATGCTCTTCCTGGGCATGCCGCTCACAGAACTGCAGACGAAAAAGGCAGACATCCTTTTGCAATCCATACCCGTGGTGCTGTTCATCGCGGTGGTCATGATCGCTCTGATGTTCTTGTATCTGCGCTTCGGCCTGAGCCAGCCGCTCAAGGCGCTGACCGCCGCCGCTTTGCACATCGCCCAGGGCGACATCGGCCAGGCGGAGCTGCTGCTGCAGGGCAGGTCTGCGCGCCGCCCCCTGCGATTGCCAAGGGTCCTGAATCTGTCGCCAAAGGCCGGCAAACCCAAGAGAGTTAAACCGGCCAAGCCGGTTAAGCAAAGGCCCGTTCGCGCCACCCATGACGAGGCCCAACTGCTG
Source organism: Bacillota bacterium (assembly GCA_023422005.1). Taxonomy (GTDB): domain Bacteria; phylum Bacillota; class Clostridia; order Christensenellales; family UMGS416; genus JAEYRA01. The sequence goes on along the minus strand of JAEZSC010000047.1, from coordinate 2,129 downwards.
CGGGATGCCTTTATACAGATGACAGCCGGCGCCGCCGCCCAGGCTGCCGCCGCCGGTGAGATTGCCCAGGGCAACGCCGACGCCGAGCTGGCAGCGCGCTCTGAAGCCGACATGCTGGGCAACAGCCTGGTTTCGGTGCTGCACACAATGCAAGCTGTCAAGCAACAGTTCGCGCAGCTTATCGACGCCACGCACCAGGGCAACTTCCAGGAGCGTGGCGACGCCGGCGCATTCCAGGGCCTGTATGCCGACATGATCGCCACGGTGAACAGCCTGCTGGACAACGTGGTGCTGGCCATGGGCCGCGCGGAGCAGGCAGCCGCGCTGCAAGACAAGCGCGCCGCCTATGAGCGCGGCGAGGTGGAGCGCGTCGTCGCCAACCTGCGGCGCCTGGCCGAGGGTTCGCTGTCTCTGCAGCTGGAGGTGGCCGACGCCGATGCTGACACCGCCGACATCGCCGCACTGTTCGAAGGGCTCAACCACAGCGTGGCCCAGTGTGCCGGCGCCGTGGGGCTGCTCATGGAAGACACAGCCATGCTGGCCACCGCCGCTGCGGAAGGCCGGTTTGAGGCTCGCGCCGACGCCGGCCGCCATCAGGGCGGCTATGCCCAGGTCGTGCAAGGCGTCAACGACACGCTGGATCACGCGCTGGACCCCATCGAAGAAGCGATCTCGGTATTCACCCGCGTCGCCAAGAACGATTTCACCCACACGGTGCAGGGCCAATACGTGGGCACTCCCAAAGCTCTGGCCGACTCCATCAACGGCCATGTGGCGGCCATGCGCGCTCTGGAGTCCCTCTTTGAGGAAATCGCCGACGGCGACCTGGGCAGGCTCGCACCGATGAAGGAACAGGGGCAAGCCGGGGAAAACGACAAGATGACCCCGGCGATCATACGGATGATGGAATCCATAGAGGCGCTGATCGCCGAAAGCAACCGCACCTCAGAGGCAACGGTGAACGGCATTCTGGATGTGCGTGGCGACGCCACCGCGTTCCGCGGCAAATATCGCAGCATCCTTGAGGGCTTCAACGCCACGCTGGACGCCGTGGTGACGCCGCTGCGCCAGTCGGCGCATGCCATGCGCCTGATCAGCCAGGGCGACCTGTCCTCCACGATCACCGCAGAATATCGCGGAGAGTTCAACGACATCAAGAACGACCTGAATATGTGCGTGACCGGCATCCGCGGGCTCATCGGGCAGATGAACCATATGTCCGCCGAGCACGAGGCCGGCGACATCGACATGCGCCTGGACGAAAACCAGTTCCAGGGCGCCTATCAGCAGATGGCCCGTGGCATCAACGCCATGGCGGAAGGACACATCGCCGTCTATCAGAAGGCCATGGCCTGCGTGGCCGAGTTCGGCCGCGGCAACTTCGACGCGGAGCTCCCACGCTTCCCCGGCAAGAAGGCCTTCATCAACGAGAACATCGAGCAGGTGCGCGCCAACCTGAAGGCGCTCATAGAGGACGCCGACACGCTGGCCGCCGCCGCCGTGGAAGGCCGCCTGGACGTGCGCGCCGACGACAGCCGCCACCAGGGCGATTTCCGCAGGATCATTGCCGGTGTCAACGCCACGCTGGACGCCATCGAGACGCCGCTCAATGAGGCTCAGGCAGTGCTGGGCGCCATGGCCTCCAATGACTACACGACCGAGATGTCCGCTGGCTACAACGGTGAGTTCCGGACGTTGGCTGAGTCGGTGAACGCCGTGCAGGATACCCTCAACGAGGTTCTGGGCGATCTGGCCTCCGCTGCCGAACAGGTGGCCGGCGGCACCCGCCAGGTGTCCGACGGCAGCCAGGCCCTCTCCCAGGGCGCCACCGAGCAGGCCAGCGCCATCGAGGAGCTTTCCGCCTCGGTCACCGAGATCGCAAGCCAGACCAAGCAGAACGCCATGGACGCCGGCCGGGCCAACGCGATTTCCACCGAGACACGCGAGCACGCGCTGAGCGGCAACAGCCAGATGAGCGCTATGCTCTCCTCCATGAACGAGATCAACCAGGCGTCGGCCAGCATCTCGCGCATCATCAAGGTCATCGACGACATCGCCTTCCAGACCAACCTGCTGGCGCTGAACGCCGCGGTGGAGGCCGCCCGGGCCGGGCAGCACGGCAAGGGCTT